>JAISPH010000202.1 GCA_031275035.1 Treponema sp.
TTTATGAATACCTATAACAAAATAAAAAAGAATTTCCACAATATGTTCCGCCGGCTTTTCGGCGGCGGAGCGGCGCAGCTGCACCTCCAGGACGGCAACCATGTGCTGGAATCGGGGATAACCAAGGTACTATCGGTACGGATTGAAAACGAAGACGCCGCCGCCGATACGGGGTTTCCCGGGGAGATCTTTGAAGAAGAAGAAGTAGAGGCGGAGGAAGGCCGGGAGCTTCCCATCGGCGTGGATGACCCCGCTCTGGTAAGCGATGCGGAACTGAGACCCATCAGGGCGGGAAGATCCTCCGGTTCTGAAGCATAATGGAGTTGCGATGAGTTTATCCGCCAAAACAGCGCTGGCCCTGTTCGTCCTTGTTTCGCTGCTGCACCTGATCGCTATTCTGCTGGGAAGGGAAACGTTCAGAAAAATAACCAAGGTCTTCCTGATGCCGCCGCTGATCTTTTTTTACGCCGCGGCGGCAAAGAATGTCCTGGCCGTCGTCCTGCTGGGGGCGGTCTTCGGCTGGTTTGGGGATATTCTGCTTATCAGAACAGGCGATAAACGGTTCTTTATCCTGGGGCTTTCCGGCTTTCTGCTGGGGCACCTCTGTTATATTTTCTCGATGCTGTTCTTCACCGGCGCTTTGCACATACCGGCCCTGATCGTTTCCGCGGTCCTTGCGGCGCCTTTGTGGTTTCTCGTAAACAGGGTCCTCAATCCCGGTCCCGGTATGCGTATCCCCGTAAAGATCTATAGCATTATCATTGAGCTGATGATCCTCAGCGCCCTTCAGCTTATGCTGTACCGGCGGGATCTTCCAGGCCTTCTGGCCTTTACCGGGGGCATTTTCTTTGGCGTATCGGACAGTATCCTGGGTTATTATACCTTCAGGACCCTGCCCCGGTACGGCAACCTCCCCGTCATGCTGAGCTATATCACCGGCCAGGGCTGTATCCTCGCCGGCCTGGCATACTGCTAAAACTTCCCCGGATTCTGCGCTTAAAAACCATCCCGCCGGGCCGTTACCGGACCTGTCCGGGGACCCGCCGGTTCCAGGCGGCCCTACTCCCCGGAAATGCGGGAACTAAGCCTGGCCCGGGGATAGTAGTGCCTCAATATTTCTTCCGCGCCGTACCCCGCCCCGGCCATTCCCGCGGCGCCGCTTTGATCCAGGCCGACCCCGTGGCCGTAACCCGCCCCCTGAAAAATAAAAAACTCCGGGGAGCCGTCTTTTCCCAGGAGGGCGTTGATTGCGATAAGGTTGCTCCGCAGCCCCCCCAGGCAGTACCGTATCCTGTCGCCGTCTATAAAAACAGTTCCTTCGCTGCCCCGGATCTCCACCCTGTTGACCCGGCCGGAAATGCCCCGGCCCCGGCTTATCACCCCAAGGACCTTTCCCACGGGGCCGGCTCCGGCGGCCCGGCGGCCTATATCCTCCGCGGAGACCCAGCGTTCCCAGCGATACGCCTCGGGATAGTGGAGATTCTCCGCCGACGAATAGGACGGAACCCGTTCCCGTATCCACCGGACCAGCTGATCCGGCGGCAGGGGCCGTTTCCGCCCCGGCGTCAGCAGATCCGGCACGGCGGTCATAAAGGCGTCGTAACCCCATACGGAAAGGCTGTCCTCGCTGTAGCCGCCGTGGTTGGCGGAATAGTAGGCCCTCAGGGGCCGGCCCCCCGCCTCAAGATATATTCCCCGGGTAGCGTCTACGGCGGCGGTGGTCTCCTCCCGCTCAACTCCGATTCCCCGGTAGGCGGCGGAGAGCGCCGAACCGTAAAGGTCGAAGCCCTTTTCGGCATTGGCCCCCAGATAGGCCAGGGTATAGGACCGGGCGGCGACGGCCTGGGCCTTCAGGGCCTCCGCGGGCCAGAAATAGGGCAGTTCCGATGGGACCACTCCGTAGAGGTACTCTTCAATGTTGAGGATATTGATCAGCGTAATCCCCGGAGGGGCGGACCGGAATTCGAGGCTGCCCCGGTAGGAACGGTTCACCGGAGCCGCGGCCCCGACGGTGGAGGAACTTTCCCCATCGTCGTAGCTCAGGGTAAGCGGTCCCGGCGCGGAGAAGAGGACCCGCCCTTCCTGATCCTCCGCCGCAATAAAGCCCCCCTCCAGGGGCCGTATCCAGAACTGTTCCGAAGCCCCGCCGGTAAGAACCGCGGCGGGAAAACCGGGCTCCCCGTTTCCCCTGAGGGTCCAGCTTCCGCCGGTCTTTACCGGGATGAGGGGACATTCCTCGATAAGGGCTATCCGTACCTGGACCAGCCCCTTCTCCGCCGGCGGTTTTACCCTGGGAGGATCCGCATCGATCCTGACCCCGTGGGGGACCTCCGCCGTTTTGGGAAGCCGCCGGCGGCATTCGCCGAGGAGGGAGCCGATTTCTTCCCTTTGGGGAAAGCTCCCGGCGGCCCGGTCCAGGTAACCGAGGGCCTCCCGGTACTGTCCGCGGTCAAAGAGCAGACGGCCCAGGGGAAAGAGGGCCTCCGCAAAGGCCGGATCCTGGCCGAGGCAGGTTTTAAAACATTCCTCGGCCCCGGCGGGGTCCCGGGACATAAGCAGGCCCCCGAGAAAAAACCAGGCCGGGGGCCGGAACTCCTCAAGGGCAAGACTCTCCCGCAGCAGAGCCGCCGCCCGCTCCTCATCCCCCCGGCCCCGGCAGAGCAGGGCCTGGTAGAAACGGAGCTCCCCGCCGGCATCCGGGACATCGAGCCGGGGCAGCAGGGCCGCCGCTTCGTCATAGTTTCCCCCAAGGCAGAGGGTAATGAAGAGTTCCCTGATATCGTAAGGATCTTCCCGGGTCTCAGCCATGACCCGCAGCAGATCCGCGGCGGACGCGTTATCCCCCCGCTCAAGGTACAGAAAGACAAGCTGGTTTTGCAGATCCCCGTTGTCCGGTTTTTTGCGAAGCAGATCTTCAAGGAGCGCTATGCTTTCCTCAATGCGCCCCCCGTAGTACGCGTCCACGGCCTTTTCCGCCTGGGAAATCCGGGAACCGCAGGCAAGGATAAAAAACAAGGACAGGAAAGCCAAAGGCTGAAAACGAAGATCCATCGGGCAATTTTACCCCAAAAGCCGGGACAGATCCACGCCCGCAGGCCGCGGCGGCCTTCATCCTGCAATGATCGTGATCTTCCTGCCGTTTTTTAACTGTAGTTCGGTATTTCTTAAAGGGTACGTCCCGGCCTTCCCGTAGGAGGATTTGTCCGCAAACCCCCCGCCGTCGAGGACGCGGAGCCTTAACCCCGAAAAGCTCCGCTCGATACGGAAGAGCCCCGCATCCGCGCCGCCGATACCGTCCAGGGCCGCCGCCGCGGAATTGAGGGTAAGCCCCCCAAAGGGAACAAGCTTCCGTTCCAGCGTATCCTTGCCGTCGCTCAGGGTAAGCGTCACCGGAAGGAACGCGCGGATAAGGAACACCAAGAGCACCGCAAACAGGATGAGAACCAGCACGGCGGCGGCGGCCAAAACCGGGGCGGGAACGCTGAGGGCCGCGGCGGCTCCGGTCAGAAAGACGGGCAGAGCCGAAGTGTTCTCCGCCGGGGGGATCGTCTCTCCTGCCGCAGCGGCAGCCGCCTCCCGGAGCGCCGCCTCCTCGTCAACCTTTTCGGCATAGGCGTCGAGCCGCAGATCCGAGAGCTCCGTACCGGTATTCTGATACACCGAACCCTCCACCGCCCGGGCTATCTTTTCCGCATCGGTGCCGGAACCAATGCCAATCACATAGAGAAACCACCCGCCCTTGGAGATTTTCTCGCCAATGGAGCGGAACCTTTCGTCCAGGCTTAAATCCTTCCCCGCATAGGGACTTTGGGGAGGGGGCGTGTTTTTCCCGTCGGTGATAAAAAGAATAAGCTGCCTGGCCCCGGGCTCCCTGCGGCGTTCAAGCAGTTCCGCAAGTTTTTCCATGGCGATCCCGATATCGGTATAGTCGTCATCCGCTTCGAGCTTCCGCAGATCATCCCGGAGGGCGGCCTTTGCCGCATCGGAATCAATGGTCCGGGAAAAACGATCCGCCGCGGAATTGCCAAACGCGATCAAAGTAAAGCTGTCCCCGGTTTGGAGCAGGCCGCCGATTACCTCCTCTTCAAGATAATCCTGGACATTGACGAATTTCCGTTCCTCATTCATGCTCCCGGAAACGTCGAGGATGACCCAGATATCCCGCTTTGCAGCGTCCTGGCCGGGCTGGGTTTGGGCCGGAACAAGCGCCGGAAAAAGGATCAGGACAAAAACCGCAGACAGCAATGCGCACTTTTTCATAGAAGACCTCGTCATATCAGGATAACTCCCGTCAAAGGCGGGTTTTGGTCATCGAACTCCGGCGCGGATAACCGGTCATGTATAAAAACCAGAGGGCAAAACAGAAAAAGTTGATCAGCGATTATGCAAAATAGCGTCTATTTCCCTTTCAAAAACCAATAAAATTCTCTCTTTTTTATACTGTATTTCAGCCTCCTGTTCCAGAGAAACGCCGCCTGTATCCTGAAAAAATACTAAAGGATCGACATTAAGAGCTTCGGCTATTCTTTCGATTGTAGAAAGTTTGGGGACGTTTCTGTAAATTTCCATTAGTCCGATATAACTAGTCGCCGTATTGCACGCCTCAGCCAGTTTTTCCTGGGAAAATCCCTTTTCTTTACGTATACGCTTAATATTATCAATAACAAGCCGTTCCAAATGCATTTCTATATTATTATTGATATAAAATAAAAAAAGTTATTGATAAACATGCTATATCTTTATATCATATCTACTATAATTTACGATTATTGAACATAAATTGTATCAAAAATCCAAGATTCGTATAGAAAAGTATACAGTATTTTTAAGGGGGAAAATTCTTATGAAAAAACGCTGGGTTTTAACAGGAACAGCCGGTATTTTGCTGGTGTCGGCTGTTGTATTTATGGGCTGTAATAATGGAACAACCGCTTCGCCGCCCCAAAGCAGGGAGTACATAGGCGCTTCAAGCGATGGAGCAATATATGTGGTGAGGATTACCGGGAACAACTATGAATTGGTTCTTTTTAAGACTGATGGGACTGTCAAAACATCTACCGGCGCCTTTACCGGCGGCGGCGATTCGGCGCTCGTACTTGCGCCTACAGTCGCACCGGCGTCAACTATAGAAGTAACGGTAAACGACCAGGGAATAAACAGCATAACAGGAAGCATCACGTTTGACGACGGCTCCTCCGAATCTGCCCCATCGGGGGTAACGCCGCAGGAGGGTATTTTTAAGGATGTCCAGTTGTACCGGATAACCGGATGGAGCCAGGAAAGCGGTGATGAAAAGAGCGGGGGGGCGGATGGATTTACGAACTATATGGGCGGCGGCGGGGTTCAAGCGCTTACGTTCAGGATAGGTAACATTGAGGCGTCCGGGCCCAGTACGCAATACAAATCTCTCCCCGGAGCAACCGGTTCCATATCGGCGGACGGCAAGCTTACCATGAACCTTCCCGCATTTATTGACGACGCATACCTGTTTGACATGTCCAATCTCCTTCCCGGTGTTAGAGGAGGTCTGTTTACCAGCGATCCGGCGGTTACCCCGGTCAGGGCCGGCGCTTCGCCAAGAACGCCAAGCGTCTTTATGTATCTAAACAAGGCCGCCACATACGACGGGGTTAACTATGTCCGGGGATGGAACGTAGGCGGCGGTTTCCCGTTTAATTCCTCCACCTATAAAATCGTTTATGATCTTGAAGGGAACATCGCCGATCTGACTCCCTAAGGCGGGAATACCGCCGGACCCGCCCTGAAGCCGGCGGGCGGGATCGCGGATACAATTATGCGCCGCCGTATAGCGGCGCGTAAATCCTTCTTTTCATTACCGGCCCAACGGGCTGATTGGAAGGCGGGGATCCATACCTATCGGGACGACTCTCCCCGCTGCCTGCGGCGGGGAGAGTCATTGGACTTGTTCGATAACCCGGTTGGTTATCGCGGACTTTCGTCCGGCACAAGTCTCCCAAAAAACGTGGATTTCATTAAGAAATCCACATTTTTTGTTGTTTTTAAGCGGTTGTTGGCGAACCTTGGTTCGGCAGAAACTGAAGTTTCTGAACAACTCTATTAAACCGGCCCTAGAATTTATACCCCACCGCAAATTTGAGGGAAGGCCCGTGGCCTACGCCCTGATCGACAGACACCGGAGACGACGGATACATGGCGATACATATTCTTTCGAGCTCATCTTCAGCATTAGTGTTCTGCCTGAAACCGTAGAGAAATTCCCCCCGGAGAAACAGGGTCTCGGTAAGGGCAAAATCGGCGCCGAAACCGAACTTGTACCAAAAGGCATTGAAGTCCTCCGTATCGGTGCTTATAGGGATAGGTCCCAGACCGGAAACTCGACCGGAGAGGAAAAGCTGGTACTCAACGCCCAGCAGGGGAAAAACGGAAATTTTGCCAAAGACAAAGGGGTACTTTCCAAAAACGCCGATAATTAAACCCGTGAAGAGGGAATCTTCAGTGGGAACAACAATGTTCGTCTTCCTCTGACCGGCAAAGTAACCCAGGTTCACTTCGAAATAGGTAGCGTCAAAGAACCCGAAAAAACCGAAAGACGATAAGTCTGTTTTTCCGTAGGGAGAATATTCTATGGGAACGCTAGATAAAGTCGTCTGGCGGGAAGCTTCCGCTTCCTTATAGTCCCCCGCATAGAAGATGCCGCCCCCGATGCTAAAAGTAAAAGGGGGCGGGTTCAGAGCAAAGGCTCCTCCAGCCAGGACGAGAATAAAAATCGACAGGGTAATTGCTTTTTTCATCGTATACTCCTCTCGTTAAAGCTGTTGCGGGCATACGCCCACGGGAAGAGGATCATAATTATATGAAATGAATATTCATAAACTATGTCCAGGAGACATTATAAATTGTTAAAATAAATAATGTCAATAAGACAGTTGCAGGCGTTTGTTTTCTATTGTCTATTAGACTATGTCGATGACCTTACAGGAAACATTTATCGTCAATCTTAAAAAATTCCGTAAAAAAAGGGGCATATCGCAGATGGCCCTTGCCCAACTATGCGATACCAGCGGCAATTACATCGGAGAAATTGAGACGGGACGGCGGATCCCATCCTTTGAAAAGATAGAAAAAATCGCCTGGGCCCTTCAGATTGCCTCATATCAGTTGTTTGTGCAGGAAACCAGTGAGAACGCCGCGGAAGAAGACTTACAAACCGGAGATTTTCTTAACGGCCTTCCCCATAAAATAAAAAGAGAAATTACGGGCCGTCTTTTGTCCGCAATTCATAAGTGCATCGACGAATCCTTTGATGCAAACAATTATTAGAGGGAAGCTCCGGAACCCCGGCTGGGTTTTGGGGGCCTGCCGGGAATTGTGCGGCCCCCTATTCCCATTCAATCGTGGCGGGGGGTTTGCTTGATATATCGTAGGTTACCCTGCCTATATCCTTAACGGTATTGGTGATCAGGGTTGCAATTTCCAAAAGATCCTTTGCCGGAAAAGGATACACCCCGGCGGTCATGCCGTCGGAACTGGTGATAGCCCTGAGGACCAGAACCCAGCCGTACTTGCGGACATCCCCGGCGACGCCTACGGACCGGATGGGGAGCAGCGCCGCAAAGGCCTGCCATATCTCGTCGTAGAGGCTTTCCCCCGAAGGGCCCCGGCGGCGCTTGAGTTCTTCGATATAGACGGCGTCCGCCTCCCGGAGTATATCGCACTTCTCCCGGGTTACCTCCCCCAGGATACGGACCGCAAGGCCGGGGCCGGGAAAGGGATGGCGGCGGACCACTCC
>JAISPH010000211.1 GCA_031275035.1 Treponema sp.
GAAATTCTGGAGGCCGCCGCGGAACTGGCCGAAGGGGCGGACGCGGCCCGGCGGCTCAGGCGGGGGAGGGTCAACATCGTTTCCTGCCCCCGGTGCGGACGGAACAGTTTCGACACCCATGGTTTTATCGAACGGTGGAAGGATCGGCTCTATGCCCTGCAGAAACCGGTGACCATTGCGGTGATGGGCTGCGTGGTGAACGGCCCCGGAGAGGCCCGCCACGCCGATGTGGGGATCACCGGAGCGGGGGACAGTATTTTAATTTTTAGAAACGGACGAATAACCAGAACCATGGACGTACATGGCGGGGATATAAGCGAAGCCGACAGGGCCTTTACGGAAGAACTGGCAAAGATATGACAGAACGCGGGCACCGGTATATTGATATTTCTTTTTCTCCTTCCCTGCGTTTTCGCCCTCTTATGACTGTCCTGCTCCTTGTCCTGGGCCTTCAAAGTCCGGCGGCCCAACAGCGAAGGCAGGATCCCTGGTGGTATACCCTGGAACAGGGAAAGGGGTATTTTAGGAATAGGGCCTATGGGGATGCGCTTCGCTTTTTTGAAAATGCCCGGGATCACCGGAAGAATTTCTATGCCAAATTGGAACAGGATTTTATCACGGTGCTGTCGACCCATGCGGTACGGCGCCTCCAGGACGATCTGGGGCTTATCGAGGTATACATTGCAAAGGAATTTCAGGTAAATGCGGCGGATGCGTTAAAGGAACTGTATTACCGGGTTCCCCGGGAAAAACTTCACAATTCCGCCCGGGAGGCCCTGACGGAACTGGGGCGGCTGAAAAACTACCCCGAGGCGGAATACTGGATAGGTGAGGTTTACCGGATGGAGGGGGAATACGGCATTGCCCTGACCCAGTACCAAAAAGCCTATGCCAACCGGGCATTACTGGAAATCCCAAGCTTTGAGACCGAGCTATTGTATAAAATTGCGGACCTTAGACGCATCCGGCGGGAATACACCGGGATGGTTACGATTCTGGAAGAAATCATCAAATCCGACAGCCTTTGGAGCCGGGAATCTTTTGATCGATCCAATATGATGCAAAGCCTGGAAAATAACGGGATCAATCGTTTTTTAGTTTTGTTTCGCCATATGGATCCACCGGTGGAACGGGCCCACCGGATCCTGGGCCTGTACTACTATGCCTCAGGCAGGCATAACAGAGCCGCGGATCATCTGCTTTTTGCCTTTCTTATTCAGAATTCGGTGTTGATAGAATCCCTTGTAAAGTCCCGGTACGATTATGCCTTTAGTTCCCTGGAAAATCTTTTACGGGATCTGGCGGGAAACCGGGAAGCTCAGTCGTATATTACCGGCGTGGAATATTACCGTACCATGTACTATCTGGCCAATTCTCTGTACGGCAGTAATCGCCGCCGTTCCGCAAGGGAAATCTGGACCTTCCTCAGCGGCAGCGGTCCGGGGGAATGGCGGGGCCGGGCGGCGGCGCAGCTGCGGAACCCGGAGTTAGATCCGGTAAACGAAGCTATTGTCAGACCCGCCGCTCCCTGAGTATGATGTATCCATGAACCGGGTTGTTTTAAAGGCCGAAGATTTAGACGGGTTTTTAACCGACAAGGACAAAACAAACCTTTCCCGTATGGATAGCCTCTACCGGACAGCCTTGGCTTGTTTTAATATCCTTTCCACCACTAGACTTGAATCTGAACATAAACGGGAAGAGGAAAATCTTATCGGGCTGTATAACGAGATGGGCGCGTTGATGCAGGAAATTTGCAAGGAGGAAGGGGGCCTCCAGGTTTATTCTTTTTTAACCCCCCAGGAAAGCCACCCTGAAGCCTCCCGGGTAATTGCCAAACTACGGGACCACCGGACCGAACATGAAGAGTTTGTCTATTATATTCAACGGGCCTATGAAATGCTCTTTAAGCTTGCCTACGGGGGCACCCCCGCTTCAAACAAAAATTATATGGTGGTTAAGACCCCCGTGGATGTGCCGGTGCAAAATTTCGCGATCCACAAAATAAATAATATTGACGATAAAATCGAAAACACCGTCATGTGTGTCATGCTTAGGGGAGCCTTGCTTCCCTCCATGATCCTTTCCAAGGAGATCGAAGAATACTCTTCCCACGGCTATGTAACGCCCTTTGCGCTTTTTAAAATTAACAGGGACGATTCAAAGCATGAAAACGATATGGAGTATATTCTGGATCTGGATAAATCCTATTTTAACCTTGAATCCCTGAACGACCGGGATCTTATTTTTGCCGATCCCATGAACGCCACCGGCGGAAGCCTGGTAACGGTAATAAAGTACCTCCAGGACGAGGGGGTAAAGCCCCGGTCGGTGCGGTTTTTTAACGTCATAGCCGCCCTTAAAGGGGCCCTGCGGGTGGTTCGGGCCCTGGAAAACTGTACGGTATATACCCTCTGGATGGACCCGGTCTTGAACGAATTGGCCTATATACTTCCCGGCCTGGGGGATGCCGGCGACCGGATTAACGGCAAGGACCTGCCGGATCGGCCCCGGGATATTATCCAGCTTATTGCCGATTACGGTTTTAACATTGCCCAGCTGTACCGTGAACAGCTGCGGGGAATAGAAGATACGGTCCTTAAACGCGAAAAAAAATGAACCTCCTATGCAGAGCCTCCCCCGCGCAAGCGGGTTCTTGGTATCAAACCCCGCTGCGAATGAAGAAGAACCCGGGAATAGCGATTTTGGCGGCTGTATTCTGTATCCCGTTTGGATTATGCATGCTGGGATCCTGCGTCTCCTCGGCGGTCAAGGCAGAGGAATACTATGCCATAGGCAGCGCCTATCTGGATCTAAAAAAATACGACGAGGCGGAGGTCTGGTTTAACCGGTCAAAATTCCACGCCGCCACCAGGGCTGCGTCGGAATATAACCTGGGACGCATAGCCTATGCACAGGCCCGGTATGAACAGGCCCTTATCTTTTTTGAACGGATCCTGAAAACGGACCCGGAAAATATTACCGCCCTTACGGCCGCGGCCTATACCTGCATAAAAACAGAGGAATTTGAAAAAGCGGAAGACTATTACCGGCGGGTACTAACCCTGGTACCTGAAAGCGCCGACGAAGGCTTTAACTATGCCTTGGTGCTTTTGGCCATGGGCAAAAACGAAGAAGCGGAACAGGTGCTTATTAAATACAATACTACCGAAAACCCCAATGCCCTGCTGCTTTTGGCCCGCGCCCAAAGCCGTCTGGGCAAACCCGAAGCGGCGGATGCCTACAATGCCAGCCTCTTAAAGGGCGGCGGCGAAGAACTCCGCCTGGAATATGCCGAATACCTTGAAAGCCTGGGACTTCGCGAGAAGGCATTGGAAGAATACCGGTTGGTACTGGAACACGAAACCGCCGGAAAAGATCTGCAGGAAAAGGCCCGGGAGGCCATCAGCCGCCTGGAAGAAGAAGATGACCGGTGATAGTAGTTTATTGGAAGCAGGTCTTGATCCCCCTGCGATAGAGCTTGGTTTGCTTTCCAGGGCTACTATTACCAAATCAACAACCCCGCTACTCTGCGCTAAACTTGATCCACAAATCAAGACCTGATTACAATGAACTTGTTCAATAACCCGGTTGGTTATTAAACAAGTCTTGCAAAATGCTCCGCATTTTGCTGTTTGTAAGTGGTTGTTGTTTAAAAACTGAAGTTTTTAAACAACTCTACTCAATTTCAATGTACGACACTTTAAAACCGGAGTACGGAGAGTTGTTCTCTAAAGGTATTTGACTCAGAGTCCATACCCTTGATTCCGCCCCAAGGATCCCCCGCGTTAGCGGGTTTTTGGGTATGGACCCTTCGCAACGAATCAACACCCGGCGCTGTGCTGTATCAATTCCCCGGCAAGGTAAAACGAACCGCAGGAAAGAACCGGGAGTTTTTTTTCTTTTGCCGTCCGGACGGTTTTTTCAAAGGCGCTTTTTGTATCGGGAACAAGACTGAGGGATGGCCGGCCGGAACTGCCGAGACTGTCGGCGGTGCGGCAAAAGGCCCCATAGACGGCTTCCGGATCGCTTTCCCTGAATGTTCCGGGGGCGGTGATAATCACCTGAGAAAAATGCGGCAGCAAGGATTTGGCCATTCCCCCGGCGTCTTTTCCCTTGGCACAGCCGAAAAGGAGGATCCCCCCCCTGCCGTAGAGGGTACAAAATGTTTCGGCGCAGAGGGCGGCGCTGGCGGGAGTATGGGCGCCGTCTACAATAAACGGCCCGCCTGTACCCGCAGCAATCGTTTCAAAGCGGGCGGGAAGCGAAACGG
>JAISPH010000216.1 GCA_031275035.1 Treponema sp.
CAGCCCTGGTCTTTGCTTCGCAAAGCCCTTATTCGGGCTGCAAAAACGTCGCATACAGCCGAAACGTTATGCGAAATGCCAAATTTATCGGAAAAATACAAAATGTATAAAAAATAATACATTTCATGGCTATTGATTATTTTTTCATTGTGATATATTGTTAAAACAGCCTTTATAGGAATTTGTGTAAATGAAAATATATCTGGATACATGTTGTTATAACAGGCCTTATGATGACCAAACTCAGGAACGGATACATCTGGAAGGCGAGGCCGTCTTGGCAATAATTAACAGGCGGAAACAAAGCAATGACGAAATTATAGGCAGCCCCGTGCTAGATTTTGAAATTGGGCAAATTGAGAACATGGAAAAACAGGAAAAGTAAAGAATTTTTATACACAGACAATAAACAAAAAAGCGGAGTATAATATTAATATACTTAAACGGGTAAAGGAATTATCCGAACAGACAAAAATAAGGACATTGGACAGGTTTCATTTATCTTTTGCGGAAGATGCGGAAGCGGATGTATTATTAACGATGGATGACAAATTTGAGAAGGCGTGTTCAAAAATAAGTTTAAAAACAGAAGTAAAGAATCCACTGAATTTTATATTGGAGGATACAGGAAATGGACGAGACAATTGATATGAATAATTTAATTGAAATAAGGAAAACCGGTCTACAGGCATTAAGGGAAGCGTTAGGACCTGTTGGGACGGTTAGATTTATTCAGCAATATGAGAACGGCTACGGGGATTATACAAGCGAAAAATATCAGCGGCCAAATCTAACAGTAGGAGAAATTGATGCTATATTAAAGAATCAATAGAAAAGCCCAAACTGCGCATAAGGTCTGTATATGCTTCGCCGCCAGCAGACGGCTCAGGTTCCGTTTTGGCTAGGTCAGTCGCCTGCGGCTCCTTCCCGCGCCTCACTTCGCCACATTCCAGACCGCCTATAAAGCAATGCGTAACGCTGTCTGATGATACCGGAAGCGTCGCCCTTGTCCCGGGAGACAACTATTCAGCCGGATTCAACAACAGCGCCTCCGTTTACAATGTCGATTATTCGCCAATAGGCCGGGTGTCTGTATCGCAGTCGGGGAGCAATTTTACCTTCCGCGACAAGTAACGGACGCAAAGGCGTCCCGGCGGCTTTGCGTCCGGGGCCTCCGCAATTACCCGGTATATCTGATCCGCATTCCGCTTAAAAACCAGTCTACGGCGCATCCTGCAGCCAGGGCCGACAGAATGACAAAGGCCAGGTAAAACAGAAAGTGTTTTGCTCCCAATACGATTTTGACTGCCCCCAGGTTGGTAATCTTGGTGGCTGGTCCTGTAACCATAAAGGCGGCGGCGGATCCCATGCTCATTCCGGCGGCGAGCCATTGCTGTAACAGGGGTATTGTTCCTCCGCCGCATACATAGAGCGGAACGCCGGCGGTGGCGGCTATAAGGAGGCCGAAGCCCCGGTTTTTCCTGCCGAAGAGGGCCGCCACGGTTTCTTCCGGTACATAACGTTGGAAGAGGGCCGAGAGGATTATCCCGGCAAGGAAATAAAGTCCGGTGGCCTTCACGTTCCGCAGCACATTTTTGAGGAAGCGGAGGGCGGGATTCGGGCTGGTATCATGATCCGCCGGAAGGGTAAAACCGGTAAAATTAAAGAGACGTCCCTGCTTGCAGAAGAAACGGACGCAGAGCCCCGCGGCAATGCCGCAGAGAAAACAACTGACAAACCGTATGACAAGGGCCGGGATGCCCAGCGCGGCGCTGTAAAAAAGCAGCTGCGGATTGAGGAGGATGGAACTCATCATAAACGCGGCAAGCCAGTCGTCTTCCATTCCTTTTTCGGAAAAGGAGGCGGCAATGGGAATGGTACCGTACATACAAAGGGGAGAAACAATGCCTATAAAAGAAGCGGGGATTATGCCCAGGATCCCCAGCTTTTTATCCCGCATAGAGGCAAAAAGGCCGTGTATCTTTTCCTTTCCAAAAACGGAAACGAGGGAGCCCAGTACCATACCCAGAATCCAGTATCCGGTGATTTGCCGGAGTTGGATGTCGAAATAGTACCAAAGGTAGATCAGTTCCCGCCGGAGTGTTTCAGCCATTTAGTCTGATCAGCTCGTATGTCTTGCTGCCCAAACCTATTCTTGCTCCATGATCGATTGTCCGTATGCCGTTTCGGGACTCCATGCGCCGTATCAGCGATTGCCCGTCCGGCGCGGCATAGATAAGATCGACGCAGGCCTGATCCAGGGCTACGGGATCAAGGGAGGCAAGGATGCCTATGTCGTGCATGTCGGGAGCCGCCGGATTGCCGTTGCAGTCGCAGTCCGCCGATAGGCGGTTCATAACATTGATATAGAGGATATTGCCCTGCAGGCTGTCCGCCACGGACTTCCCCGCCTCCGCCATGGAATCGAGGAATGCATTCTGATCTCCGCCCCAGGGATTGCGTTTACTTTTGCCCCCCGAGTGGATCCAGCTTTTTCCTTCGGCGGAAGCGATGCCGATGGAGATATTTTTTATGGCGCCGCCAAAACCTGCCATGGCGTGGCCTTTGAAATGGGAAATGACGACAAAGTAGTCGTAGTTCTTAAAATGGGCGCCGACAAAATTTTCAGTCAGCAGCGTGCCGTCCCGTACCGGCAGGCTGGCGGAACCATCCTCGTCCAGAATGTCCAGCGGCGCAATCGCGGTAAAGCCGTGATCCTGCGCAACCTGCCTGTGCAGAGCCGTACTTGCCCGTCTTCCGCCGTAGGCCGTATTGGATTCAACGATGGTTCCGTTTACCGACTGTACCAGATCTTTTATCAGCTCCGGCCGCAGATAGTTGCTGTTCGGGGGTTCGCCGGTACTGATCTTTACCGCCACCCTGCCGCTTGCCCGCTGCCCAAGGGCATTGTAGGCCGCCATCAAACCCGCCGGGCTGATGTCTCCGGTAAAGTACACCTTTGAGCCGCCGGGCCGCCCGGCGGCTGCCGCGGCGTTTCCCTGGCCCGGCATTGTCTGCGCCTCAACCTTTCCGGCGCAGCCCGCCAAGGACACCGCCGGAACGGACGAAAGTACCAAAACCAAGACCGTCCAGGAGAAAAAAAGTTTTATTTTCATGGCAAAGCTCCTCTCCCCATTATAGTAGAGTTGTTCAGAAACTTCAGTTTCCGTCGCACCACAGGTTCGCCAAATTCCACTTAAAAGTCCATGATTCGGACGATGGGCAAGCGTCATAAGAGGTTTACCGGAAATAGGCGACCCCCGCTTCAAAGATTCCCTGCCGTTTGTTGCCGGGAATATTGATGTGTACATATTCCCCCCGCCGCTCCGAATGGCCCATCTTTCCCAGGATACGGCCGTCGGGACTGGTAAGGCCCTCGATGGCAAAGTCCGATCCGTTGGGATTGTCCGGCTCCGTCATGGCCGGTTCTCCGTCCTTGTCCACATAACAGAAGGGAACCTGCCCCGCCAGGAAGAGGGCCTCGGCCTCTTTCCGGCGGATCGCCACCCGGCCTTCCCCGTGGCTTACGGGCAGCACATGGACGGTTCCCGGAGGGTCCAGTCTGAGCCAGGGGGAACGGCTGGACATCACTTTGGTTCGTACCATCCGGGACACGTGGCGGCCTATACGGTTAAATGTCAGGGTGGGCATGGAACTGTCCGCATCCCGGTAGCATCCATAGGGGACCAGCCCAAGTTTGATCAGGGCCTGGAAACCGTTGCAGATCCCTATCATCAGGCCGTCCCGTTTTTCCAGCAGTTCCGTAACCGCCTCCGCCACCGCGGGGGACCGGAAAACATTGGCGATAAATTTCCCCGAACCGTCGGGCTCGTCCCCGGCGCTGAACCCTCCCGGGAGGGCTATAATTTGGGCCTCTCCGACGGCCCGGGCCAATTCTCCGGTGGATTCAAGAATATCCTTTCGGTCCCTGTTTCTGAAAATGACCAGCCTGGTTTCGGCCCCCGCCTCCCGGAAGGCCCGCTCCATGTCCCACTCGCAGTTGGTTCCGGGGAAAACCGGCAGGATCACGAGGGGGGGGCATTTGACGGAAACAGTACAATTCGTGATGCCCGGTTTAAGCTTGAGAGCGGAAAGATCCTCCGCCGGCGGCGTATCGATCCGCACGCTTCCGCTGGCGGCCTCCGGGGTTTCCGCTACGGTATGACCGGCGGCGGTCTGGGGATAGACCTGGGCCAGGGGGGCTTCATAGGCCCGCCGCAGTTCCGCCAGGGACAGTTCCGCCGAAACGCCGGGGTTTCCGCCGGCGGGAAGATCCGTTTTGATACGGCAGACCGGTTCCTCTACGGTCCTGGCGGCGTGGAACCAGGACGCCCCCCGAAGGCATGCTTCCGCCCCCTCCGCAAGCAGGGTTTCCAGATCTCCGGCCAGTTCCGCCAATACCGATCCCTGATATGCGCAGTCCTGGGTTCCATTGGCGGAACCCGAAGCGCCAAGGACCGGGGCATACACTTCAATCCCCGTCATATTGCCGAAAGCCATCAGAGCCAGGGCGGCGGCGGCGCCGCCGGGACCTACCGGATAGGCGGAACGGACCAGGCCGGCCGCGGAGAGGGCCGCCAGGGCGTTCATGTTGGCCTTAAAGGTTTCCCACTCATCCCCGCCGCCGTTTTTGAGGAGGATGACGCTGTTCCCCGTCCGGCCGCTCAATGCCCCGGACCGCAGGTCCCGGACCGGCGCGGTTCCGGCGGCAAAGGCCGCCAG
>JAISPH010000249.1 GCA_031275035.1 Treponema sp.
CGGTTAGACGAATAACGTCTATACTCGCTGAAACGGCGATATATACGAACTGCGTATATATGCCGGGATAAAGGCTGTAACACGCATTCGCTTTACTTCAGGCCGGGGCGATATATACGCAATACATCTATAATCGCCGGGGGCGGCGATATATACGAACTGCGTATATATGCCGGGATAAAGGATGTAACATGTATTCGCTTTATTCGCAGTGGGGTCTAATACCCCGCCGCTCTGCGGCGGTTCAAACTGGTAACGCCAACAAAAAATGGCAGTAGACCCCACAGTAAATAATTTCCTTGCAGAACGAACCTCGTAATCAAGGCAACGCTTACAAGATACCCCGTCCGCTCTGCGGCGGGGAGGTTCATTTCCGGGGCAAGGGGCTCCCCCGCCGTCCGGGCCTTATCCCCCGCCGTTCTGGCCCTGTCCCCCGCCGTTCTGGCCCTGTCCCCCGCCGTTCTGGCCCTGTCCCCCGCCGTCCGGGCCTTGGCCGGAACCGTCCGGGAACATTCCAAAATGATTCCATACTTGTATAAAACGGTTCTATACTTGTATAAAATGATTCTATACATGTATAAAACAATTCTATACTTGTATGAAACGGTTCTATACATGTATGAAATGATTCTATACTTGTATAAAATGGTTCTATACATGTATGAAATGATTCTATACTTGTATGAAACGGTTCCGTACTTGTACGGAATGACTCCGCACAGGCTCAAAACAGCGCCGGATTACTCCTTTATGATTAAACTGATTGGAAGGCGGGGGTCCATACCCCGAGGCTTGCCTCGGTTGAGGGCACTACCACTAAAAAAGTTGTAAACCGATCTTCGGATCGGGGTATGGAGTCCCGCCAGTACAATAAATTTCCTATCCAACGAAGATACCGGCAAGCATCGGACCTCGGTCCGCGCTTGCTTTGGGCTTGCCCCGAGGTATTTCATATTACCGTTCACCGTGCCGGTTCCCATGCTGCCGCCGCTCCAGCCGACGGCGGGTCCGCAGGAAGCCAAAGAGCCGGCGGCGCCCTGCCAACAGCAAAAATGCCGCCGGCAAGGACGCCGATGGCAGGGATGCCAATGGCAGGGACGCCGATGGCGCTATTTGATGACAAACTGGTCCTTGTCGTAGGTAATCTCCGACTTGATTTCCTCCGCCGGCACCCACTGGACCAGAAATGAAATCTCCGGGTTAAGGCGGTACTGCCAGTCGCTTCTTAACGAACTGGTATTGTCCAGGTAGGGGGTCAGGGTAATGCCCAGTTTGGCGTTCCAGTCCCCCAGGTGGTGGACCATGGTAAGGTTGAAGGACTTAAACTTGAACCCCGACTCTTTCCGCAGATCGTCCCGGTCAAACCGGAACGAATTGAAGAGGTCCACAAACGGATTTTTTTCCCCCGGTATTTCGGGGGTATTGAAGAAGGGCCAGTCCTGGACATAGCGGTAGACCACGGAATTTTCCGAAGTGGCGGTGAGGGATATGTCCAGAAAATTGGCAATGCTCATTATAAAACCCAGGGAGAAGGTAAACTTTGAATAGGTATAACGCTGCAAATCGAAGGTCAGGTTGGTGTTGACGCTGACGGAAAAGGAAAGCCGGTTCTTCCAGACATTGTCCTTCCTGAAGATCTGGGCGTAGGAGAGGCGTATGTCCCGGGGCCGGAGGGCCAGATCGTTGGGGTCCTTTACCTGCCACCCGGAGCCGCTTACCAGCTCGTACTCTACGGAACGGGCCATGGAGTAGGAGGCGGCAAAGTGGTTCAGGATCAGGCTGGAGGTAAGGGTGGTAAATTCCTCCAGCTCGGGATCGTAGACCAGGTACTGCTGGGCCGAATAGGACGGGGCGAAGCGCAGGGTCTCGGTAAAGTAGAGGGGTTCAAAGATCCGGTTCCCGTCATTGTAGGGATCGACGATTCGGCCCCGGGCGTTGGTCTCGGTGATCCAGGCCCGGATGACGGCGTCTCCCCCCAGGGTAGGCTGCCGGGGATACATGTCGGAGGTGATCGCCAGGCTCTGGTTATAATCCATTACCGAGGCGTTAAGGTTTGCAACCATGCGGTGCAGTTCGACGTTTTTATTGTTCCACTTGGTATAATCCGCCTCCCAGGTGTCGGCGCCGCTGTCAAAGAGGTATCTGACCAAGAGGCCCCGCAGGGTATACTGAAAGTTTGAATTGCCCCACACCGCGCTCTGATAGAAGGGCTTGACCGTGGCGCCGTACTCCCAGGAAGTGGTAAAGTAACGGCCGCTGTTAACCCGCCGCCGGGCGGCGTCCCGTTCCGCGGGGGTGTCAAATTCCTCCGCCTCTTCGTTCATATAGGAATAATCCTGCCAGGCGGCGGTTCCGAAGAAGCGCAGGGTATTGGAAAAGAGCGGGGTCGTATCGGCCAGGGTAAAGTTTACGCTGCCGTCGGTTCTCAGGGTAAAAAGAACGGAGGAAATGTCCCCCCAGTTGATGTCCTCCGCTTCCCGCCAGTGGGCGTCGCCGGATCTGAACTGGAGTTCGGAAGAGCTGGACGGATTGAGGCGGTAGTCGATGCTGAACCGGGGGCCGTGGCTGAGGGGAATGTCAAAACGCTGGCTCAGGGCCGGGGGCTGCAGGGTTCCGTCATTAGTTTCCGCAGGGTCCGCCGGGGGGGTATCTTGCCAGGGCGTCCGGGGGACGCCGAGATCTCCAAAGAGGCCGGCCTCCGGGGTTTCCTCCTCCGGCCCGGCGGCCTTTGCCGGAGCGTCCCCCAGCGAGAGGGGGGTCCCCCCCAGGGAGGCGCTGATGGAATAGATGGTAAAGCGGTCGGGGTAGAAGAAACGCCGCCGGGGCGAGGTGCTGCCGGCGGGCTCCGACGCGGAATTCCTGGTCCTGAAGCTGATCGCCGAGGCCCAGCTTGAAATGGACAGATCCGTAAGGTAGGGGGCCAGGGCGGGAACGGAGATGCGGGAGGAACCGCTGACACGCCACTCATAGGAGCCGATGGGGTCCAGGGAAGACTCCTCCCCCGGAGCCATGCCGCTCCTAAGCATACTGACCCAGTCAAGGGCCTCGGAACGGTTCAAAAAGTCCTGATCCACATAGGGGTCCGAATAGAAGGGCATCTCCCACGCCACGGAACCGTATCCGCCCGAAGCGGAGCCCGACGTTTTGAAGCGGTAGCGGAAGGGAATTCCCTCGGAAAAAAAATAAGAATGATTCCAGGAACTTTCCCCGTCGTAATTGGCGAAGGGGGTATAGTAGGTAGAATCAACCTGATAGATGTCCCGGGTAAAGCCCAGCCCCGCGGAAAGGTTGAAAGGGCCGAAGACGCCCTTCTGCGGGAGGGCAAGCTCCGTTCCGGCATAGATCCCCAGGTTGGTATAGGCGTCCAGCAGAACCGAAAAGTTCGTATCGCCGGGATCCCGGGCCGGCCTCCCGGTGCTCCGCAGGAAGATTCCTTCCCGGATTTTTTCGGAGCTTGAATCGTCCCCCATAAGCCGGGTCAGGGAACTTTCCGCGGAAACCGTCGTTTTGGGGCGGCCCAGTATATAGGTGGTGGTCTGGACAAAGCTGCCCTCCCGGGAACGGTAGCCCAGGACCGGATGAAAGGTAATCTCGTCCGCGGGATAAAAGAAGAAGGGCACGTAGAGCACGGGGATCTCCCCCACCTTGAGGACCGTGTTCAGGGCCGCCCAGTCCGAACCGGGGAGGAGCCAAATCTTGGAGGCCTCCACGGACCAGAGGGCTTCTTTATTGGCGGCGTTGGTTATCCTGGCCCTGGTAAGCACCGTTACATCCTGTTCGTTCCGGGAAATAAGGGTGCCCGCAAAACGGTAGGCGGTCTCGCCCGCAGCGGCGGCATGTTCCGAGACTCCGTCCATAAAGACCCCGGACCAGTTGTCCAGATTCACCGTAATGGACTCGCCCCGGAAGGTTTCTCTTACGGTTCCGTCTTCCTTGACGTATTCCACCCCCCCGGAGGCGCTTAAAATATTGCGGGTTCTGTTGAAAAGAATTTCCCAGGCCTTGATTCGGTGAACCGTCTCCCCCTCTTTAAGGCTTACCATCACGTCCCCCGTCAGCCGGGCGTACTCCTCGTTTACCGACTCCAGGGTAAAGTATTCGGTACTCCGGGCGGATTCAATCGTGATGATCCTGCCCTCCGGAGCGGCTTCGGAATCCGGGGCAAGGCGGTAGTAACCCTGTAAGCGGCGGACCAGATCCTCCCTGGTTCCCCCATCGCTGAGGCCGAGTTCCCGGCACCAGTAGGCCAGTTCCATCAGGGTGGAGGTTCTGATATCCATACTCAGAACCAGGGCCTCCGCGGGATCCAGGGCCATTTCCGGGACCGCCCCGCTCCCGGCGGCGGATTCCGCCGCGGCCTCCGTTCCGGCGGGCAGATCCCCTTCGCCGGGAACCGTACCGGAGGGCCCGGCGGACTCTCCGCCTTCATCCGGGGCCGGATCTTCCGGGGAAGGCCCGCCGTCCAAAGTTTCCGCCGCCGCCGGGGGGTATCCCGCGTCTTCCGGGGGGAACTGTACCGGCGCAGGACCGGGACTTTCATCTTTACCGGAACGGCCCCGGGCCTGGAGCAGGCAGAGCGTCCCGAAAAAAAGCAGGAATAGCAGGGAGATTTTGGAGATCCGGGGAGTGATCATTTCCTCCTGGCCAATAATCCTTTAAGATAAGCTCCCGTATAGGACCGGGGATAGGCGGCGACCTTTTCGGGGGTTCCGGTGATCACCACTTCGCCGCCCCGGTCGCCCCCCTCGGGCCCCAGGTCGATGATGTGATCCGCCTGGAGCAGCACGTCCAGGTTGTGTTCGATCATCACCACCGTGTTCCCCTGATCCGTAAGGCGCTGGATCACCTCCATCAGCTGCTTCACGTCGGCGAAGTGGAGCCCCGTGGTGGGTTCGTCCAGAATGTAGAGGGTCCGGCCGGTGGACCGTTTGGAAAGCTCCAGGGCCAGCTTGAC
>JAISPH010000021.1 GCA_031275035.1 Treponema sp.
ATCCACCCGGCTTCCACCACCCATTCCCAGGTGGACGAAAAGGACCTGCTGGAACAGGGGATCAAGCCCAACACCATCCGGCTCTCCATCGGCACCGAACATATTGACGACATCATCAACGATCTGAAATATGGCTTTGAGGGTGCAAGGTAAGAACGAAACCCGGGGCTTAGTATAGATTCGAAAAACTGAGTAGAAGGAAACCGTTGGGTGCGACGGAGATTGAAGAAAGGACTAGCCCGGGAGACAGGGCGGTAGTTAGGGCCTATACAATTGAATCGTGAGGTTGCCCGGAAAAAATGTCATCGTAAAGACCGATGTCACCATAACCACAAATCGAACTGTTGAGAGGGGAGAATCCTTAATTTGCTGACAGCGGGAGACCCCCCCTTGTTTTACTATTACCCTGAGAGGTAAATGACTATCCGCAGAACTCGTAAGTTGCGTCTGTAGCGTAGTATCGTCGTACAAAAGCAGGGGAGATAAGGGCTGATGTTACGGTGAGTCTAAAAAGGCGCTATCACCCCCTTTTATTGCTAATGTCATTGCTAATGAATTGATTTGCGAACCGGGTAAATATATACTGGTAGAATAAAAATTTTTGTTAGTAGTAGAGGCTTTCCCAAAACTTCAGTTTTTGGGAAAGCTTCCTTGGATTTATTGATAAATAGTGCGGTTTTTCAAGCTCTTCTTATATGGTAAGACGCAGGCTTCCTTTTTTTTCCCGCTATGATATACTATAGTCATCTTTGGAGGATATACATGGTAAAGGGAAAGAACGTTTTTTTCTTCGGCGAGGGCAAAGCCGAGGGAGATGCCGGGATGAAGGATCTTCTTGGCGGTAAGGG
This sequence comes from Treponema sp., assembly GCA_031275035.1. Next base: position 849 of record JAISPH010000021.1, read on the forward strand.
CGCTAATTTGGCAGAGATGACTAACCTGGGTATTCCGGTTCCCCCGGGATTTACGATCTCCACCGGGGTCTGCGCGGCCTATTATGAAAACAAAAGAAAGTACCCCGCGGGGCTTGAGGAAGAGGTTTTGGCCGGCTTGGCCAGGCTTGAAAAGATTATGGGAAAGAAGCTGGGGGATCCTAAAGATCCCCTCCTGGTTTCGGTTCGTTCCGGTGCGGCGGTTTCCATGCCGGGAATGATGGACACGATCCTTAACCTGGGGATGAACGATAAGGCGGTCCACGGCCTGGCCCAAAAGACCGGAAACCCCCGGTTTGCCTGGGACGCCTACCGGCGGTTTATCCAGATGTACGGGGATGTGGTTATGGAAGTGCCCCACGATGAGTTTGAGGGGGCCCTGGCCGCGGCAAAGAAGGCAAAGAAGGTAGAACTCGATACCGGGCTTGACGCGGGGGACTTGGAGAAACTGGTGGATGTATACAAGAAGCTGGTTAAGAAACACAGCAAGAAAGATTTTCCCCAAAACCCCCGGGATCAGCTTTGGGGGGCCATAAACGCGGTATTTGGTTCGTGGATGAACGAGCGGGCCATTACATACCGGCGGCTTAACGAGATTAAGGACCTGAAGGGTACGGCGGTAAACGTCCAGTCCATGGTGTTCGGCAACTTCGGCGACGATTCCGGTACCGGGGTCTGCTTTAGCCGGGACCCCTCAACGGGAAAAAATGAGTTCTACGGTGAATACCTTATGAACGCCCAGGGGGAAGACGTGGTAGCCGGTATCAGGACCCCGGAAAAGATCGCCACCCTGGAAAAACGGAACAAGCAGGTCTATGACCAGTTGGTGGGCATTAAGAATAAGCTGGAAGATCATTTTAAGGACATGCAGGATATGGAATTTACCGTCCAGCAGGGCAAGCTCTTCCTGCTCCAGACCCGGAACGGCAAACGGGCCGGGGCCGCGGCGGTTAAGTGCGCGGTGGATATGGCAGCGGAAAAACGGATCGATAAAAACACGGCGATCCTCCGGGTAAGTCCCGCCCATCTGGATCAGCTGCTTCACCCCATGATAGATCCCAAGGCCCTTAAGGCCGCTAAATCTATTACCCGGGGGCTCAACGCCTCCCCCGGCGCCGCCTGCGGGCGTATCGTGTTTACCGCCAAGGATGCGGAGGACTGGAATATCAAGAATGAAAAGGTCCTTCTGGTCCGCAAGGAGACCAGCCCCGAGGATATCGGGGGCATGGTAGTTTCCCAGGGGATCCTCACCTCCACCGGGGGTATGACCAGCCATGCGGCGGTGGTGGCCCGGGGTATGGGCACCCCCTGTGTGGCGGGCGCCAAGGGCGTATCGGTCCAGGGGAAGAAGGTGATTATCGGGGACAGGACCTTTAAGGAAGGGGATTGGCTGACCATTGACGGTTCCACCGGCGAGGTGTATCCGGGGCAGCTGCCCCTGGTGGCGCCGAATATTTCCAAGGATATGAGTGCCTTCCTGGGCTGGTGCGATGAGGTCCGCGCCGCCTCGGTGCGGGGAAATTTAAAGGGTTTTGAGGTCAGGACCAACGCCGATCAGCCCGAAGATGCTAAACGGGCCTTTGATTTCGGCGCCCAGGGGGTTGGGCTGTGCCGGACGGAACACATGTTTTTTGATAAGGAAAAGCTCATCCACTTCCGGGCCATGATTGTGGCGGATACCAGGGCGGAGCGGACGGCGGCCTTAAAGAAGATCCTTCCCCTTCAGAAAAAGGACTTTTTCGGCATCTTTAAGGCCATGGGCGGCCGGCCGGTAACCATCCGGCTTCTGGACCCGCCCCTCCACGAGTTTGTCCCCCATACCAAGGCTGAGGTTGAAGAACTGGCCCGGTTCCTCAAGATGAAGGCCGCGGATCTTCAGTTGAAGATAGATAAACTCCAGGAGGCCAATCCCATGCTCGGACACCGGGGCTGCCGTCTGGCGGTGACCTACCCCGAAATTTACGATATGCAGGTAGAGGCCATAGCCCTGGCGGCGGTGGACTGTCTTAAAAAGAACATTCCCGTGGAACCGGAGATCATGATCCCCATCGTCATTACCGCCCGGGAATTAAAGCTGCTCCGTCCAAATGCGGAGGCGATTATCAAGAAGGTCCTGGACAAGGCGGGGGTAAAACTCAATGTCAAAATCGGCACCATGATCGAGGTTCCCCGGGCGGCAATCCGGGCCGGCCATATCGCTAAGTATGCGGACTTCTTCAGCTTCGGAACCAACGATCTGACCCAGATGACCTTTGCCTTTAGCCGGGACGATGTGGCTTCCTTCCTGCCCGCGTATCTTGAGCAGCAGGTCCTCGATGTGGATCCCTTTAAGTCCATTGATGAAGAGGGGGTCGGTTTCCTTATAGAAAACGCTACCCAGCAGGGCCGTTCGGTTAACCCCAAGCTCAAGGTTGGCATCTGCGGGGAACACGGCGGCGATCCTAAAACCATCGATTTCTGTTTCCGGGCGGGTCTCAGTTATGTTTCCTGTTCGCCCTTCCGGGTACCCCTGGCCCGGCTTGCGGGCGCCCAGGCGGTGATTAACAATACGGCGCCCAAGGGGAAGGCCTAGGGCGAAGTTCTCAAAAAAGGAGGCCTAAAGATGCAGTATCTTGAATATGGAAAAACGGGGCTTAAAGTTTCCCGCCTGGGGATGGGCTGTATGCGCCTTCCCAGTTATGAACGGGACGGGAAGACCATATATGACGAGGAAAAGAGCATTGCCCTTATTCACCGGGCCCTGGACTTGGGGATCAACTATTTTGATACCGCCCCCTATTACTGTGACGCCCTGAGCGAGGAGATTACCGGAAAGGCCCTGAAGGGAAAGCGGGAAGGGGTATATCTTTCCACCAAGAATCCCATAGAGAACGATTCGGGGGATGATTTTGACAAGCGGCTGGAGAGGTCCCTTAAAAAACTGGATACCGCCTATATTGATTTTTACCATTTCTGGGGTATAACGCTGGACACCTTTATGAATATGATTTGTGTCCCCGGCGGCCCCCTGGACCGGGCAAAGAAGTGGAAGGACCAGGGGGTGGTGCGGCATATTTCCTTTTCCTTCCATGACGCCCCGGACAAGATGGGAGAGATAATCCGCCGGGGCGAGGGGGTGTTTTCATCCCTCCTCTGCCAGTATAACATCCTGGACCGCTCCAATGAAGAGGGCATGGCCTACGCCTATAATGAGGGATTGGGGATAGCCGTCATGGGTCCCGTAGGCGGCGGGCGGCTGGGGGCGCCGTCCAAGATTATCCGGGATCTCCTCCCCGGCAAGGTGGAATCCTCCGCCGAGGTGGCCCTCCGTTTTGTGTTTACCAATCCCCATATCCATATAGCCCTTTCGGGGATGAGCTCCATAGAGATGCTGGAAGAAAACGCCGCCTTAACGGATAATACCGCCCCCTTGAGCCCGGCGGAGCAGGAACGGCTTAACGCCATGATGGAGGAAAACCGGCGCCTGGCGGGGCTCTACTGTACGGGCTGTAAATACTGCATGCCCTGTCCCCGGGGAATCAATATCCCGGAAGTTTTTACCCTTATGAATTACCACCGGGTGTATCAAATTACCGGCTACGCCCGGTCAACGTATGCCCAGATTGGGAAGGTCCCCTGGATGCAGTATCAGGACGCGTCGGCCTGTATAGACTGCGGGGCCTGTGAGGAAAAATGCCCCCAAAAGCTCCCCATCCGAAAACAGTTAAAGGAGACCCACCGGGTTTTAGGGATGGGCTCTTGAAGGGGCAGGGGAGTTTGCCGGGCCGGGGTGAAAAATTATAATTCCGGGGCCGTTATAATTCCGGGGCTTGACTAAGAACGCCATAGGGGTTATATTTTTCTTCGTTCCATACGCCATCTTAGCTCAGCCGGCTAGAGCGCGTGACTTGTAATCTCGAGGTCCCCGGTTCGACTCCGGGAGATGGCTTCTTCCCCCCTTGGGGAACAGTGCAGCCGGCCGAGGTAATGATGTTTGGTATGGTATCCGGGGAGTTTCCAGAGCGGTCAAATGGGGCAGACTGTAAATCTGTTGGCTCAGCCTTCGAAGGTTCGAATCCTCCACTCCCCAAAAATGCGGTATATGTAGTGTGTGTCAAAATAATACACACTACATATAGTGTCCTAAAAGTCAAAAAAGTGTAAAAAAGACCCTAAAATATACCTTTTACCCCCTCCGTTAAGGGCTTTACCTTAACAAACTTCACAAGAGAGGGTAAAATGGTGAATGCTGAGATTTTAGAACTACAAAGAGATTTACTTATAGAGCAACTTATGGAAGTTGAAAACCAGTTGAATGAAGGTAAAAGAAACAAACAGGGTTTTACGCTCTTTTTAAGAAACGGCGTATATTATGTGAAATACACCGACCTACAAACAGGCAAGCAAATACCTACCAATAGAAGTTTAGGAACTGCCGATAGAGATAAGGCGGAAGAACAAGCGAAAAGATTAAGAGAGAGTTTTATAAAGACATATTATGACAAAAAGAATAAGGTTAAAGACATATACGCTCTTTTCGGCGATTACTATAAACTTGAAAAATCGGACTATTTATAGGAACTGCTAAAAACAGGCAAAAGAAGTATAAGCAAACTTATTATCAAACACTATGAAGGTTTTATTAAAAACCACTTTATACCCTTTTTAGAAGAAAATAAAGTAAAAAGAATAACTGAAATAAACCTCAAAATGTTGGAAGCGTTTCAAACCTATTTAGTTGAAAAGGGATTAAACTCCAAAACCATAAATAATAACATTAACGGAGCAATCAAACCTATATTTACTAATCTCTTGCTTAAAGGAGCGATAAAACAAACTCCATTTATTCCCTTTCTGGTACAGTCAGTGCCTTCATATAGTCCGACAAAGATAGTTACAACGATAAAAGTCCGCTACACGCTTGGTAGTAGGAAGTGGCGGACCTTCGGTCCGAAGCCGAACGGCAAGGGTGTCCGCGGGAACTCCGTTCCCGACGTGAGGTGGAATCTGAAGGAGTGGATGCGGGAGCATCCACAGGCAAAGTCCCGGACTCTCCCCCGCGAACCGGTGAGCGGGTTCTTAACAGGAATTGCATATAAGGCAGTACAAGGCGGACGAGCTTGCGTAACAAAGTAAAGTCCGATACTACTCGAACCTGGTGCTGTAAATGCGGCGGTTAGATGGGATGAAGGTTACTCACCCTTACCCGGGGAGGTCTTGCAAAACCTTGTACAGCGACTGACGAATCGTCCCGATTGTACAAGAACCCATGCAGCGATGTATGGCTGAAGTGCAAGAAGTCAGCAGAGGCCATAGTAGCCTGAGGGGGGATGTCACTGA
>JAISPH010000044.1 GCA_031275035.1 Treponema sp.
GTCAAGCGGCACCCCACGATTGAGGATCATGTTACGATCTATTCGGGGGCTTCTATCCTCGGCGGGGCTACCGTCATCGGCGAAGGGGTGGTTATCGGCAGCAACGCCTTTGTTACCAAATCGGTGCCGGAAAAAACCAGAGTCAGCGTCAAAAACCCGGAACTCCAGTTCAAGGCCGATGGACACACTCCCCCCGCCCACGAGGAGTTGTCCCAGAATGAATTCTGGGACTGGGTAATCTAGCAGCCTCCCTGCCGGCAACGTCCGTGCTGTTGCCCTGCGGGCGTAATCCGCCCTCCTGGCGGCGGGTGGCTTTTACCGGAGAAGGGAAGCGATATATACGCAATACGTCTATATGCTGGGCAGGTGGATGTAACACGCGTTCGCTTTACTTCCGGGGCGGGGAGAGTCATTTCCGGGGATGGGCGGGGGGTGAAGAGGAGTTGATGGTAGAGAGTTCTCTAATTTCACTTTACTTCACTCTCATTCCTCTCTGCTCCTGTTCCCGTGATTCCGTCCGTGGGGTACATACCCAAGAGCCCATTTGCGCGGGGCCTTGGGGCGGTTAATCAGTGCAACGTCTGCGACATGTGGTATGTATCCCCACATATAATCACATTCCTGGGGCTTTTCTTTGCCGCTTCTCGAAACCGAGATTCCCGCTCTGGACCCCGCCCGTCCTATAGGGTATGATGGTTGCCTATGGCCGAAACAAAGCTTGACAGGCTGGTCGCCGTTCTCAGGGATGCGCCGGACGAAATCTTTATTCAGCCCCACAATGTGCCCGATCCGGACGCTATTTCCTCAAGCTTCGCCCTGTACTACCTCCTGGCCCAGCGGGGGCTTCAAAAGGTCAAAATCGTCTATGACGAGGAAATCGAGAAGGCCAATTCCCTCAGGATGCTGGAACTCTTTCAGGTCCCCATGATCCGCGCCGCCGCCGCCTACACCCTGGGCGCTGAAGACTGGGCGGTCCTGGTGGACGCCCAGAAGGGAAACGCCAACATTACCGATCTTCCCACGGAAGAGGTGGCCGCCATCGATCACCATGAGTACAAGGGCAGCCAGAATTACCGCTTTGAAGATATCCGGCCTGAGGTGGGAAGCTGCAGCGCCATCATGGCGGAGTATTTTTTTGAAAACGGCATAAGCCCCCCCAGGGCGGTCGCCACGGCCCTCCTCTACGGCATCTTTATGGATACGGATAATCTGACCAGGGGAACCAGTTCTCTGGACATCGATATGTTCTATAAACTCTACGGCCTTGCAAATATTTCCGATATTGTGGAACTGCGGGGAAACGAGATTTCCGTGGAGGATCTGAACCTCTATGCGGAGGCTTTTAAGACCGTAGAAATCTACGACGAGCTGGGCTTTCTCCGGCTGGTCGGTACCAACGATTCGCTCCTCGGCGCCGCCAGCGACATTGTGGTCAGCGTCTCCGGCGTAAACATTGTGGTAGCCTATGCCAGCCGGGAAGCGGGGATCAAGCTTTCGGTACGGAGCACCTCCCCGCTGGTCAAGGCTAACGATCTGGTCCGCTGCCTGGTAAAAGAAATCGGCGTCGGCGGCGGACATGACCGCATGGCCGGTGGTTTTATCCCCCGGAACAACCTGACAGGGAACCGGTCCATCGACACCTTTCTAAAGCACCGGGCCATAGCCTTTTACGAAAACCGGCATCTTACGGATTAGAGTCTTTCGGATTAGGCTTGTCCGGAAACCAGCCGGGTTTCCGGACGAACCGCCGATCCCCGCCCGGACGGCGTTCCCGCCGCCTAAATGATCCCCAGGGGAACCAAAACGGCCATCAGCAGAATGTCCAGCGCCGCAAGTCCGCCGATAAAGATCTTCTGAAACGCAGGCTTGGCGTCGGGAACCAGAAAGGCCGCCAGGAAGAAGGGAATATAGGTGGTGATAAAAACCGGGACGGCTCCCCACCAGGGATACACCCAGATAAAGGCCGGAGTTGAGGCAAGGAAGATTTCCACGGCGCTGAAAAAAGCGGCGTTGCCGATGGCAAAGAGCCAGCGGTTGTTGATCCCCGCAATTTTCCGCCCCGGATCTTCGGGGAGCAGCTTGCTCAGGGACAGGCCGGCGATGGAGAACATCATGGAAAGTTCCCAGCTTACGCCGATGAGGATAATGAAGCTGGTGCTTTCGGGAGAAACCGTCCAGAGGGCGTATCCCGAGGCGGCCCGGATCACCGCGTTGAGAATCTCATAAAACCAGTGCACCGTATACAGGGCCAGTCCCGCCGCAACGCCCCGGTAATTTTTCTTCTGTAATTCCGAGGCATAGATGAAAACCACTATGGCCAGCAGGGCGATAAAGGTCCAGTTAAAGTTGTCAACGCTCCGGACCGCCGCATGAGCCCTGTCGGCTAAAGCTCTATTCGACCAGTTTCCAAACCACATAAAAGCCTCCTTACTGCTTAGATGATCCAAGAATAGCACATTTTGCTCTTGCTTTTAAGCGTTTTATATCCTACAACTTATATAGGAATATTTCAAAGATACCCAGTCAAGGTGAATAATGAAACGGGGAACGCTGCTTATACACAATGGACACGAAACGGATACGGCCCTTTTGGGCGCCGCCGCCACGGGCGCGCTGGGGACCCCCGTATTCCAGACCTCCACCTTTGATCAGAGCCTCTCCTTCGGGGAAGACGCTTCCGGGCCCCGGGAATACGACTATGCCCGGTCAGGAAACCCCACCCGGAAGGTTCTGGAGGAAACCATCGCCGTTCTGGAGGGGGGCGCCAGGGGCTACGCCTTTGGAAGCGGCATCGCCGCGGTTTCCTCGGTCCTGGGGATACTCTCCGCCGGGGACCATATCGTGGCGGCGGAGGATCTCTACGGCGGAAGCTGGCGCATCCTCAATACCTTTTATAAGCGCTGGGGCCTGGAGCTGACCGCGGTGGACGCGTCGGACCCGGATAATATACGGAGGGCGGTTAAGTCCAACACTAAAGCCCTCTTTCTGGAAACCCCCTCGAATCCGCTCCTCAAGATCACGGATCTGAAGACCTGCCTGGGTATAGCCCGGGAAGCGGGGCTCATCTCCATTGTGGACAATACCTTTATGACCCCCTACCTTCAGCAGCCCATTAAGCTGGGGGCGGACATTGTCGTCCATTCGGCGACCAAATTTCTGGGGGGCCACAGCGACGTTATTTCCGGCCTGGCGGTAACCAGGACCGAAGAGCTGGGCCGGCAGGTCTATGCGGTGCAGAACGGTTTCGGCGCCGTACCCGGCCCCTGGGATGTATGGCTGGTGCTCCGGGGGCTCAAGACCCTCAAGGTCCGCATGGAGGCCCAGGAAGCTTCCGCCCTCAAGATTGCCCAATGGCTCAGGAACCGGCCCGGCATTACCGGCGTATTTTACCCCGGCCTCGACGGCCATCCCGGAAAGGCGGTCAACGAAGCCCAGGCTTCCGGGGCTGGGGCGGTCTTGTCCTTCAAAACCAAAAGCGCGGAACAGGCCCTGCGTTTTTTGGGAAAGGTAAAGCTTGCGGCGGCGGCGGTAAGCCTGGGCGGGGTGGAAACTATCGCCTCCTACCCGGTGCGGATGAGCCACGCCTCAATGCCGCCGGAGGAACGGCGGCGCCTGGGCATCACCGATACGCTGATACGGATCTCCGCGGGGCTTGAGGATGCCGAAGATATTATAGCCGACTTTGATCAGGCCCTGGGGCCCGTGAAACAGTAAACAAGGAAAGGATAGTATGAGTGAAACCGGCGGCCACTGTAAAAGCGCCAATTGTAAACCCCCGGAATTGTCCCTGGATACAAAACTTGTCCACGGAACGGTCCCCTTTGACCCCGTAACCGGAGCGATCAGCGTTCCCATCTGTCAAAGTTCCACCTTCCGTCATCCAGCCCTTCACGAATCCACGGGTTTTGACTATTCCCGGGTGATAAATCCTACCAGGCAGGAACTGGAACGAACTATGGCCCTTATTGAAGGAGGCGCCTACGGCCTGGCCTTCTCCAGCGGCATGGGGGCAATTTCCGCCATCATAAAGCTCTACAAGCCGGGGGATCATATCATTGTCTCGGAGGATCTCTACGGCGGCACCTATCGTCTCTTCAATGAGTACTACGCCAAATACGGCTTTGCCTTTTCCTGGACGGATACCAGCGACTTTTCCCGTATCGAAGCCAACCTCCGGCCCGAGACCAGGGCCGTTTTTATCGAAACCCCGTCAAATCCCATGATGAAGGTTACCGACATACGCCGTTCCGCCGAATTGATACACCGCCGGGGGGGGCATCTTATTGTAGACAATACCTTCCTCTCTCCCTATTTTCAGAATCCCCTGGCGCTGGGGGCGGATTTTGTGATCCACAGCGGCACCAAATACCTGGCGGGCCACAACGACACGCTCTCGGGATTCATCGTTCATTCCCGGGACGATAAGGAAGAGGCGCTACGGAATATCCAAAAAAGCGAAGGCGCTGTCTTGGGTCCCTTCGATTCGTGGCTGACGCTGCGGGGAATCAAAACCCTGGCCCTCAGAATGGAACGGCATAATGCGGGGGCCGGCAGGATCGCCCGGTGGCTCCGGGAACAGGACCAGGTGGAACAGGTATTCTATACGGGCTTTGAGGATCATCCCCAGTATGCGCTGTCCCGTTCCCAGGCCCGGGGTTTCGGCGGCATGATCTCCTTCTATCTGAAAAGAAAGGAGGATGTGGACATTCTGCTGCGGAACCTCAGGCTTATCCTCTTTGCCGAAAGCCTGGGGGGCGTGGAAAGCCTCATCACCTATCCGCTGGAGCAGACCCACGGGGCCATTCCCGAAGCGATGCGGCTTTCCGCCGGAGTCAACGACAGGCTGATGCGGCTTTCCGTGGGGATCGAAGCCCCGGAGGATCTTATCGCCGATCTGGAAGAAGCCTTCCGGCGCTGCGCCGCAGCTTCGTCCCGGCACAGACTATAAAACAAACAAGGAGAAAAACGATGCGAATTTCAACCAGGGGACGGTACTCGCTGGAGGCGCTTCTCTACATGGCGCTGCTTCCCAAGGGAGCGTACTCCAGTACCAGGACCATTGCGGAAAATACGGGCATATCCGACGGCTATCTGGAACAGCTCTTTATCCCCCTGCGCAAGGCGGGAATTGTCCAGGGAATACGGGGACCCCAGGGAGGCTACCTTCCCGGAAGGCCCCCCGGCGAAATTAAGGTGGGGGATATTCTGAAGGCGGTGGAGGGTCCTCTGGATCTGGTGGAATGTGTCAACGCCAATGTCTGTCCCGCGGAGAATACCTGCCTGAGCCGCCATACCTGGAGCAGCCTCTACGAGGAGATCCGGGGCTGCGTGGATTCCATCTCCCTGGCGGATCTGGTAGAAGCCTATCACTCAATCGATCAGGTAGAGTACGCAATATGAAAATTTCCGCCCGGGGACGTTACGGAATACGGCTGCTTATCGATTTGGCGGAACATAACTCCGAGCCCCACACCGCCCTAGCCAGCGTGGCGGAGCGCCAAAAAATCTCGGTCCGCTACCTGGAACAGGTGGCGGTAATCCTGCGCCGGGCAGGTTTTATCCGTTCCGTTAAGGGCGCTTCCGGGGGCTATGCCCTGGCCCGGCCTCCCGAGGACATCATCATCGGCGACGCCCTGCGGGCGCTGGAGGGGGACATGCTGGTGGTGGATCCGCCGGGAAACGTAAAGGAAAGCAGGCTGCAGCGTTCCATCAGGATGACCGTCTTTGACCGCCTGAACGAGCGTATCGCCCAGGTAATAGACCGGGAAACCCTGGCTTCCCTGGTGGGTACGGTGGACCCCGACGAATCCTATATGTATTTTATCTGAAGATCCGCCGGACCGTGTCCTTCACTCGATTTTGAAGGTCCTCTTTATCAGCGCAGTCAGGGCCTTTAGTTTTTCGTCAAATTTATCCGCCATGGGAATGGAGACAAGCACATCCCGCCGTTCCCGCTCAAGCCAGCGGTAGAACCGTTCCCGGATTTCCAGATCCGTCCCCGGCGCGGAAATGATCCTGACAAGCTGGGTCATCTCATCCCTGGAGAACATGATCCAGTCGTTGTTATAGACGATATAATAACTGCTTCCGCTGCCGCTTCCCTCCAGGCGGAAGCTGTCTCCCCGTTTCACCGGTTTAGCCGCCTTCCCGGATTCGGTCCCGGCCAGGGTTTTATCAAGTTCCTTTACCTGCATATTGTAGAGGTGCACCCGGGTCTGTTCGATAAGGAAGGAGAGGCCCTCCGCATCCAGCCGGGGGATAAGGGAACGCAGTTCCCCGGCCAGGGCTTCCCGTCCGGCTACGGCCCTGCCCGCCGCCGGAGCGGCTTTTTTTACCGTGGCTGCGGCCTTTGCCGCCGTTTTCCGGCCCCGCGAAACAGCGGCCTTTGCCGGAAGCTTCCCGCCTTTTTTCTTTGTATCCGCCATGCCTAAAGTATAGTTCTCGTACATAGAAATTACCCGTTCCGGCGGTTAATTAAAGTCTGTCCGCAAAGCAACCCCGGACCGCAGGTCCGCGACTGCCTTAAAAAACTAATTAAACCAAGAATAACCGTGCACCCCACGAATTTTTACTTTCATAACCTGTATTCTCTCTTTTTTTGTTTGTACCGGCGAACCCTTGGTTCAACGTGGTTAAATTTTTCCTGTTCGTGATAGTTCGTGCTGTTCGTAGTCAATTCTAAACTGAGAATTGCTGTACAATCCGGGGTTACTTGACGAAAAGATTTTTTTTTCGGAATATTTATGCACGCTTACAGGAAGCCCCTTCAATGGCGGCTTCGCGGAAGTTCATGCTTCAATGAGCGCTGGTGTATCATGGGCAAAAAGGTGGTGTTTTCATGATCCAGGGGGCTAAACTACAGGTCGGAAACCTGGCGGATCTGCAGAATCCTCTTCCAGAGGAGAATGCAGAGGAATTTCACAGCGGCAAGATCTATTGCGCCAATTGTATTCACTGCAAGCTGATCCCGGCAAAATCCGACGGTGAGGATCAGTATGTGTTGCGTATACGCTGCGCTGCGGGCAAATGGAAAAAGAAGCTCGGTCAGGAAAAGATGTATAAATACTGTACCATCACCAGACGGTACCTTGACAGCTGCGATGCATACGAAGAGATGGGGGATACCCGGGAATTTATCAGGGAATTGAAAAAGACCCTGCCCAATAAGGATGAACCCTATGTCCTCTTAGAAAACGGCGGCGAATGAGCCTTCGGGACCGGAATGCGGATTAGGGGCCCGGCAGGCCGGGGGGTTGGGGGTTACAATACGGGAACTTCCGCCCGTGACCCGCCCTCCCGGCTTCTTGTTATTCCGTCCTTATCGTGTTATAGATGTAGTATGCGTATTTTCCAGTTTGCCGGCGCCGTCCTGGGGGCAGCGCTTTTAGTTGCCTGCGCCTCAAGGCCCATTTCCATTCCCGACGATATTACGGCGGAGGAACTGATCCAGCGGGGGCAGGAAGCCTCGGACCGGAACCGGTACAAACAGTCCCTGCAGTATTATGAAGCCATCCTGGACCGGTTCCGTACCAATACCGATTTAATCTGCGCCGCGGAGTATGAAATCGCCTTTATCCACTACAAGCAGAAGCTGTACGCCCAGTCCCGTTCCGAGTTTGAGGGGCTCCTGGCCAGATACGACGACTCCGATGCGGAACTGCTCCCCCCTCAGTTTAAGATCCTGACGGAAATTGTCCTCAAACAGATTACAGAAAAGGAAAACGCCCCCCCGCTGAATCTGCCTTTTTTAAAGAAGAAAAACGGAAACGCCCAAACTACTGGGGCAGAATAATCGCATTAACCCGGAGCCCCCGGTCCGTAACGGCCTCGTTTACCATATCCCGGGAGATCTTTCCCCGCTGACGGGGATGGGGCGGCGCATCCCCGATAAGGATGATAAGCTTTGACTCCGCTTCCCAGGGGAATTTAACCGCCGCTTCGTAGAGGGCTTCGTAGACCGCCTCGGGAATGTCCCGGCCCCCGCTGACCCGGATGCTGTTCAGGGTTTTCTGGAAGCTTTCAAAATCCCTGGTAAAGGGAACGATCTGGTTTAGGTACGCTTCAAAGTAATCCTTGTAGAGCACCATGCCGATACGGAAGCTTCTGAAACGGGCAATGGTTTCCCCCAGCATGGGAATAAGGCGGAACCGGACCGCATCGATATCATCCTTCATGCTGTTGGTCGTATCCAGGCAGATGACCAGGTCCACGTTTTTCCCCTGCTCCGGCTCCAGGATGGCCCGTATTTTATCCACCAGATCCTCCGGCCCCAGGGCCCGGATCAGGCTTCCCTGGCCCGAAGCGGCGATGTCGCCAAAAGCGTCCAGGGTATCCTTCATGTAATTCCGCTCCGGGGGGCCTTCCAGGGGTTTCTGGTTTACCGAAAGGACAAAGGGATTATCCCGAAAGCTGCCCTGGTAATCTCCGTAGGGCAGGGAAAAGGCGCGGATATTCAAAAAAGTCCCGTCCACCACATATACTTCGCCGTGCCGGGTATCGGGATAACCATAATAGAGCAGATAGGGAATATAGATATGAAAGGCCAGACCCAGTTCAGGATGATTTTCCGGGGTGGAATCGATGAGAGACCAGATCCCCGATTCTCCGGGGATAGGCTCGCCGTTAAGCATCCGTATCTCACCGCCGTTGATCTCGTTCCGTTCCCTCGCCCGGTAGGCATAATTGTCCTCCCTGCGGGAGGGGTCCCTGGTAGTTTCCGTAAGGAGTACCGAAGCTATATCCGGCTTTCTTCTGATAAAGAGATGGAAGCCCCCGTCTACCCGTTGTTCTATCCGAAGATCCCCGGTGTCCAGGGACAGATCCTGCCCCCGCAGGGATACGCTGAAGAGCAGGCCGAACCCAAGACAGGCAAAAAATATTTTTTTCATACTTTTATTATCGGTCTAAACGGCGCTTATCTGAGCCGCTGAAAAATCTCTCTTGAAAAGACACTGGAAAATATAGCCGGAATTTTTCACAGTGTCCCTAAACCCCTTGCTATTTATGCCGTTTTGACGTATAATCGAAAATGATGCGAAATTATTCCGAAAGGTATTCATAAGTGCTGATCGATTTGAATGAACGGGAACGGATCATCCTCGACCGGCTTTCGGGGGACGGTTCCGTCTCGGTGGCTGTCCTGGCCCAGGATCTGGGCCTTTCGGAGGTAACCATCCGTTCCGATCTTAAAACGATGGAAGACAAGGGGTGGATCAACCGTATCCGGGGCGGGGCCGCTCCGGCGGTACACCGTCAGATTCTGGAACGCCAGCGGGAGCGCCAGGAGGAAAAGAACGCCATAGCCCGGGCGGCGGCGGAACTGGTCCGGGACGGGGATGTGATTATGATCGAAGCGGGGACCACCACCGCCCTCATCGCCCGGTATTTGACGGGAAAGCGGGATGTCCATATCGTAACCAATTCCGCCCTGGTCTTTGCCAACGCCCGGACAAATCCGGCCCTGGAGATCACCATGACCGGCGGGGAATTCCGGCGGGCCACCGAATCCTTTGTGGGACCCATAGCCATTCAGAGTATAGCCCGGCTCAATGTACGGCTTGCCTTTGCCGGTACCGACGGCTTTACCCTGGAACGGGGCATGACCACCCATCTGGCGGAGGGGGCGGAGATCGTCAAGGCTATGAAGAACCATGCGGAGACCACCGTTCTGGTAGCCGATTCCGGCAAGTACGGCAGGGTCGGTTTTATCAGCGTACTTCCCCTTTCGGATATGGATCTGGTAATCACCGACCGGGACCTTGAGGATGAGGCCGCGGCGGAGCTTGAAGGGGCGGGGATTGCCATTAGAAGAGCCCCGTGAAGGACCATGCGCGCGCTGCAGAGGCGGGCGATAAAAACAGAGAGGGATTCCGGGGCCCGCCGGGTTTTGGAATCCCATGGATAAGCGAGGAGTTTGTATGGCGCATGTTTTGATAATGCCCCGTCAGGGTAATACGGTGGAATCCTGTATCATCGTTGACTGGAAAGTGAAGGAAGGGGATTCGGTTTCCGCGGATACCACGGTTTGTGAGGTTGAGACCGACAAGGCCACCTTCGATGTTCCCGCCGGCGCGGAGGGTTCGGTGCTGAAAATTCTCCATGCCGCCGGAGATGACGTCCCGGTATTGGAAGCCATTGCGGTCATCGGCCAAAGCGGCGAAGACTGGGCCGCCGCGCTTGGAAGCGCGGGAACCGCCGGCGCGGCTTCCGCCCTGCCGGCGGATACGGCTCCCGCCGGAACGTCCCAGGCTGCGGAAGGGGGACGGGTCTCCGCCGGCAGCGCCGCCGCAAGCGCTGTTTCCGTCCCTGCGGGAACCGCCGCCGGAGAAGGCCGCTCCAGCCCCCGGGCGCGGAATCTGGCCGTCAAAGAGGGACTTTCCCTGGCGGGGCTCGGCGGATCGGGCCCCGGAGGCCGGATCATTGAGCGGGATGTGGCGGCGGCCCTGGAACAGCGGCCCCCCCTTACCGCCGCGGCCAGAGCCGCCGCCGGCGGAACCGTCCCCGCCGCGGGCTCCGGCCTGGGCGGCAGGGTTACCCTGGCCGATCTGGCCGAAGGACCGGCGGCGGCCAAAATTGTTCCAGCCGCCGTTTCCGGCGAGGGGGCGATCACCGATACGCCTATCAAGGGGATACGGAAACTGATCGCCGACCGGATGTACCAGTCCCTGGCGGAAAGCGCCCAGTTTACGCTGAACAGCAGCGCTTCCGCAGTACGGATGCAGGAGCTCCGTTCCCGCATGAAGGCCTCCGGCGAAGATCTGGGACTGGCCAAAATTACGGTAAACGACCTTATCCTCTTTGCCGTTTCCCGGCTTCTGCCCCTCTTTCCTTTTATGAACGCCCACAAAACCGGAGACATCCTTCGGACCTTCGAGCGGGTCCACCTGGGAGTGGCGGTGGATACCTCCAGGGGGCTCATGGTTCCGGTAATCAGAAATGCAAATCTCCTCTCCCTGAGGCGGATTTCCTCCGAGGCGAAGCGGCTTGCCGCAGCCTGCCAGGGGGGCGGCATAACCCCCGAAGAACTTTCGGGCTCCACCTTTACGGTAACCAACCTGGGAAGCCTGGGAGTTACCAGCTTTACCCCGGTGATCAATGCGCCGGAGGTTGCAATCCTGGGGGTCTGCGGTATAGAGCTTAAACCGGCGAAAGCCGGGGACGATGACTGCGGCGTTCACTTTGAACCCCATATCGGCTTCAGCCTGACCATCAATCACCAGGTCGTGGACGGCGCTCCCGCGGCGCGTTTCCTCAAAGCCCTGGGAGAGGCGGTGGCGAATATCGATCTGTGGCTTTCCAGAGGATAAGACGCTGAAAAACCCCGGCTGGGTTTTCCAGTATCCCAGGGATGCCCTGGCCGTCCGGCCGTAAAGCGGCGCAGGAGGGCGGATTCCCGGATATTGAATTTGTCCGGGGATTGAAGTTTCGGACAACCCTGTGGGCTTTTGAAAGGAGACGTTTGTGTACGATACAATAATAATCGGCGGCGGCCCCGGCGGCTATCTTGCGGCGGAGCGGCTGGGAAATGAGAAAAAGAAGGTCCTCCTGATCGAAGAACAGCATCTTGGGGGAACCTGCCTCAACGTGGGCTGTATTCCCACCAAGACCCTGCTTAACTCGGCCAAGCAGTACGTTCACGCCCTGGAGGCGGGAAAGTTCGGCGTTGCCGTCCAGGGGGCGTCTTACAATTGGACCGAAATCCAAAAATGGAAGAACGAGGTGGTGGAAAAGCTCCGCTCCGGGGTAGCCTCTCAGATGAAGCGCTTTGCCGTGGAACTGATAAAGGGCCGGGGAGAGATCCTGGCCGCCCCCTCGGGGAACAGTCCCGGCAGGGTAAAAGCCTCAAGCGGCGAAAGGGCGGGGACCGAATTTGAAGGGCGGACCATCCTGGTCTGCGCGGGCTCCGTTCCGGTCCTGCCCCCCATTCCAGGCGGACGGGATAATCCCGGAGTCGTGGACTCGACGGGGCTCCTCTCCGCCGGCGAAGTCCCCAAGCGGCTTACGGTTATCGGCGGCGGGGTCATCGGCGTCGAATTTGCGGGCCTCTTCTCGGCTCTGGGCTCCGGGGTAACGGTTATTGAAATGATGGACGAAATCATCCCCTTCATGGACAGGGAACAGGCCCCCGTCTTCCGCCGGGCCATGAAAGCGGTGGACTTCAAGCTTGGGTGCAAGGTGGAGAGGATCGAAGGGACCACGGTTCATTATACCGCCAAGGACGGAAAGGCCGAAAGGATCGATTCCGATCTGATCCTCATGGCGGTGGGACGCAGGCCCGTCCTCGACACCTGGGGCGCGCAGAACGCCGGGGTTGACATTGGCCGGGGGGTCAATGTGGACGACCGGATGCGGACCAATGTTCCCGGAATCTGGGCCGCCGGGGATGTTACCGGAAAGAGCCTCCTCGCCCATTCGGCCTACCGCATGGCGGAGGTTGCCGCAGCGGACATCCTGGCCGGCGGCGTCCGGCAGGCCAACCGGATGCGCTACGATGCGGTGCCCTGGGCGGTTTATGGCATACCCGAGGCCGCGGGGGTGGGAATCACCGAACAGGAGGCGGCTTCTGGGGGTACGGCGATTCTCAAGGCCAGCCTCCCGATGAAGATCTCCGGCCGCTTTGCTGCGGAGAATACCTTCGCCGGCCAGGGGGCGGTAAAGGTTATCGCCGGCGCCGCTTCCCGGAAGATCCTGGGGGTTCATGCGGTGGGGGCCTATGCCTCGGAATTTATCTGGGGCGGCGCGGCCCTGATAGAACAGGAACTGCGGATCGAAGATGTAAAGCAGCTTATATTCCCCCACCCCACAGTCTGTGAACTTATCAGGGATGCGGTCTGGGAGATAGAGTGAAGAAGGGGTTTTCCCTTCAACGGGTGAATTAAATTTGGCAAGGAGATAAAAATGCCTAAATCATTGGTGATAAATCCCAAGGATGTGCGGAAGCCGGAGATCCTCAAAATCAAGGATATCCCGGTTAATCAATACAAAAGCGATTTTAAAAAAGAACTTGCCCTCTACGGCAAGGACCGGCTCAGGCGGATCTGGTACGACATGACCACCATCCGGGAATTTGAAAACATGCTCAATACCTTCAAAACCCAGGGAACCTGGAAGGGCGTTGAGTACAACCACAAGGGACCGGCCCACCTTTCCATCGGCCAGGAAGCTTCTTCGGTGGGTCAGTGCGTCAACCTTACGGCGGACGACTTTATCTTCGGAAGCCACCGGAGCCACGGGGAAATTCTTGCCAAGTGTTATTCCGCGGTATGGCAGCTTTCGGAGGGGGGAGCCCAGGGGGAGAAAAAACTGGAGGCGATTTTAAGGGGCTTCCTGGACGGAGAAACCCTGGGGACCGCAGAAAAGATTCCCTACAAAAACATACGGGATCTGGCGGAAAATTTTGTCCTCTACGGAACTCTGGCGGAGATCTTTGCCCGGAAGGCGGGATTTACCCGGGGGCTCGGGGGTTCCATGCACGCCTTCTTTACCCCCTTCGGGTCCATGCCCAACAATGCGATTGTGGGAGGCTCCGCGGATATTGCCGCCGGAGCGGCCCTCTACAAACGGATCAACAGAAAGCCGGGGATTGTGGTCTCCAATATCGGGGACGCCGCCATGGGCTGCGGACCGGTCTGGGAGGCGATGATGCTGTCCGCCATGGACCAGTACCATACCCTTTGGCCCCGCGAGGGCGCCAAGGATGCGGGGGGAGCGCCGCCCATCCTCTTTAATTTTTTCGACAACTTCTACGGTATGGGGGGCCAGACTGCGGGAGAAACCATGGGTTACGGTATTATGGCCCGGGTCGGCGCCGGGGTTAATCCCGAGAACATGCACGCCGAGCGGGTGGACGGTTACAATCCCCTGGCGGTGGCGGACGCCGTTTCCAGGAAGAAGGAGATCCTCCTTGCGGGCAGAGGGCCGGCGCTGCTCGATACCCTTACCTATAGAACTTCGGGACATTCCCCGTCGGACGCTTCCAGTTACCGTACCCCCGAGGAGGTCAAGCTCTGGCAGGATGCGGACTCCATCAAGACCTACGGGGATTACCTTGTAGAGAACGGCATCGCCTCCAATGACGAACTGGAGGCCCAGCGGGAGGCGATTGGCGCAAAACTGCTGGAAGTGGTCAAGCTTGCCACCGACGATGCGGTCTCCCCCCGCGCGGGAGGGGCCTTCATCGAGTCGGTGATGTTCTCCAACGGAAAGGTTGAAAAATTTGGCGACCGCAAGCCCGAACTGCTCCAGCCGGTGGAGGAGAATCCCCGGGTCAAGGCCCTGGCGGGAAAGGTCCGGTATGGTTTTGACGCCGAAGGAAAACCAGTCTCCAAGAACAAGGCCTTCCAGTACCGGGACGCCCTCTTCGAGGCCCTGGTTCACCGCTTTGCCGCCGATCCTTCCATGGCGGCCTGGGGTGAGGAAAACCGGGACTGGGGAGGGGCCTTTGCGGTCTACCGGGGCCTTTCGGAACTGCTGCCCTATCACCGGCTCTTCAACAGCCCCATATCCGAAGGGGCCATTGTGGGGGCCGGCGTGGGCTACGCCCTGTCCGGCGGCCGGGCGGTGGTGGAATTAATGTACTGCGACTTCATGGGACGGGCGGGGGACGAGATCTTTAACCAGGCTTCCAAATGGCAGTCCATGTCCGCAGGGCTCCTCAAGATGCCCCTGGTGATCCGGGTATCGGTGGGCAACAAATACGGCGCCCAGCACAGCCAGGACTGGGCGGCCATCGTGGCCCACATTCCGGGACTCAAGGCCATGTTCCCCGCCACCCCCTACGACGCCAAGGGAATGCTCAACCTGGCCCTCCGGGGGACCGATCCGGTGATCTTCTTTGAAAGCCAGCTCCTCTACGATGTGAGCGAACAATTTGAAAAGGGAGGCGTCCCCGAAGGATACTACGAAGTGCCCGAGGGAGAACCGGCGATGCGCCGGCAGGGAAAAGACCTGACCATCGTTACCCTGGGGGCAACCCTCTACAAGGCCATGGATACCGCAAAGAAGCTGGAAACCCAGTACGGCCTGCAGGCGGAGGTAATCGACCTGCGGTTTATCAATCCCCTGAATTACGACAAGATCATAGAGTCGGTAAAGAAGACCGGGAAAATACTCCTCACCAGCGATGCCGCCGAGCGGGGCAGCTTCCTCCACACTGTGGCCAGCAATATCCAGACCTTTGCCTTCGATTACCTGGACGCTCCGGTGGCGGTGGTGGGAAGCCGGAACTGGATAACCCCGGCGGCGGAGATGGAACAGCTCTATTTCCCCCAAGCGGACTGGATCATCGACGCCATTCATGAACGGATTCTGCCCCTGCCGGGCCATACCCCGGTAACGGTGCAGACCACCCTGGACCTTGAACGGCGGAACCGGCAGGGAGTGTAATGCCGCCCGCCCCGGAGGACAGATCCCAGTGGAGCCGTTCTCCGGGGCGGGGCGAAAGCCGGCTTTGTCCCGGCGCTGACGAAAACGGAAAAAAGACGTATACTGGAAATGGTCATGAATTATAAAACGATTATCAATAATCCCTGGATAAGCAGAGAGGAACGGCTGGACGCCCTCAGGGCGCTGGAGAGGGCAAATCCTCAAAAAAATGTCAAAACGGGGGAGATCAACAACCATATTCACACCATTTACAGTTTCAGCCCCTATACTCCCAGTATGGCCGCCCTGGAGGCGAGAAACGCCGGCTTGGAGGCGGCGGGATCGGTGGATCACGACTCCATCGCCGCCGCGGAGGAACTTACCGCCGCCGCCGCGGAGCTGGGCATCGGGGGCTGCGTCGGTTTTGAGGTCCGGGTAAGTTTTAAGGCCGGGGCGGATGGAAGGAAAGGGCCCTTCGCCGGCCGGAAGATCAACAACCCCGATTCAACGGGCATAGCCTACATGACCGTACAGGGAGTGCCCGCCCCCCGGATCAAAGAGGTCCGGGCCTTTCTTGATCCGATACGGAGGGAAAGGCTGGAACGGACCAGGGAGATGGTCCGGGGAGCCAATGCGCTGCTTGCCGGGGCGGGCCTGGAGGAGATCGATTTTAAGAACGATGTTGAAGATCGTTCCAAGTACGCCGAGGGAGGGGAAATAACCGAGCGGCATCTGCTTCAGGCGGCGGCGAATAAGCTTCTCAAAAAATACGGTCCGGGGGCCTCCCTGACAGAGGGGCTTTCCAAAAAATTCGGCGTAAATCCGCCGCCTAAAATTCAGAGCTACCTTTCGGACCCCGGCAACCCCCACTATCTTTTCGATCTTTTGGGGACGCTTAAATCGGGCTTTCTCTCAAAGATATTCATCCAGCCCGGTGCAAAGGAATGTATCCCCGCACAGGAGGTATGCGCTTTTGCCCGTTCCATTGGGGCTGTCCCCGCCTACGCCTATCTGGGGGATGTGAGGGAATCTCCCACGGGGGATAAAAAGGCCGAGCGATTTGAGGATGAATTTATCGAACCCCTTTTTGATGAATTGACCCGTCTGGGCTATCAGGCGGTAACCTATATGCCTCCCCGGAATACGCCGGAACAGATCCGCCGGGTACAGCGGCTCTGCGCCGATCGGGGTTTTATGGAGATCTCCGGAGTGGACATCAACAGTTCCCGCCAGCCCTTCAACTGTCCCGAGGTACTGGAACCGGGTTGCCGGCATCTGGTGGACACCACCTGGGCCCTCATCGCCCATGAACGGCTTGCATCGGCGGACAGCCGCCTCGGCCTCTTTTCGGCGGAAAATCCCCTGGCGGGAAAACCCCTGGCGGAGCGGATCGCCTTTTATGCCGTGGCGGGGCGGAATTTAGATCTGAAAGATCCGGCAGCATCCGGGCAAAAAATCGCGGAAGATCTGCTGCGGGGAAAACGATGAGGGCCCCGCAGGACAAAGCCGCCCCTCCGGGGGAAGTTTTGTCCGCGCCGGAGGACTTGATGTCCGCCGCCTGTGGAGAGATTTATAACGCATGTTACGCAGAAGAATACTATAAACCATTAACTACACGAACAACATGAAATTTTGAGGTGAAATCTATGGATTGTTCGCGAGGTTTCGGACTAAAGGCCGGTGGTTGAATTTCTTCAAATTTGAAATTCCCTGCGTAACGTGAGTTATTAAAAATTATTTTAAATTTGCAAGGAAGGTATCTATGAATTATGCGGCATCTCAAGCTTTAGCTCCTTTGGTCCGGGGACTCTGTATCAATGCGGCAGGGAAACCCCGGGTTGTCATTACAGGACCGGCGGACGAAAACATCCCTCCCCCGGCCCTGATCATCGATATCAGTTCCGCCTGGGAAGAGGATCACTACAACGAAGAAACTGCGGCCAAGGTTATGCACGAAGCCTATGCCGCCTGGGAATTTGAGACGGCCCCCGGCGGAGCGGAGGCGGCCCGGCCGGAAACAGGCGGCAAGCAGCCTTCCTGTATCGCCCTTAAAACCAACGGAACCGCCGGCGCCCTGTTCTGGGTTGACCGGGACATCGACGCCGCAAGAAAGCGGAAGGAAGAAAGCAACGCCGCCCTCCTTGAAGAGAACCTTCCCCCGGAGGAGGCGACGGGCATCTGCCCCGGGGCGGCCCGGGCGGACAACCGTTCCAATGTGGTGAGAAACCGGATAAGCCTGGTAACCGGCGGCGCCCAGGGATTTGGCGAAGAGATAGTCCGGGGGCTTGCCGCTTCGGGGGCCCTGGTCTATATAGCGGATCTTAACATTGAGGGGGCGGAAAAGCTGGCGGGAAAAATAAACGCCGCGGAGAAGCGGACCGCGGCCATACCGGTCAAGGTCAATGTGGCGGAGGAAGCTTCCGTGGAGGCCCTCTTCAATACCATTGCCTCCACCACCGGGGGGCTCGATCTCTGTGTCAGCAATGCGGGGGTGCTCAAGGCGGGAAGCGTCCTTGAACAGGATGTTGAAGCCTTTAAGTTTGTAACCGGCATTAACTATACGGGATTCTTCATCATCTCAAAACATGCGGGCCGGCTCCTCAGGCTGCAGCAGCGTACCGCCCTTAACTGGAAGACCGATATTATCCAGATCAACTCCAAATCGGGGCTGGAAGGTTCCAATAAAAACGGCGCCTATGCGGGGGGTAAATTCGGCGGTATCGGCCTTACCGCAAGCTTTGCCCTGGAACTGATAGAGTACAACATCAAGGTTAACGCCGTCTGTCCGGGGAATTTTTTCGACGGCCCCCTCTGGTCGGACCCGGAAAAGGGCCTCTTTGTCCAGTACCTTAAAGCAGGCAAGGTTCCCGGCGCCAGGACCATAGCGGATGTAAAGACTTTTTATGAGGGAAAGGTCCCCATGAAGCGGGGCTGTACCGGACCGGATGTGATGCGGGCAATCTACTATATCGTAGAGCAGGAATACGAAACCGGCCAGGCCGTACCGGTAACCGGCGGCCAGGTTATGCTGCATTAGGATCTGCGGCAACGGCGGCGGCGGAACCATGCGGGCCGGATCCGCCGTTTAACGGCCGGGGTTCTCTTTATGCTGAAAACCTCTTAAAATATTCCGGTAAAAAAAGGGATATAATTATAAGGAGGGGCATTATGGATTATGCTATAGCGGTTATCGACATCGGAATGACCAATAAAAAGGTGGCGGTTTACGATGATACGCTGAAACAGATCGACGCCCATTACCGCAGCTTCCTCCCCAGGATGGTCAGCGGCATGGAAACCCACGACCTGGAAGCTATGGAGGCGTGGTTTCTGGAAGAACTGGGAGGATTCGCCGGGACCTATCCCATTAAGGCCATAGCGGTTACCACCCACGGGGCAAGTTTTGTCTGCGTGGGCAGGGACGGCAGGCCTTCGGTCCCCTGTGTGTACTATACCTATGAACCGGGGGACGCCTTCCACGACCGTTTCTATGCGGCCTTCGGCAGTCCCGTGGATCTTCAGGCTAAAACCGGCACCCCCGCCCTCAAGGCGCTGATCAACACCGCCAAGGGAATTTTCTTTGCAAAGGAACAGTTCCCGGACCAGTTCAAAAATACGGCGCATCTTCTGACCTATCCCCAGTACTGGGCCTTCCGGCTGACCGGCAAAACCGGGGTGGAGGGCACTTATATGGGCTGTCACAGCTACCTTTGGGATCAGGTTGAAGGGAAGCTTTCCTCGGTGGCGGAGGCCCTGGGGGCCGCCCCCCTCATGCCGGGGGAGCTGAAAAATTCCTGGGATGTCATGGGGACCCTCACCGAAGAGGCGTCTCAAAAAACCGGTCTGGGCAGGGACGTGATCGTTACCATGGGCATCCACGATTCCAATTCCTCCCTGCTCCCCCACTTTGCCAAAAAAGGGGAAACAGGATTTGTGCTGAATTCCACCGGGACCTGGTGCGTCATTATGAATCCGGTAAAGCAGTTCGGTTTTGCCGAAGAAGAATTGGGAAAGGTGGTCTTCTTCAATATCTCCGCCTTCAGGACCCCCGTTAAGACCGCCATTTTTGTGGGGGGCCAGGAATTTGAAACCTGGTCAAAGATTCTGATGGATCTCCACCGGCGGAAAGACATACCTTCCTACAACGAAGAGCTGTACCGTTCGATTCTAAGGGAACGGCGAGCCTTCCTCCTCCCGGAACTGATCCCCGGAACAGGCCAGTTTCCCCATTCCAAACCCCGGGTAGTCGAGGGGGAAGCTGTGTATCACTATGCGGATATCCTCAAGGAACTTTCCGGCGGCGGCGGCAGGATTCCTCCCTGCTTCAGGGATTACGAGAAGGGCATCGCCCTCCTCCGTATCTCCCTTGTCATGCAGACCCTGACGGGACTGAACCGGACCGGGCTGGTCCCCGGCGCGGAGGTATACATCGAGGGGGGCTTCCGCAAGGACAAAGCCTACAATACCCTCCTCTCGTCGGCCCTGGACAAAAACCGCCTCTTCCTTACGGATATTGCCGAGGCCACCGCCTACGGCGCTGCAATGACCGCCAAGATGGCCCTCACTGGCAAGACCCTGGGGGATCTGGCCCGGGATTTCGAGATCGATTATCAGGAAGCAGCCAAAAGCGATATGCCCGAACTTGAGGTATACCGCAGGGCTTGGTTAAACTATACGGAGTGAGGAAATCCGCAGGATCTCCCCCTCCGGCAAGGAGCAATAATGAAAACAAAGGCAGTGCGGATCTACGGAGTAAACGATCTCCGGCTTGATGAATTTGATCTGCCGGAAATTAAGGATGATGAGATCCTGGCGCGGATTGTTTCCGATTCAATCTGCATGTCCAGCCACAAGCTGGCCCTCCAGGGGGCAAAGCATAAGCGTATACGCCACGACCTTACCAGGAATCCGGTTATAATAGGCCACGAATTCTGCGGGGTCCTGGAAAAGGTGGGCGCCAAGTGGGCCTCCGCTTTTAAGGCCGGGGACAAATTCGCCATCCAGCCGGCGCTGAACTATCCCGGCGCCGACGGGGCCGCCACCCTCTGGGCGCCGGGCTATTCCTACGAATACATCGGGGGGGACGCCACCTATGTGGTCATCCCCAAAGAAGTAATGGAGATGAAGTGCCTTCTGGAATACAAGGCGGACAACTACTTTATGGGTTCTCTCTCGGAGCCGGTTTCCTGCATCGTGGGAGCCTTCCACGCCCAGTATCATACCAGGGGCGGCTCCTACGTTCACGACATGGGTATCGTGGAGGGGGGCGCCATGGCCCTCCTCGCCGGGGTTGGTCCCATGGGGCTCGGCGCCATTGACTACGCCATTCATAATCCCCGGAAACCTTCCCTCCTCGTGGTTACCGACATCGACGATGCCCGGCTTAACCGGGCGGGCCAGCTCCTGACCGTGGAAGATGCAAAGAAAAACGGGGTGGATCTCCGCTATATCAATACCAGGGACATAGCCGATCCCGCGGCCTATCTCAAAGAAGTGAACGGCGGCAGGCTCTACGACGATGTGTTTGTCTTTGCCCCGGTCAAGCCGGTGGTGGAAATGGGGGATGCTCTTTTGGGCCGCGACGGATGCCTTAACTTCTTTGCGGGGCCCACGGACACCTCCTTCTCGGCGGCCTTCAACTTTTACAATGTCCACTATGAGTCTCACCATATCGTAGGAACCTCCGGGGGCAATACCAGCGACATGATCGAATCCCTTAACATGATGGCCAGGGGAGAACTCAATCCGGTGTTTATGATTACCCACGTGGGGGGCCTTAATGCGGCGGCAAAAACCACCATCGATCTTGACAAGATCCCCGGAGGCAAAAAGCTGATCTATACCCATAAAAACCTGGAACTTACCGCCATTGCCGGTTTTGAAGAAAAGGGCAGGACCGATCCCTTCTATGCAAAACTGGGGGAGATCTGTGGGCGGCACAAGGGCCTGTGGAACAAAGAGGCGGAAGACTACCTCCTGGAAAACGCCCCGGAGATCTAATTCCGTTCTTGAGTATGCGGGGAATTTCCGGCTATAATTAGCGTCTGTCCATAATGCAGATGCATAAATTGCCTGCGGACAGGACAGTATAATCCATGTCCGGCAAACTCAGGCTGCGGAGTACAACAGTGCGTTCCCAAAAAGAGCTTTCCCTGGATGGAAAGATCCTCCATGCCGTCAGGGGTCTCGGCCTTCCCGGCCGGGCGGCGCAGGCGGCGCAGTTTCTCCTGGAGGACGATGAAATTCAGGCCATTCAGGAATACGCCAATACGGTCTCCATCAAACGGCTCGGCTACAACGATCACGGTCCGGTCCACATGCGGACCGTGGCCCTGAACGCCGTCGGCATGATGGGACTGCTTAGGCAGGCGGGGGTCAAGACCAGCCTTGAATCGGAGGAATGCGGTGATTTTGACGACAGCCTGACGGCGGTGCTCTTTGCCGCCCTGCTCCACGATCTGGGGATGGCCATAGGCCGTCAGGATCACGAACTCCACAGCGCCTATGCCTCCATGCCCATCATGGAGCGGATCCTGGCCAGGGTATATCCCGAAAGCCTTTCAAAACAGGTAATAGTCCGTTCCGTAGCCCTCGAGGGCATCTCTGGACACATGGGCAACCGGATCATCCACTCCCTGGAAGCGGGAGTGGTTCAGATTGCGGACGGCTGCGATATGACCAAGGGCCGGGCCCGGATTTCTCTGGCCATATCCGGGGGACCCCGGGTGGGGGACATCCATCAGTACTCGGCCAACTCCATCGAGGAGGTTCATCTTTCTCCGGGAAAGGAAAAACCCATCCGTATCGAAGTGCTCATGTCCAGCGAGGTGGGGCTGTTCCAGGTAGAGGAGGTGCTCCTGGGGAAAATAGCCGCCAGCACTGCAAAAAGCTATATTGAACTTTACGCCCTGGTGGACAGGGGAAAACCAAAGAGGTACTTATGAGCGTCAACAATACCGGGGCGGTTATCTTCGATATGGACGGGGTCCTTACCAATTCCGAGTGGTTTATCGCCGAAGCGGGACGGCTTATGTTTGAGGAGACCCACAAAACCGCCGTTACCCATGAGGACTTCCTTCCCTTTACGGGGCTGGGGGAGAACCGTTTCCTCGGTGGGGTCGCCGAAAAATACGGTCTCGCCGCTTTCGACATTGAACGGGACAAGGCCCGGGCCTATGAAATCTACGGGGATCTTATCAAGGGGAAGCTCAAGGCTCTGCCGGGGGCGGTGGAATTTGTCCGCGGCTGCCGGGCTTTAGAGTTGAAGACCGCCCTGGCTACCAGCACCGATTATGTAAAGATGATGGCGAGCCTTACCGAAATCGGCCTTATTAAACCCCAGATCTCCGCCGCCGAGGCGGGCTTGGCCACGGCAGCCGCCAGGGCGGCGGAGAACGCCGTCTTTGACGCCATGGTTAACGGCCTGGACGTGGAGCGCCGCAAACCCTTTCCGGACATCTTTTTGGAGGCGGCCCGCCGCATCGAAACCGCCCCGGAACGCTGCTGGGTTGTGGAAGATTCCGTCGGCGGGGTCGCCGCCGCAAAGGCCGCGGGAATGCGCTGCCTTGCCCTGCTGACCACCTTTCCCGAAGAAGAAATCAAAGCCGCCGGGGCGGACATCATCGTCAAGGATCTTTCCTGCATAAGCCCCCGGGCCCTGCTGGACTTTTCCTGAATTGATCCCGGCGCCGGGCGCGCCTGCCCGGATAAATCACCGCAAGGAAACTGCATGAACCCTCAAAGACCAAAACGGATTTTACTAATCGTATTCAGCGGAACCGGCAACACCCTGTTAATTGCGGAGATGCTCCGGGATCATTTCCGGGAGAAGGGGGCCGAAGCGGACATACTCTCCATTCCCCCAAAGGAAGGCAGGGCGGTTCATCTTGATTCCTATGATCTCGTCGGCCTGGGTTATCCCGTCTATGCCTTCAATGTGCCTTTATTCTTTCTGCGCTTTGTCAGGGAACTGGATCTGCGGCGGAAGGAGGCCTTTATCTTCAAAACCTCCGGGGAGCCGACTACCTTTAACCGGGGATCTTCCTGGGCCCTTTTAAAACTGCTGAAACGGCAGCATTGTTCCATCCTGGGGGATTACCATTTCCTCATGCCCTACAATATCATCTTCCGCTTCCCCGAGGGCCTGGTCAAACAGATGTACCTCTACGCCCGGCGCTATACAGCCCTGGCGGCGGCCAATGTGCTGAAGGGCGTCCCTTCGTTTATCAGCTTTACCTTTCTGCACCGCCTTTTTTCGTTTGTCTTCAGGATACAGCGCGCCGGAGCGGCGCTGAACGGAAGGCTCTACGGCATACGGAAGAAACGATGCACCCTCTGCCTGCTCTGCCTCCGTAACTGTCCCGCAAAAAACATCAGCCTGAAAAACAACACGCTGCAATTTGGCTTTAACTGCCAGATGTGCATGCGCTGTTCCTTCTTCTGCCCCCCGGACGCCATGATAACCGGCTTCCTTAATCCCTGGCGGGTAAACGGGGCCTTCCCCTTTAAGAAATTGGCGGCGGATAAAAATATAGCGGAACGCTTTATCGGCGAGGGAACCAGGGGCTTCTACCGGATCTTCATCCCCTACTTCAGGGAGCTGGACCGAATCCTGCCGGAATAGCCGTTATGAGGCAAGAGAAAACCTCAGTATGAACATGGAACGAAATACCGCAGATGCGTCCGTACACATGCTTGCTGTTGCCTTGAGTTCTGATGAGGAATAGATAATCCACAGACCAAATATCCATGCAGCCAAAAGCCGTCTAACCGGAGGCCGCAAAGAACAAGCCAAACTGTACCGGGAAATCTCCGGCGTACGGATTTTAACTGACCGTGGAAGTACAGCGTATGTTTTGCCCGAACAATCCACAGGTAAAGAAATGAGAAAACGATACGCCGTTCACAATTGAAAGCGTCCGGGCAAAAACAGCCGGGGAGATAACTCTCCTCGTCCTGACAGGCTGAGTATTAGACCCGGCTTCGACTAAAGCGAATGCGTGTTACATCCCCCGCTTGGCATATAAACGTACTTCGTATATATCGCCCCGGTAAAAGCCCGCCGCCGCAAATAGACGCACTGCGTCTATATCGCCCCGCCTCGCAAATATACGCAGTTCGTCTAACCGCCCTCCGCCCGGAAATAAAACGAATACATGTTACATCCACCTCCCCAGCATATATACGCAGTTCGTATAATCGCCCCTTTTCCGGCATATAAACGTATTGCGTATATATCGTCCCAAAGCCGCCTATAGACGTAGTTCGTCTAATCACCCCATCCCCGGAAGTAAAACGAATGCGCGTTACATCCGCCATCCCGCCTATATATGTATTGCGTATATATCACCGTCCTCCGCTTATAAACGCAATGCGTATAATCGCCCCCTGCCCGGATATATACGCAGTTCGCCTAATCGCCGCCTGCTCGGCATATATACGTACTTCGTATATATCTCCCCAGCCCGGCAATAAAACGAATGCGTGTTACATCACCTTCCCCGGATATATACGCAGTTCGCATATATCACCCCAAAGCCGCATATAGACGCATTGCGTATATATCCCCGCTACCTAGATATAGACGTACTTCGTATATATCGCCGCCGCCCCTCCGCCCCGGTAAAAGCCACCCCCAGACCCTCCAATCTCCTCCTCCTATAAAAAGTCAACCGGCAAAAGCCCTTATCCGGCTTTTTTTCTCTTTTTACCGGCAACGCCAGTCTTGGTTACTTCTATAGGCATAATCCTCGTTGCTTGAACCGGCCCATGCCGCCGCTTGCGGGTATCGTTCGTTAGTGCCGCTCGTCCGCTCATCCCCGCCGCCTTCTTCGCCAGCTTCCGGTCAACCATCTTTCCCACCTCAAATGCCGCTTCCCCACTCAGCATGTGCCAGATAACCACTGCCAGCTTACGCGCCGTCGCCGCTATCGCCTTCCCGCTCCCTTTGTTTCCCTTCATTCCTTCGTACCGTTTCATCAGCCGTAAGCTCGCCACCTTCTCCTTCATCCGCCTCATCCCCATCACCACCTGTATCAGCGCCCTCCGCAATTCCTCCGGCCCCAGCGGCGGGGTATGGGATTATGGAACGATACACGCTAACTGGCGGGAGTAGAGCAGTAAAGCGGCCCCCGGCATTGGCCGGGGGCTTTTGCACCTGCGCATCTGCCCGCCCCGCGCCCTGCCTGGTATATATACGCAATTCGTATATATCGCACCTGCCCCAGTATATATACGCAGTTCGTATATATCGCCGCCCCACCGCATATAGACGTATTGCGTATATATCTCGCCCATTCTGCCTATATACGCAATTCGTATAATCGGCCCTGCCTGGCATATAGACGCAGTTCGTATATATCGCCACCTGCCCGCTCGGCATATAGACGTATTGCGTATATATCGCCCCTCTTCCCCGGTAAAGGCCGGACCCGCCGGTAAGCGCATCCTTCTTCTCCTGTTCCTACCGGCGGCGTCTATGCCGTTCATGGGTTTTTTTAATAGAGTTGTCCGGAAACCTCGGTTTTCGAACAAATTCCGCTTAAAAACAACAAAAAACGTAGATTTCATTAAGAAATCAGCGTTTTTTGGGAGACTTGTTCGAGAACCAACCGGGTTCTTGAACAAGTCCAATGACTCTCCCCTCCCTGAAGCTCTTCTACCGGAAGGCGGGTTCTTGGATACTCGGCCCGGCTTCAAATAAAACCCGGTATTCTCTGTCCGCATAGTTCGCGGTTCTTTATAAATTGTACATACACGATTGACCAATCCGGTTTTTTATGTAAATTTATGCAGTATGAAAATCTTTTCTGTGGTCCGCCGGTATCCCTCCCTCCGCCGTTTCTAAGAGCGTTTTCCCATGTACTGTACTGTGTTTTTCTGATTGAGGAGGTTGAAAGTGATTGCGGGTATTATCGGCGCGGCGGGCTATGCAGGGTCCGAACTGGTCCGGCTTCTGGCGGAGCATCCCCGCATTAACGGGCTGATCCTGGGGTCGGTAAGCCGCGGCGGAGAACGGATCGAAGAGATCTACCCCAATTTCTGGGGAAAGGTTTCCGCCCCCCTTGAAAGTCCTGATAAGGTCATTGCCGCCGCCGGCGTGGTTTTTGCCGCCCTGCCCCACGGGACAGGGGAACCCTATGCCAAAGCCTGTATGGAGCGGGGCGTCTCCTTTATCGATTTATCCGCCGATTTCCGCTTTGATGACGACGAGGCGGCCTATACCGCCTGGTACGGCAGGGCCTATCAGTACCCCGGACTGCGCCGCCGCTCGGTCTACGGCCTCCCCGAGCTCTACCGGGACCGGATCAAGAAACTGGCCGCCGCGGGTCCGGCGATCATCGGGAACCCCGGCTGTTATCCCACCGCCGCCTCCCTGGGGGCCTTTCCCGCCCTGGCCCGGGGGCTGGCCGCCCCCGGACCGGCCATCATTGTGGACGCCGCCTCCGGGATTTCCGGCGGCGGCCGGGATCCCGCCCGGGCCTATCACTTCCCGGAATGTTCCGGTTCGGTGTCTCCCTACAAGGTCGGGGAACACCGGCATACGCCGGAGATAAGCCGGAACCTGGGGGCCATGCGGAACCTGGCCGCCCCAGGCCGGGGTCCGGCAAACCCCGGCTCCCCGGCGCCGGTGATCTTTACCCCCCATCTGGTTCCGGTAAACCGGGGTATCCTCAGTACCATCTATATACCCCTGGCGGAGAGCTGGAAATCCGCCGGCACGGAGGCCACCGGTATGGACGCCGCAAGGCCCCCGTCCAGGGAAACCGGGGAGAAGATCCGGGAGATCCGGGAGATCTATGCGGATTTCTACCGGGATGAACCCTTTGTCCGGGTTCTCCCTCCGGGAACCGCCGCCGCCACAGGCCGGGTACGGCAGTCCAATTTTTGCGACATTTCGGTTCACGGGGATCAGGCCGGAACCACGTTGATTGTCATTTCCGCCATTGACAATATGGTGAAAGGCGCCGCAGGCCAGGCTGTTCAGAACATGAACCTCCTCCTGGGTTTTGAGGAAACTGCCGGGCTCGGCGCCATACCGGCGCTGTTTTAAGGCGGCCCCCGGACGGAACATTACGCCTGGTCCCTTTCGGCCCGGTATGCGGCGGGCCGGGAGTACCGGCCAGGAGATACTCAGGAGATACTATAGTGAAAGAAATAGACGGCGGGGTCTGCGCCCCGAAGGGATTCAGGGCCGGAGGCGTCCGGTGCGGCATCAAGGGGGGGGCCTCGAAACGGGATCTGGCCCTGATCTGCTCGGACCGGCCCTGCGTATCCGCGGCCATGTTTACCGCCAACCTGGTTAAGGCCGCCAGTGTTCTGGTCAGTCAGGAACATCTGGCCGCAGGCCCCTGCCGGGCGGTGATCGCCAATTCGGGAAATGCCAATGCCTGTACCGGCGAGGCGGGCATTGCCGCGGCCCGGCGCATGGCGGCGCTGGCGGCGGCTTCCCTGGGCATAGCGCCGGAGGAAACGGCGGTGGCCTCCACCGGCGTTATCGGCGTACCCCTTCCCATGGCTCTCATTGAAGCGGGCGCCGGGCCCTTGGCGGCTTCCCTCAGCGGCGGCGCCGCCGGGCACAACGCCGCCCTGGAGGCGATCATGACCACCGATACCAGGAAGAAGGGGGGCGCCCTGGAAATTCAGTGGGGCGGCGTCCCGGTGCGGCTGGGGGGTATGGCCAAGGGGTCAGGGATGATTCATCCCAACATGGCCACCATGCTGGCATTCATCACCACCGATGCGGCCCTCCCGGCGGAGGCCCTGGACCGGGCCCTGCGGCGGGCGGTGAAACATTCGTTTAACCGGGTTACCGTGGACGGGGATACCTCCACCAACGATATGATTCTGATCATGGCCAACGGCGCCGCCGGAAACAGTCCCGCCGCTGCCGGCCCCGGCTTCGACGCTTTTGCGGAAGCCCTGGAGACGCTCTGCATCAAACTTGCCCGGGCCATGGCCCGGGACGGAGAGGGGGCCACCAAACTCCTGACCGTTACGGTCCGGGGGGCTGCGGGAGAAGACGCCGCGGAGATCCTGGCAAGATCGGTGGCATCGTCAAGCCTGGTCAAGACCGCCTGTTTCGGCGCCGACGCCAACTGGGGCCGGGCGCTCTGCGCTCTGGGCTATGCGGGGGTTCCCTTTGATCCCGCCTCGGTGGACATTGTCTACGCAAGCCCCGCCGGGGAAATTCTCCTGTGCCGGAGGGGCGGACCGGTTCCGTTTTCCGAGGACGAAGCCAAGCGTATATTGACGGAGGAGGAGATTGAGATCCGCATCACCCTGGGAGACGGGCCGGGGGAAGCCGTCGTGTGGGGTTGTGATTTGACCTGCGGTTATGTGAAGATAAACGGAGACTACCGATCATGAAGGAAACCATAAGTAACAGCAGCCGGGCCGAGGTTCTTATCCATGCCCTGCCCTACATTCAGCAGTACCGGGGCAGGACCATGGTGGTAAAATACGGCGGTAATGCGATGATCAACGAAACATTGAAAAAGGCGGTAATCCAGGACCTGATCCTCATGGCCTGCGTGGGGATAAGGGTCGTGCTGGTTCACGGCGGTGGTCCCGAGATTGAGACCATGCTTAACGCCGTGGGCAAGGAAAGCCGCTTTGTACAGGGGCTCCGGTACACCGACGGGGAAACCATGGAGATAGTCCAGATGGTGCTCTGCGGCGGGGTGAACAAGAATATCGCCGCCCTGATAGAACAGGCCGGCGGCCGGGCCCTAGGGCTCTGCGGCATAGACGGGGCCATGCTCCGGGCCCGCCGGCTCAAATCCGCCGGAGAAGATCTGGGCCTAGTGGGGGATATTGTAAGCGTGGATACCTCGGTTCTGGTAAACGCCCTGGACGGCGGCTCCATCCCGGTGGTTTCCTCGGTAGCCCTGGGCGTCGAGGATGCGGCGGGCCATACCCTCAATATAAACGCCGATACCGCCGCCGCCCGGATCGCCGCCGCCCTGGGGGCGGAAAAACTTATCCTTATGACCGATGTCCGGGGCATACTTCGGGATCTGCGGGACGAGGACTCCCTCATCAAGGCCACCGTCCGGAGCAGCCTGGAGGATCTGATAGGGGACGGCGTGGTCAGCAGGGGGATGATCCCCAAGGTTGAATGCTGCGCCCTGGCCCTGGACGGCGGGGTAAAGAAGGCCCATATTATCGACGGCCGGCTGACCCACGCCCTTTTAATCGAACTTTTTACCGACGAGGGGATCGGCACCATGATTGAACCCTGACAAATGCAGGATGATGATGTACAATAATCCGCCGGCGGTGGACTCCGGTACCGGCCGGCCCTGGGTTTGCCGTGGATAATGCGGGTATATGATTTTTAATTTTAATACCATGAAAAGACTGTTTTTGGCGGGGGCCGTGTTGCTCTGCGCCTCCTGTTACCGGGAGATCCCCAAAATGGCCGACGGCTACTATGCGGCGGAATTTAAAAATTTTGACGCCTACGGCTGGAAGGAATATATTGCCGTCTATGTAAATAAAAATAAAATTGTAACCGTTGAGTACAACGCCAAAAATGCCAGCGGCCTTATCAAATCCTGGGATATGGATTATATGCGCAGGATGAATGCCGAAGACAACAATTATCCCAACAGGTATACCAGGAATTATGCGGTGGCCCTGCTTACTCATCAGGACCCGGCCGGCATTGACGCTATGACGGGGGCCACCGACTCCTGCAGAACCTTCAAGCTTCTGGCGGAGGCGGTGATTGCCCAGGCCAGGGCGGGGGATAAAAGGGTAGCCTTTGTCGAACTGCCCCGGGATGAAGATGAGCAGTAAAACCGGCCGGGAAAAAAGCGTCTCCTTCAGGATCGTTCTTACCGCAGTGCTGGCGGTCATACTGCTGGCCGCGGGGCTTATGCTGACGGTAAGCTATTTTATGAATTCCCTGACGGATTCGATTCTGCTGCAGATGCTTCAGACCATGGCCAAAACGGCGGCCCAGGATGTGGAGGACAGTCTGCATATCCTGGCGGACAGATTTTTCCTGATCCGGGATGACAGCGTATTTACCGGTTCCGGCGCTTCCGTCAGGGACAAACAGGACCTGTTGGACAGGGTTGCATCGGGGATTGAATTTGTCTGGCTGGGTCTGTACGGAGGCAACGGCATGCTGCTGGCCGGGAACGATGAATGTCCCCGCAGCATTTCCGGCCGTGATATAGGGCCCCTGATGCTGAGAACCGGCAATCTGGCTATCGAAGATACCTCTGTGGGCAGCAAGGGCCTGGAGATAGTGATGGGAACCCCGGTACATGCGGAGGATACGGAGTATTATCTTGTAGGGAGCTACCGCTACGATGTCCTTGGGGATGTGCTGAACACCATCAACATAGGCGCCGGGGGAACCGCCTTTATCATAGACGAAGAGACGAGGTTTATCGCCCACAGGGATCCGGACAAAGTGTTCAGCCGTGAATTCGTTTCCGGCAGCATTGATCCGGGGGAGGAATTGGAAGCGGTGCTTCTGCTGATGACGCAGGGCCAGACGGGATCGGCCAAAATACCCGGCGCCGGGGGACAGATCTTCATCAGCTATGCCCCCATCCGGGGAACCCGCTGGTCCCTGGGCATTCAGGCGCCCCGGGATGATTTTATCTCTCCCCTCAGGGAAGCAATGGCTGTAAGCGCCGGCATTATGTTCATCGCCCTCTGTTTTTTTACCGCCATTTTTAATTTTGCCATCAGAAGAATCCTCACGGTTCCCCTCCATGCCATCACCGGGAGCGCCCGCAATCTTGCCCGGGGCCGGTTTGAGAACACGCTGCCCCCGGGGCTTGCCGCCCGGGAGGACGAGATAGGCCGGCTTGGCGCCGCATTTATTACCATGTCCGATGCGGTTCGCAATGTCATTCTTGATATCCGGGGGCTGACCGGCGCCGTCCGGGCGGGTTCCCTCAATGAGCGGGCGGACGGCGCCCGCCATCAGGGGGACTATGACCTTATCATTTCGGGCATTAATGCGATGCTGGATCTTATCTGTTCCCATCTCAACGCCATGCCCAATGCCCTGGCCTTGTTTAACGAACCGGGGAGGCCGATCTTTTTTAACCGGGCTATGGAGGACATTCTCTTCCGCCATCAGATCGGCAGGGATGATCCGCAGCTTTTCGCCGCCATAGTATCCTCCGGCTCCGGCGCGCTTGCAGAACGGGCGGTTTCCCTCTTTGCTTCTCCGGCGCAGGGCGGCGATACCTGTAACGGAGAGGCGGCCATCCGGGACCCGGGCGGCGAGGAGTACAGTTATTCCCTGAGCCTCGGGCGCATAGGCGGCGGTCCCGGTATACAAAACGGGCCGGGGGACAGTCCCTGCGTTATGATGAT
Organism: Treponema sp.; assembly: GCA_031275035.1. Next base: position 31,711 of record JAISPH010000044.1, read on the forward strand.
TTTAAGGGACATCACGATGCTGGCCCGGGCAAGGCTGGAGGCCGAAGCGGCAAGCACGGCGAAGAGTAATTTTCTTGCCAACATGAGCCATGAAATGCGGACTCCTATGAACGCCATCATCGGAATGACTTCCCTGGCCAGGTCCGCATCCAGTATGGACCGGAAGGATTACTGCCTCGATAAGATCGAAAACGCATCAATCCATCTTCTTGGGGTTATCAATGACGTACTGGATATGTCGAAGATCGAGGCGAATAAATTCGAACTTTCCATAGCGGAATTCAATTTTGAAAAAATGCTGCAGCGGGTGGTGAATGTTATTACTTCCCGGGTAGAAGAAAAGCGGCAGGACTTTACGGTCCGGCTGGGCAGGGATGTTCCCCTGTCGCTGGTTGGGGACGATCAGCGCCTGGCCCAGGTCATTGCGAATCTTCTTTCCAATGCGGTTAAATTTACCCCGAAACACGGAAGCATACGGCTTAGCGTATTTTTGGCAAAGGAAGAGGCGGATGTTTTTACCATACAGATCGAAGTAACGGATACGGGCATAGGGATCAGCCGGGAACAGCAGGCCGGTTTATTCGCTTCCTTTCAGCAGGCCGATTCGAGCATCTCCCGCCGTTTCGGCGGCACCGGTCTTGGGCTGGCCATATCGAAGCGGATTGTTGAAATGATGGGGGGCAGCATCTGGGTCCGGTCCAATCCGGGGGAGGGTTCTACCTTCGGCTTTACCATCCGGGCGGGGAAGGGAGCCGCTGTCCGAGAGGGCCTCCTGGAGCCGGCGGCGCGCCGGGAGAATCTGCGCATTTTAGCGGTGGACGATGATCCTGATATACAGGAGTACCTTGCCGGGATAATGCAGCAGCTTTCGGTTTTCTGCGATACCGCCGCCGGCGGAGCCGAGGCGCTTGAGCTTATCGAACGGAATGGCGCTTATGACATCTATTTTATAGACTGGAAGATGCCCGGCCTGAACGGGATAGAACTCTCCCGGCGCATCAAGGAACGGGCCGGAAAGGAACCCGCGGCGCCGCTGCAAAGATCCGTGGTGATCATGATCTCCGCGGCGGAGTGGACCAGCATTGAAGAGGAGGCAAGGGAGGCGGGGGTGGATAAATTTTTATCCAAGCCCCTCTTTTCTTCGGCCATTGCGGATATTATCAACGAGTGCCTGGGGATCAACGGCCTGTCCGAAGACAGTGGCGCCGCCGTGGATGAAGGATGCTTTAAGGGCTGCCGCGTATTGCTGGCGGAAGACATTGAAATTAACCGGGAAATAGTCCTTGCCCTTCTTGAACCGGCCATGCTGGAGATCGACTGCGCCCGGAACGGCATCGAGGCGGTGGAGATGTTCAGCGCCGGCCCCACCAGATACGACATGATCTTTATGGATGTACACATGCCCGAGATGGACGGCTACGAAGCCACCCGGCGTATCCGGGGCCTTGATATTCCCGGGGCAAAGGAGATACCCATTGTGGCCATGACCGCCAATGTATTTCAGCAGGATATTGAAAAATGCCTGGCCTCGGGGATGAATGATCATGTGGGCAAACCCCTGGACCTGAAAGACGTTATGGCAAAGCTCCGCAAATACCTGCCCCGGCAGCGCGAATCAGAACCGCCGTCTTGAAAAAACGCCGGGGCGCGGCTTTCGGTTCCGGGCGGGCCTTTAACCCTGATTCGCCTCTTCCTTATACGCTTCAAAGTCGCAACGGCAGTAGGCGGCGTCGCAGTCCGGCAGGGGCAGATGCGGCACATCGTCAATGGAAAAGACTCCGCCGTTACGGCTTTTAATTTTCTCGCAGTCAAGGTCGCCGCCCATATTAACGATCTTCACCCTGGTAATGCCCCTGGTCCGCAGTTCCATAAGTTTATACTTCCTGCTGACGGCAAATAAATTCATATAGTAAATAATAGGAATGATATGGCGGGGATCCTTTTCGGAAAGGCCCTTTTCGTTCATGCAGTCCGCCATTTCCCGGGAAATTTTAAGTTCCGGGTTGATATGAAGGGCCGCCTTTTCTTCGTCCGAAAGGCAGTCATTGTACGAAAAGGGATCGGTAAAATAACCGCCTATTTTGGGAATAATCTTTTCCAGGTGGGATAGTTTTTCCTGTTTGAAATAACCGGATTTTTCGATGTCCCGTATCATCCCCGCAAGGATCTCCTTTCTGAGTATATCCTTCCGCTCGTTGGGATTCAGCACCACATAGTTGGCAGCGTTTACCAGCGACTTAATATCCTCACCGGTGCGCCTGGTTGCCAGCACTTCCCGCACCTTTTTTGCCAGTTCTAAAAAATCGGCCGCCATACATTTCCCTCTGCGTAGCTATAATACCATGATTTCGCCGGAAAGACAATAGAGTTGTTCAGAAACTTCAGTTTCCGCCGAACCAAGGTTCGCTAACAACCGCTTAAAGTCCAATAGTTTCGTATTGGTATCCGTTTCTATACGCCGGTTTGTACAACTCTGGCCGGGCGATCCTGTCCGGGAGTTGACATACTTCCGCTTTTGAGAAAAGCTGACTTCCGTAGTACCGGTTCCGGCCGGGGTAAATTTCGGACCACGGAGGCGGCGGCATGAATATGAGGGTTAGAGGTTTCCTGGCAAAGAAGGATATAGAATTTTCGGCAAAGCGTTACGGCATTGACGCCCTGGGCGCCATGGCGCAGGGGCTTTTTGCTTCGCTCCTCATAGGAACGATCATCGGTACCCTGGGCGAACAGCTCCGCGTGGAAATTTTGGTTACCATAGGCAATTACGCCAGAGCCGCCACGGGGGCTTCCATGGCCGTGGCCATAGGCTATGCCCTCAAGAGCCCCTTTCTCGTGCTCTTTTCCCTTATAGCCGTAGGGCAGGCGGCAAACAGCCTGGGCGGAGCCGGCGGGCCCCTGGCGGTTTACTTTGTCGCCATCGTGGCGGCGGAATGCGGTAAACTGGTCTCCAGGGAGACGAAGATCGACATTATCGTTACCCCCCTGGTTACCATAGGCGCCGGCGTGCTCTTTGCCCTTGCCGCCGCGCCGTATATCGGCGCCGCCGCCAGCGCCACGGGCCGCGCCATCATGTGGGCCACGGAACTCCAGCCCTTCTTCATGGGTATCGCCGTTTCGGTGATTGTGGGGATGATTCTGACCCTGCCCATTTC
>JAISPH010000096.1 GCA_031275035.1 Treponema sp.
TGGATCATCTGGAAAAAATTGTTGAACACTCAAAAGAAACCGGCTTTAACGACGATTTCTTCAAGAAGTCAAGGCAATCTCTTGAAGCGGCGGCGTCCGTTTTAAAGCTGACGCAGACTCAAACGGCCCTCTTTGCCCATTTTTTTAATCAGTGTGATGATGAAAATATCAGGATGAGTGAAATCGCCGAGTCGTTAAAATGCAGTAAAATACGGCTGGTAAAATATATGGACGATTTTGATGTACTGGAAAACCGCAAATTGATCAAATGCCGCAGAAATGTAAACGAACGGCGGAACAGGGAGGAAATGCCTTCTTACCGCGTCCCGATGGAGGTAATACAGTCAATCAGAAAAGGAATAAGCTATACGCCCCAGGATAACAAAAATCTTTCCATTGAAAGATTTTTTGATATTCTGGGTGAACTCTTTGAACAGCGGACTGAAGGTGAATTGACCTACGAATCGCTGGTCAATGAAACCCGGGATCTGATAAACGACAACATGCAGCTTGAGTTTTGCCGGAAAATCAAGGAGTATCATCTCGATGAATATTGTGCGGTTTTGTTTCTGCGTTTCTGCGATCTCTACGTGAATAATGACGATGATCGTGTGGGCATGCACGACCTTGAGGATGTTTATGAATCCCGTCATCATTTTCACCAGATTGAACGGCTGTTGAAATCCGGTGAATCGGAACTGACGGAGGATTTTGGCCTTATCGAGAATGTCAATGATGACGGTCTCGGCGACCCTGAGTATTTTCATTTAACGAACAAGGCCAAGGATGAATTTTTATCCGAACTTAACCTGAACAGGAAAAAGGCCGGGAACAAAAATATGGTTAAGGCGAAAAGCATTGCCCCAAAGAATCTGATCTATAACAACCGCGAATCGCGCCAGATAAAAGAACTGACCTCGCTTTTGCAGGAAGAAAATTTTTCCAGCGTTCAAAAGCGTCTTTCGGAAAACGGAATGCGTAAAGGCTTTGCGTGTCTTTTTTACGGGCCGCCGGGAACGGGAAAAACAGAAACGGTTTACCAAATTGCCAAAACAACGGGGCGGGACATTATGGCGGTGGACATTTCGGAAACCAAGAGCAAGTGGTTTGGGGAAAGTGAAAAGTGCGTTAAACAGGTATTTGAACGGTACCGGGGCGCGGTAAAAACATCGGACATCGCGCCAATTCTTCTTTTTAACGAAGCGGATGCGGTTATCGGCAAGCGCATGGAATTCGGCGCCAACGCCAGAGCCGTGGACCAGACGGAAAACGCCATGCAGAATATCATTCTTCAGGAGATGGAAAACCTTGACGGGATTCTTATCGCCACAACCAACCTTACCAAAAACATGGACAGGGCCTTTGAGCGGCGTTTTCTGTATAAGATCGAATTTTCCCGCCCCGGCACGGAGATCCGCGCTGCGCTCTGGCAGTCCATACTGCCCTCTCTTTCCACCGCCGGGGCCCGTACCCTGGCATCGTTATACGATTTTTCAGGCGGCCAGATTGAAAACATCGCGCGAAAATGTACGGTGGACAAGATCATCTCCGGCGGCGATATCTCAATCGGCAAACTTAAACTGTTGTGCGATGAGGAATTGTTTGAAAAAGATTCGGCAAAACAAATCGGGTTTGTAAGAGGGTAAAGGTCATGTAGTAAAAAACCGGCGTACCCGGATGCTTCCTGGAAGACCGGGGCCACAGGGACAGTCCGGAACCTCCGAAGGTCCGGCCTGGGTTTCGGTTTCCGGGGTATTTGCAGATTTAGAGGATTTTCTTTTTACCAAAATTTCACGGTTATTTGTTCTGATTTTCATAATTGACCGGTACAATAGACTTGTCCGGGTCCGGAACCTGCCTTGGCAAGAGATATATCCATTTTGGGGGAGACATTCCGTATGCGGTACAGTCTGAATCATGCCGGGAAAGCGGATCTGCATGTCCACAGCGACTGGTCCGATGGTTCCATGTCCATTCCGCAGATTGTAAAAACCGCCGGAGTCCTGGGGCTTGCCGCCATAGCCATTACCGATCACGACACAACGGCGGGGTGGGAAGAGGCCGAAGCGGAAGGGGCAAGGCGGGGGCTGGAGATCATTCCGGGGATCGAGGTGTCCGCCTTTGACCCCGGTACGGGACGGAAGGTCCATATTTTGGGATACGGTATGGCGGACCGGGAAACCGTGGAAACAGCCTGCCGCCCCTGTCTGGAGGATCGCCGCCGGGCGAATTTGGAAGCCCTGTCCCTGGTCCGGGCCGCGGGCTATCCAGTTGACGAAGCGGATCTTTTGCCGTACCTGGGAAAAGGCGGCGTCCCTTACCGGCAGCACATCATGCACGCTTTGGCGGACCGGGGATACGCTTCGGCAATATACGGCCCCCTCTACAGGGAACTCTTCGGCCCCGGCGGCGCGGCGGTGGTGAAGAGCCGTTACATGCCCGCGGAAGAAGCGGTCCGGCTTATTACGGACTGCGGAGGAAAGGCGGCGCTGGCCCATCCGTTTCAGTACGATTCCCTGGGGCTTCTTCCCCGCCTGGTTGAATGGGGTCTTTCCGGCGTTGAATGCCGGCATCATACCCAGACCCCTGAACGGGAACGGCTAGTCAGGGAAAAGGCGGAACGGTACGGTCTCTTTCTTACCGGGGGCAGTGATTTTCACGGCCTCTATGCGGAAAACCCGGTCCTTCTGGGAACTTATTCGTGCTGAAAGTCCTTACCCCAAAGGTCCGGCGCGCCTCAAGCTGCAACATGCGCTTCCCTTGTGAATTCCCGTTCCTTTCTGTATAGTCTGTGTATGGCGGCAATTTCCAATATCCGTAATTTTTGTATCATCGCCCATATTGATCATGGAAAGTCGACTCTGGCGGACCGGCTGATTCAGAAGGGCCGTCTGGTGGAGGACAGAAATTTTCAGGATCAGATTCTGGATACTATGGATATTGAACGGGAACGGGGCATCACCATTAAAAGCCAAGCGGTTACCATTCCGTATACCGCTGCGGACGGCCGGGAATACGAACTCAACCTGGTGGACACGCCGGGGCACGTGGACTTTACCTATGAGGTGTCCCGGGCGATAAGTTCCTGCGAGGGAGCGCTGCTTTTGGTGGACGCAACCCAGGGGGTACAGGCCCAGACCCTTTCCAATATGTACCTTGCTCTGGAACATAACCTGGAGATAGTGCCGGTAATCAACAAAATTGACATGCCCGCCGCGGATATTCCGGGGACGAAAAAACAGATCGATCATGACCTGGGACTTAACGCGGAAGAGGCCCTTTTGGTTTCGGCCCGGCAGGGAACCGGGGTGGATGAAGTTTTTGAGGCTGTCGTAAAACGAATCCCCCCGCCGTCGGGCAGCGCTGATGCGCCCCTGCGGGCTCTTATCTTTGACTGCCACTACGATCCTTACCGGGGGGTGGTGGTACATCTGCGGATCTTTGACGGACGGATCAAACGGGGCATGAAGATACGTTTTATGTCCAATGATTCCGGGCATGAGGTGGAAACCCTGGGGGTCTTCAAACTTGCCCTTGTCGAGGCGGAGGAACTTTCCGCGGGGGCCGTAGGCTATATCATTGCGGGCATCAAAACTGTCGGCGATGTCCGGGTGGGGGATACCGTTACCGGAGCGGACAATCCCTGCGAAGCCGCCCTGCCGGGTTTCCGGGAAGTAAAGCCCGTGGTCTTTTCGTCGATATATCCGGTGGATTCCAACGATTATGAAGAACTCAGATCCAGCATGGAGAAGCTCAAGCTTAACGACGCCTCCCTGGTCTACGAGAAGGATTCTTCCGCCGCCCTGGGCTTCGGTTTCCGCTGCGGCTTTCTGGGGCTTCTCCATCTGGAGGTGATCCAGGAAAGGCTGGAGCGGGAATTTAACCAGTCGGTGATCTTCACCGCCCCTTCGGTAAAGTACAAGGTGCTCCTCAGAAGCGGCCCCGGCGGCGCAGGCGGGGAAATCCTGGTGGACAATCCCACGGAGTATCCCGGCGAAGGCCGCATTGAGGGGGCGGAAGAACCCTATATCCGGGCTTCGATTATCACCCCATCGACATACCTGGGCAGTATTATGAACCTCTGCCTGGAGAAGCGGGGGATTCAGAGCAACATGACCTATCTGGATGAAAAGCGGGTGGAGCTGATCTACGACATGCCCCTTTCCGAGGTGCTCTTTGATTTTTACGACCGCCTTAAAAGCGTCAGCCGGGGGTACGCTTCCTTTGATTACGACATTACCGGTTACAAGGCGACGGAGCTGGTCAAGCTCGATATACTGCTGAACGGCAAAGCGGTGGACGCCCTGGCTCAGCTGGTATTCAAGGGCGGCGCCTACGAGAGGGCCCGCATGGTCTGCGAGCGCCTGCGGGACGAGATTCCCCGGCAGCAGTTTAAGATTCCCATTCAGGGATCCATCGGCAGTCAGATAATAGCCCGGGAAACGGTAAACGCCCTGCGGAAGGATGTGCTTGCCAAATGTTACGGCGGGGACATAACCCGGAAGCGGAAACTGCTGGAGAAGCAGAAGGAAGGGAAGAAGCGGATGAAGATGGTGGGGGATGTGGAGCTGCCCCAGAGCGCGTTCCTGGCGGTATTGAAGACCAAGGACGAGTAGGACCTGCTTGCCGGAGTACCAAAGCGGGCGCGGCTCCCGCCCGCCCTCCGGCATGGATGCCGCCGCTACCGCGACTTATCCACCCCCCGACGCAGGCAATGGACGTTTATGACGCACTGCGAACAGAAGGGACTAACGGGCCGGCAGATCCGCTGGCCGTACATAACCAGGAGGGCGTTAACCGGCTTCCAGTATTTCCGGGGCAGGATCTCCCGGAGTATCATTTCCGTTTCTTCCGGACCGCGGGAACTGAGCCATCCGGTCCGGTTGCTGATCCGGTGCACATGGATGTCAACGCAGATCCCCGGCTTGTTGAAGGCTTCGGTAAGAACCAGGTTCGCCGTTTTCCGCCCCGCCCCGGGAAGGGCCAGCAGGGCCTCCATATCGGCGGGGACCTGTCCGGCATACCGTTCGATAAGGATGGCGGCGATCTTTTTAAGGTTCGCCGCCTTGGTCCGGTAGAAGCCGGCGGGGTAGATAAGCCGGGCCGTTTCGTCCTCCGGGAGCGCAAGGAGGGCCGCCGGAGACGGGGCCTTTGCCAGCAGGGTATGGGAGGCGGCAAGGGTAACCTCATCCTTGGTGCGGAGGCTGATGATGGTGGATACCAGGACGGCCCAGGGGTCCAGCTTGTAGCGTTCCGCCACGGTGCTTACCGAGGGCTCCGCCGCCGCGCCGCCGGCACGGGAATCTTCCGAAGGGCGGAGGGCGGCCCGCCAGGCCCGGAGGGC
>JAISPH010000100.1 GCA_031275035.1 Treponema sp.
AGGGATTGGAGGGGTTTAGCCACGCCGCAGGCGGGGCCGGAGCGGAGCGGAGCCCCGGAAAGCCCGGTCCCCGGCGAAGCCGGGGATGCGCCCAAAGATAGCAGTTTTAATCGTGTCTGAATACTATACTCAAGTACGATAAGATCTGCCATTTTGTATGTAAAAAGTACGTAAAAATAAGTCCATATTGCGGTATTTCTTGGCAAATCTTTACAGTCACGAGTATACATAACTACCTTTTAAGGAGGAACATATTATGACACATCGTGAATGTCTCAAGACGCTTTTTCATTACGGCAATTACGATCATTTGCCGGTAGTCCACTTCGGCTGGTGGAACGAGCTTTTACAGAAATGGCAGGCCGAAGGGCATCTTACCAAAGAGGAAATCGATGGAGTCTGGGACGGCAATGAAAAAGACCGGGCAATAGGCCGGAAGCTCGGCTTCGACTTCAACTACTATACCACTTTCGGCGCCAACGGTGATACTATGCCGGCCTTTGAATCGAAGATCGTCAAGGAATTTCCCGATGGCAGCAAACACATCATGGGTGGTAACGGCGTTATTGTTCTTTCAAAACCCGGCGCCCAGGGGATTCCTTCCGAAATCGGCTACACCTTGGTGGATCGTAAAAGCTGGGAGGAATTGTACCTTCCCAAGCTCCAATGGAACGACCAGCGGCTTAATGAGGATGATGTCAAGCGGATAGCCCGGGCGGCCAAAGAACGCGCCGAGCCCCTGGGACTTCACATGGGGAGTCTCTTCGGCAATATTCGTAACTGGATGGGCATCGAGGGTGTGAGTTATCTCTATTCAGACGATGAAGACCTTTACGATGAGATAATCAGGGTCAACGCGGATCTGCAATACCAGGGGGTGGAGAAGATTATTTCCATAGTGGAGAGCATCGCGTCTTCCGCAGGGGATGTTTTCGATTTTGGCCATTTCTGGGAAGATATAGCTTTCAGGAACGGTCCCCTGGTCTCGCCTTCGGTTTTTTATGAAAAGGTTGGCCCCCATTACAAGCGTCTCTGCGATCTCTGCCGGAGCCACGGCATCGACATTGTTTCTCTGGACTGCGATGGTGATCCCGGTGTGCTCATTCCAGCCTGGCTTGAAAACGGTGTAAACACCATGTTCCCCATCGAAGTAGGCGTATGGGACGGTTGCTTTGCCCCTGGCGGGAAAAATACGGCAAAGACCTGAGGGGCGTGGGTGGTATGAACAAACATGTGCTTGCGGTGGATCGGGACGCCGTCGACCGGGAGATTGAACGCCTGAAACCCATAGTGGAACTGGGCGGCTATCTTCCCTGCCCGGACCACCGGCTGCCACCTAATGTAGTTTGGGAAAACGTACAGTATTACTGCGATAAATTCCGCAGGACTTTCAAATATGAAAAGGAGTCGGTTTTACAACCGATTTCGGAAACTACTGTACCTTCTCAGCCGAATTTAGCAGTTTCAATCATAAAAGCGGATTTTTCTCCGTTAAAAAGCATAGGTAAAGCATCGGAGGTACTATGAGCGGATCTTTAAAAGATTATGAGGCGAAGGCCGGAGAGATTCTGGCAAAATTGACGCCGGAAGAAAAGGTGGGGCTCTGTAGCGGGAGCGATTTCTGGCATACCAAAGGCGTGGCGCGGCTGGGGATAAAACGGATAATGGTGACCGACGGGCCCCACGGCCTCCGCAAACAGGCCGGCGAAAGCGATCACCTGGGGTTAAATCAGAGCGTTCCCGCCACTTGTTTCCCCACTGCCGCTACTATGGCCTGTAGTTTCGATACGGACCTGCTTCGGGAAATCGGCGGGGCGCTGGGGGAGGAATGTCTCCAGGAGGGGGTTGCGGTGTTGCTGGGGCCCGGCGTTAATATCAAGCGCAATCCCCTCTGCGGACGCAATTTTGAATATTTTTCCGAGGATCCCTATCTTACCGGAATGCTGGCCTCGGCGTTTATTGCCGGGGTGCAGGGCAAGGGAGTCGGAACCAGCATGAAGCACTATGCGGTCAACAATCAGGAGGCCCGCCGCATGGTTATCGATGCCATTGTAGACGAGCGGGCTCTGCGGGAGATTTACCTGGCGGGCTTTGAAATGGCGGTAAAACAGGCGCAGCCCTGGACCCTTATGTGCAGCTATAACCGGATAAACGGCGATTACGGAAGCCAGAACAAAAAAACTCTGACCGATATTCTGCGAGGCGAATGGGGTTTCGAGGGGGTCGTCATGACCGACTGGGGTGCTATTGTGGACCGGGCAAAGGGGCTTGAGGCGGGACTCGATCTGGAAATGCCCTATGTCGGTCCCGCAAACGATGCGGCCATCCTTGCCGCTTTGCAGGAAGGGCGCCTTTCCAGGGATGTTCTGGACAGGACGGCGAAACGGATGCTGTGCCTGCTCCTCGCGGCGGCGGACAATGAAAAACCCGGCTACCGTTATGCCGCCGCCGCGCACCACCGCCTGGCCCGGAAAGCTGCCGCAGAATCCGCAGTGCTTCTCAAAAACGAAGGGGATCTGCTTCCCCTGGCACCGGAGAAGAAGCTGGCGGTGCTGGGTGCCTTCGCCAAGACGCCCCGTTATCAGGGCGCCGGATCAAGCCGTATCACTCCCCTCAAGCTGGACAATCTCTGCGATGTCCTTGCCGAACGGGGCGTCTCCTTTGTATACGCGCCGGGCTACGATCTTGCGGTGGACGAGCCGGACGCAGCCCTTTTGGATGAGGCCGTGGCGGCGGCGCGTGACGCGGACCTGGCACTGGTCTGTATCGGCCTTCCGGATGCCCATGAAAGCGAAGGCTTTGACCGGGAACACCTACGGATTCCGGAAAGCCATATTGTTCTGCTGGAATGGGCCGCCGCGGTCAATCCGAACACGGTAGCGCTGCTGTTCTGCGGCAGCGCTGTGGAAATGCCCTGGGCGGGGAAGGCAAAGGCTATCCTTCTGCTCTACCTGGGCGGGGAGGCGGCAGCGGCGGCAGCGGCGGATATGCTCTACGGCGATGTCAATCCGTCGGGAAAGCTCGCCGAAAGTTTCCCCCTGAAACTTGAGGATGTTCCCAGCCAAGCCAATTTTCCGGGCGGAGAAAAAACCGTGGAATACCGCGAAAGCGTTTATGTCGGGTACAGGTATTACGACAAGGCCGGCGCCGAAGTGTTATTCCCCTTCGGCTACGGCCTTTCCTACACTACTTTTGCATACCGGGATCTTTCGCTTTCCCAAAACGGAGAAACCGTTGTCGTTTCGGTAAAGATAAAAAACACGGGGAAAAGGGCCGGTGCGGAGATCGTGCAGTTCTATATTTCCCAAAAATCCCCCTCTGTGTTCAGGCCTTTGCGGGAGCTTAAGGGTTTCCGCAAAATCTGTCTGGAGCCGGGGGAGGAAAAAACAGCCGGCGTTACCCTGGACCGTCGCGCCTTTGCCTGGTATAACACGGAAAAGAAAGACTGGACCGTCGAGGCTGGGGAATACACTGTTGCCGCGGCCGCGTCCAGCCGGGACATACGCTGCGAAGCGTCCCTTGTCCTTGAGGGGGAAACCATCAAAATGGCGGCGGCCTCCGCCGAATACCTGAAACCCGGCATACCCCTCGTCATCAGCGAAGAAGCCTTTGCGAGTCTCTACGGCAAGGCTCTGCCGCCTTCTTCGAGGCTCCCCGGAGAGCCGCTCACGCTCAATTCCACCCTGACCGAATTCGGGAAGACCCAAACGGGGGCCGGAGTTCTCGCCGGACTGCGGCAGCAAATGGCGGGGCTTGGCGGCGGCGATGATAGCTTTGCCCGTATGTTCGAGCGAATGCTTGGGGAAATACCTCTGCGCGCGCTGCCCATGTTCAGCCGGGGCGCCCCGGGCCCGGAGCAGATAGAAAAACTGCTTGAGGCTGCCAATGCGGAGGGCAAGTGAAAACAGTAACCTGAAATCTAGGCGAAAGTATACCTACACAGGGTTTTTAGTAGAAAAAGCCTGATAAATTTCTTTTTGTTTCCTGGTAAGCGGATAAAGTATACGGTTACCAGAAATGTATTGAAGA
>JAISPH010000102.1 GCA_031275035.1 Treponema sp.
TCTGATCCGGTAATCACCAGCGGACAAACCCCGGCTTCCTCCGCCGCCCAAACCACCGCATCCCGGTCCCGGTCAAAGGCGGAATTCATCAGGTTTACGCCGATATCAATCAGGGCCATAACGGACTAGGAACCCCCCTCCGGATTCGGTATGATTGGCAGTATACCGCCGTTCAGGGGTAAAGAATAGGCCGCGAGGCTATTTTGGAGGCTGCTATGTACCGCATTGGAATCGCCTATCTGCTTTGGCTCCTTTCCGGCTGCGGAGCTTTGGGATTTCACCGCTTTTATCTGGGGAAAATTCGCACCGGGGTTCTCTGGATGTGTACCTGGGGTCTGGGCATGGTTGGCTCAATCTACGACTTTTTCACCCTCCCCCGCCAGGTCCGGGAGGCCAATATCAGAAACGCCATCGACAGCGGCGGGGCCTGCGGAAACCGGGGCGGCTGGCGCTACGTCAACGACGGCGAAGTCCATACGGTCCGGGAAAAAGAAACCGTGGAGCGAACCATCCTCCGTCTGGCAAAAGAAAACAAAGGCGTCATCACCGCCAGCGAAGTGGCCCTGGCGGCAAATATTTCCATGGACGACGCAAAAAAAGATTTGGACGCGCTGGTTTCCAAAGGCTTCGCGGAGCTGCGGGTCCGCAAAAGCGGAACCCTGGTCTATACCCTGCCGGAAATGATGGACCGGGACGAACCGCTGGAAGACTTTTAATGAAATACCTCGAGGCAGGCTCGAACCAAAGGTTCGCCGGGGTATGGGCCCCCCGGCGGGTGAGCCAAGGTCTCGCCCTGCCCCCAGTCAGGTGCGTTTACTAGTATGTGTCTGTCCACAAAGTCGGTTACGTTGCGGACAGACCGCGGACTTTAGTCCGATGCATTTTCTCAGCCTTTAGGCTGCGAAAATGCGTTTTTTAAGGTAGTCTATCCATAATGTGTCTACATTATGGACAGACTCTAGTATGACCTGCCTACGTTTACACCCGCTCCAACTATTACGCGGAAGCCGCTTACGGGAGTCGCGCATCCGTGTACGTAGGATACCTGCGCGCCCAGGACAAAGGATCGGAAATCAAAGCCCGCCACCAGGGTTGGGGCGATAAATACGTCCCCATAATAATAAGTACCCTTGCCTTTAAAAAAATCAGGGTTGATCACGCTTTCTGTCCCGGATTTGAGAACCCAATTCAGTACCCCGCCCACATAAAACGCATCGTAGTAAACATAGCCTATACCGAATACCGGATCGGCGTTCAGGCCGGCATCAATATTGAAAAACGCGTCTATTCCCCCCGAAACGGCGAGGCCGGAACGTCCAACAAATAAAACGTTCAGCCCCAGCAGTCCCCCCGACTCCAATGCTCCCGCCAGTTTATCCGCGTTCTCCAGGGATTGTACTCCAGCTCCAAAGGTGGCAATAATTTCCTGGGAAAATCCGCCAACTGTTCCGCCGGACAAAAACAGCAGTACCGCCAGAGCAAATGGCAGGGTGAAACGTTTTTGGTTCATCGAAACCGTCATGGTACGCTCCTTTATTTTTTTTCGTCTAAAAGACGCTCCCTCAGGCTGCCGCCCGGTGAAGACGGCGCACCGCTGTCCGCGCCCTTGCCGCCCGGCCCGGCAGTACCGCCGCCCGGCTGGGCCTGGCCGCCGGCATCGTTAAAATAAACGTCATCCCTTGTCGTTGTCGTGGTGCTTACCGTTGAACCGGAGGCATCGCGGACCGTTATGGTTTCGGTCCGCCTCAGGGTGTCCGTGTATTTAATCGCCAGCGCCGAGCCGTACCAGATTTCCTTCCGGGTGCTGCCCAGGACGGAGTTTTCGGTATCGTACCGCTGTTCAATGACCACATTGATAATGGCGTCCCCGCCGCGCTCCTGGGCCTTTTTCAGCAGCTCCTGGTAGGTAAAAATATCCCCGCTGAAGGATCCGCCGGAATCAACCTGAAATTGGTTTTCCGTAAACACCAGTCCCACAGTTACAAAATCCTTGACGGGAGTGCGAAAATTCTGTCCGAAGGGCCCATTGCTGTTACGGTTCACCGCCACCGTTCCGGAACTCAGACATCCGGTAAACACAAAAGCGGCGGACGTAATTAACAGAATTACAACAAAATGCACTTTTCTGGTCATTCAATGCTCCTTTGCGGTCTTTCCCGCCGTCAAACACGTATTCTCCACTTGAACGGGTAACACGGCGGCAATGCCCGGACGCATGAGGGATAGTGTCGTTTTTGGTGTTTTTGGCGTTTATCCAAGCTATATATATGGGGGGGAACAATATTTGTGGAGCGGTCTGCGCGTCCGTTAGGCCCATACACGCCATGCAAATACTATACCAGAACAAGTAAAATAATACAAGAGCAACCGGGAGTTACCGGGAAGCTACCATTTCTTAGGGCAACACTAGAGTTGTTTATAAAATTCAGTTTTTAAACAACAACCGCTTAAACACAGCAAAATGCGGAGCATTTTGCAGGACTTGTGAAATAACCCACCGGGTTATTGAACAAGTTCACTGATTAACTTGACGCTAATCATCGTTGCCCTACTGTATTTCACGTTTGCCTACGGAAAACTGCGAAAAACCACATTAAAGTATGCACCGATTTATTCTCGATTGAATAAATCAGTGCTTCCTTAAATTAAGGGGCCTGGCGTAATATGGACGAAAGCAGTTTTATTTTGGGCGTTGATCTTGAC
>JAISPH010000111.1 GCA_031275035.1 Treponema sp.
TAATACAGGGCGGGTCCTGGGGCGTCATGGCGGTGTTCCTGCGGTCAGCGAGCCGGGGCGGCTTCATCCCGTCCAATCGGGTCGACGGTGCGGGGTTCCAGGGGGTATACCCCCTGGGGATTTTGAAGAAAGGCAAAACAGGGGCAGACGACATCCTTCGTATATGTATTTGCCGGATGTTTTGGGGATGATTAACCAAAATTTGATAGAGGGAAAGATGTTCAAATGACGAACGACTGCGTTGATGAAATGAGCTGGTTCCAAAATCTGACATTTTGGAACTGCCTCGAATAATAGAAAATCACTCAACGGCAGATTTTTATAACGATTATCAGATTATAAAATGTGCCGGCTGCAACACTATCTCCTACAGAACGGAAAGTTTGTTTTTCGAAGATGTGGGCATTGAAGACACGGATATTACGAATGCCAAACGGGAAGAACGCTTTCCCCCGCTGAAAAAGAGAAGCGGAAAAAACTTTAAACATCTGCCTCCGCTTTTTACGAAAATATATCAGGAAGCTATTACAGCATATAACAATAACGCTTATATTTTATGCGCCGCCGGCATACGGATATTAAAAGGCCGTTTAATTAACACAACAAATTATAAATGAGACTTTAAAAATAATAAATCCATTTATTCACGATAATATCGTGAATATTGTTGTTTCAGAAAAATGAAATTTCAACCGTTCTATTAGTTTTTCCAATTAGTATACAAAAAAATTCAGCTTGGCCCGTTTTATAACAGGCATGTATGCGGTCCCCGGCTCCACCGGGGACCGCGCCGGGGGGCCCTCCGGCCTTCATGGCGGCTCCTTCCCGGCCCGGAATTACCGCCGACGCTGTCCTCCCGCTCCGCCGCCCCGGGCAGCAACGTGGTTTCTGTGGGGCCAAACCTTTGGATGCCCGGCCCCTCCGGTCTAAGCGCCGTGTATAGCGTGTTCTGTCATCATATACGCTGTATATAGCGTGGCCGTGAACGAAAGTTGTGCGGCCCCGCGCCCGTGGATACCCCCCTGAATTCTTACAAAAATCCTATATAAGACGGGCTTGTTCCAAAATTCGAAGTTTTGGAACAGCCCCACGGTTTATCAAAAAGTCCTTGACAGATCCGGTCCCCCCTGGTAGAATATGAAATCATATTTTAATAATTAGAATAGTATCCTCCCGGCCCGCCGGAAAGCCCGCCGGGACAGGGGATAAAACGACGGCCCTTTCCGGCAAAGGGCGGGGGGAATCGGATGGCAAAGAAAAGATCGAAATACTCGTCGCTGGAACACAGCCGGAGGGACACTATCCAGGCCCTTGTCATGGTGGCGCCTTCGCTTTTGGGTTTTTTAATTTTGGTTTATTGTCCCATCCTTTATATCCTCCGCTACGCCCCATATAACTTCAACGGGTATCAAAGTTCCTTTACGGGGCTGGAAAATTTTATCCGGCTTTTTACCAGGGATATTGATTATTGGACATCCCTGGGGACCACTTTTATCCTGGCCTTTGGTAAACTGGCGGTTGAAATACCCCTGGCCCTCCTGCTTGCCATTCTTCTGACTAAAAGAATATACGGCGCCGGATTTTTCCGGGTTATACTCTTTTTGCCGGCAATCATTTCAACCGCCATCGTCGGCCTTATTTTTTCCCTCATGTTCGGCGCCTATGACGGAATCGTGAATGTGCTTCTTAGGGATCTGCACATAATCAGGGAGCATATCAACTGGTTTGGAAACAAATGGACGGCCCTGGTGATGCTCGGTTCCGCGTCCGTCTGGCAGAACGTGGGGGTCAACATGATCTTTTTCATGGTGGCCCTCCAGCAAATTCCAAATGAGCTGTACGAATGTTCCTCCCTGGACGGCGTGCCGCCGCTCAAGGTTTTTTGGTATATTACCCTGCCCATGATAGGGAAGATGTTCCAGATAATTCTGCTTATGGCGATAATCGGCAGCCTTAAAATGGCCGACCTGGTTCTTGCCTCCACCAACGGACAACCCGGCGGGGCGACGGAGGTTGTGATGACCTATGTATTCAAATATTTCTTTGGATATTCGGGCCGTTCAATCCAGATAGGCTACGCGTCTTCCCTGTCGGTGGTAACCGGGATAATTCTTGCCTTTGTATCGATGATTTATCTAAAAACCACCAAACGGCTGGCGAATTAGGAGGGGTTTATGGCTTTAAAAAGAAAAATACTGTCCAAAATAATTATTTATCTTACCCTCCTTGTGGTCGCGTGTTTTGCCCTTTTTCCCGTTTTTTATACTTTTATGGGATCGTTCAAAAGTTCGGGCGAAATTTTAACATCCGGCAGCCGTCTGATTCCGGAACGGTTCGTGTTCGAGAACTACGTCCAGGCCTGGAAGCTGGCGAATTTTCAGCAATACACCATCAACAGCCTGTTTATATCCGCTTTTAGCGTTGCCGGCGTTGTTGTTACCAGTGTCCTTGCCGGTTATGTTTTTGCCCGCGGGTATTTCCCGGGCAAACAGTTTTTTTATTATCTGGTGTTAAGCTCCATGTTTGTATCCCTGGGGAGCCTGACCCTGTATCCGCTTATGATGATTATGCGGGTGGTGCGCTTAAACCAATCCCTGTGGGGGGTAATACTGATACACATTTTTGCCATGAATGCGACAAACCTGTTTATATCCCGCAGTTATGTCGATTCGATCCCCAGGGAGATTGACGAGGCTTCAAAGATAGACGGCTGTTCGTTTTTTCAAATATTCCGCCATGTAATCGCCCCTCTTTGTACGCCGGTGGTGGCTACGATTGGCATTCTTTCTTTCAGGAGTTCCTGGAACGATTATCTGCTGCCCATGGTTTTTACCATGGCCAATCCCAAGCGTATGCCCCTGATCGTGGGCGTTGTCAATCTGAAAAGTTCCGGCGAAGCGGCTTCTTCCTGGAATTTGATGCTGGCGGGTACCGCCCTTTCCATTATTCCCATGATTGTTATTTATCTCTGTTTTAACCGCTACTTTATTGAAGGGCTGACCAGCGGTTCTATTAAAGGCTGAAATTATTACGGAAAACGTAATAAAAATTTTTTCTGAGGAGAAGAGCGATGAAGAACAAGCTTCTTGCAATCGTATGCGGATGGGTACTTGTCCTGGCAATTACCCCGGTATTCGGCGGCGGCGGGCGGGATAGATCCGGCCTTACCACTATCCGCGTCTGGACGGACAACGCCAGCGATAAGGCGCTGCGGGAACAACAGGTTGCCCGTTTCAATGAGGGGATCGGGAAGGAAAAGGGCATTAAAATCGAGTATACCGTTTACGGCGCCAATTACCATGAACTGATCCGCAACGCCACCATGGCGGGTAACGCGCCGGAGATTTTCCGTTCCACCGGGGAAGATATACAGCGCTTCCAGGCCGCCGGTTATCTGGTGCCCATCGAGGACATGCCGGGGGGAAAAGACATGATCGCCAGGTATAAGCCCGGGGATCTTATGAAAAATTCCCAGGTCTTTGACGGCAAGGTCTATTCGTTCCCCTATTCCATGACGACTTTTAAACTTATCATCAACAAGGATATGTTTGACGCCGCCGGCATTACCCCCGACAAATACCCCAAAACCTGGGCCGAGGTCCGCGCCGTTGCCAAACAGCTTACCGATCCCGCCAAGGGCCAGTACGGTTATGTTACGGGGCTCCAGAGTCCCTGGGTAATGCGCTCATACCTGACCATGCCCAACGCTATTAATACGGGGAATACCGGCTTTAACAACGGGACCCTCCAGTTTCAGTTTTCCGCCAACAGAATCGCCGTGGAGGCTGTTTACGGCATGGTGACGGACGGCAGCGTATTCCCCGGTTTTGAGGGCCTGGACGCGGACATGATGCGGGCCCGGTTTGCCGAGGGAAATATCGGCATGATCCCCGGCGCCAGTTTTGACTGCGGCGTCTATAACACCCAGTTCCCCGCGAAGTGTAACTGGCTCCCCATCGATCCCCCGACCAACGAAAGCGGCGCCCCCAGGTACCGTGATTTTGTTGACGCCTCCAACCTCCTTACGCTGGGGGTGGCGGCGAAGAAAAATCCTGAAAAAGCGATGGAGGTTTTCCAGTTCCTCTACAGCGACGAGAATTTGGCGGAACTCTACGAGGCGGGCCTCTATGTCCCGTTCCGCCAGGAAGCGGTTAAGCTTGCCCGGAATGAACCGGCGGCCAAGGGCTTTAAAGAATTTGCCGGCGTGTCCAACCCGGCCATATCTCCGGCCTCCCCCGAGAATATTGTGCAGGTGGAGGGCCTGACCTACCGGGAGACCCTTCAGAAGATTTTTGCCAG
>JAISPH010000120.1 GCA_031275035.1 Treponema sp.
ACGGATCTTAAAAGCCTTACCCCCGATTGGATTACCTACAACGGCGCAGACATCAGTCCCGGCCCCTATGCGGCGCGGAACTTCGTTACCCCCGTTACCTACACCGTCGTCGCAGCGGATGGCTCCACCGCAGTCTGGACCGTCATCGTCAGCCTCCAGCCGCTGACCGATACCGGCGATATCGGAGCCTACCTTACTGCCGCCGCGTCCGCCTACGACCCGGATCCCGTCCCCCTGCCGGTAAGCTTCGGCCTTGACGGTTCCGGCTGGACGGATCTCCTCTCCGCCATAGACACCGCGGACAAGGACGTGGCCCTGGACCTCTCGGCCTGCACGATGACCGGTACGCAGTTTGATCCCGGTACGGCCAGCGCCGGCAATATCGTCTCCCTGGTCCTCCCCGATACGGCGAAAAGCGTCAAGGCGGGAAACAATACCGCTCCCTATGACGGCGCCTTCAAGGACTTCACGGCCCTTGAAAGCGTTACCGGCGCGGGCATAGAAACGGTCGGCGCCTTCGCCTTCTCCGGCTGTACCTCCCTGGAAACGGTAAACCTCCCCGCGGTCATAACCATCAGCCCGGACGCCTTCTTTATGTGCTCCGGCCTTACCACGGTGAGCCTCCCCGCCTCCCTCTCAACCATCGGCGATAACCCCTTCACCGGCTGTACCGGCCTGACCAGCATCACCGTTGATCCCGGGAACCCCTATTACAAGCACAGCGCCGGCGGGAAGGCGCTCCTCTCCAAAGACGGCAAGACCCTCATCGCCTACCCTTCGGCCGCAGGCGATCTGTCCGGCGATCCAACGCTTGAGGGGATAACCGTCGTCGGCAATTCAGCCTTGGAAAAGACCGCCATCGCCGCTGTGCACCTCCCCGCGGCAGCAAGCGTCAGCATACAAGCCTTCGAAGGATGTGACGCCCTCGCCACGGTAAGCCTCCCCGCCGCCGCGGACATCGGTATATACGCCTTCTATCGCTGCCCCTCCCTCACCACGGTAGACCTCCCCGCCGCCGAATTCATCAACCAGAACGCCTTCGGCGTCGGCGCCGGCGGCGGCACGGCCCTCACCGTTACCCTGGGCTTCTCGGTCCCCACGCTGGGAACAAATATGTTCAGCGGCGTCAGCGTCGCCAAGAACGTAACCGTGAAGGTTCCCTCCGGCGCAACGGGCTACGGGACGATACCCGGCACCTACAGCGATGCGAACACCACCAACAACTGGGGCAACGGCTTCCGGGGCGGCGGCTGGAACGGCAGCGCCATGATGAACAACAGCTATATCAACAGCAAGATCAATTTGACGATAGAGACCTATACGGCCCCCTAGGGGGGACGGCGCGGTTTATCCGGGGCTCCGTCCGGGACGGCTCCGGTCAAAGCCGGAACGATAGCGGCCCGGGCGGGTTATCTGAAAGCGGACACTTGACCGAAGCCCCCAAGGGGCAAGCGTAACCGCTTTCAGATGTTCTGCCGGGGCCGTTTTGCTTCCGCTTGCCGGACGGCGGGGGGCCGGGGCCCGGACGCCGTCATCCATGGCCTGTACGGAACCGTTTTATACATGTATAGAATCATTTCATACATGTATAGAACCATTTTATACATGTATAGAATCGTTTTATACATGTATAGAACCATTTCATACATGTATAGAACCATTTTATACATGTATAGAATCGTTTTATACTTGTATAGAACCATTTTATACATGTATAGAATCATTTCATACATGTATGGAATCGTTTCATACATGTATGGAATCGTTTTGGAACATCCCGAAACGGTTTTGGAACCTTCCCGGACGGTTCCGGACAAGGCCGGAATGGCGGGGAATCAGCCCCCATCCCCGGAAGTAAAGCGAATACGTGTTACATCCGCCCGCCCGGCGTATATACGCAGTTCGTATATATCGCCGCCAAACCCCGCTTATATACGCATTACACATATATATCTCCCCGGACCCGCCACTCCCCACTCTGCCCCGGAAGTAAAGCGAATACGTGTTACATCCGCCCGCCCGGCGTATATATGTATTGCGTATAATCGCCGCCAAACCCCGCTTATATACGCAGTTCGTATATATCGCCGCCGGCCCTCAAGCCCCACATCCCGGCGGCCCGGGAACCCTCCGCCCTTCGCGGCGGGGGCAGGAACGGTTTTAGGATCTATGAAGCAGTTTGAAGCTTTCCCGGGCGACCCCCAGTTCCTCGTTGGCGGGGATAACCCACACCGCCGCCTTTGATGCGGCGGAACTGATAAGCCGGTCCCCTCTGCCGGCGGCATCCATGCCGGCGGCGTCCATGCCGGTGGCGTCCATGTCATTGACATCCATGTCATTGGCCTCATCGTCCAGCTCAATGCCCAGGCTCTGTACGGATTCACAGATCCGTCTCCTGAGGAGGGGTGAATTTTCCCCTATGCCGCCGGTAAAGACAAGGGCGTCCAGGCCCCCCAGTTCCACATAGTACTGGCCTATGTAACGCTGAACCGCGTTGACAAAGATATCCAGGGCAAGTTTGGCCCGCTTGTGCCCGCCCCGGGCCGCCTCTTCCAAATCCCGCATGTCGCCGCTGATGCCGGAGATCCCCATCATGCCGCCCTTCTTTTCAAGACCCTCCAGCAGTTCCTCCATGCTCATTCCTTCATGCAGGAGGTAGAGTACTATGTAGGGGTCCAAATCGCCGGCCCGGTTCGCATGGGGCGTTCCGGCCTGAAGGGAAAAGCCAAAGCTGTTGTCCACGCTTTTGCCGTCGAGGATTGCGCAGATGGAACAGCTTCCGCCCAGGTGGCAGGAAATAATACGCCGGGCTGCGCTCCTGCCGGCGGCGTCCGTGCCGGCGGCGTCCGTGCCGGCGGCGTCCATGCCGGCGGCCATGCCGGTTATGGTCCGGGCAACGTAAGAATGGGAAGCGCCGTGGTAGCCCATGCGCTGGACGCCGTATTTTTCGTACCATTCATAGGGGAGGGCGTAGATACGCCGTTCCGCAGGTATGGTGGCGTGAAAGGCGGTTTCAAAAACGCCCACCATCCGCGCCCCGGGAAGCTGTTCCCGGAAGCGGGCTATGGCTTCCAGGTATGCGCCGTTGTGAACCGGGGCGACAAAACGGTAATCCTCCATAGCCTGAAGAACCGCCTCGTCCAGAAGGTGAACCCCGTAAAAGCCCCTGGCAAGAACCGTCTTAAAGCCCACCGCCGCTATGTCTTCAAGGCCGATAACGCCGGAACCGGCGGCTTTCAGGGGCCCGGTTTCGCTGTGCCGGAGACTGTCCAGAAAGCGCCTTATCCCCCGGCTGTAGCCGGGAATATCCTGCTTTTCTTCCTTAAAAGCGATGCCCCGTCCGGGATTTTTATAGTGATAGACCGCCCCGCCGGCGCTCCCCACCCGTTCCACCCTGCCTTCGCAGAGTACGGTCTCCGCGGGCATGTCGAAAAGTTTGAATTTGAGGGAGGTGCTTCCCGCATTGCTTACCAGAATAATCATGGGCAGAGTATAACCCCCCGTTTCCGATCTTCCAAGGTCTTGAGTATTCCCGCGGTTTTTACTATTATTAACTAAAGGAGCTTCCGGGCGCTGAATTTCCTGGAGGCTCCCCTAAGAAAATAAAGATGTTTCAATCTTATTATCCCTAAATTAAAAAGGAGCAGCGGGAATGCGGACCCCGGCCCGTCTCCCCGCCAAATGACGGAAATACATTAAGGAGTATCTATGACTGTAAACGATCTTAAACATTCAGGATTGAAAAAGTGGATTGAAGAGGCGGCCGCCCTTATGGGTCCCGATTCGGTGGAGATCTGCGACGGTTCGCAGGCCGAATATGACCGGATGATCAAAATCACCCTTGACGAGGGGCTTGCCACTCCCCTTAAACAGCGGCCCAACAGTTTTCTCTTCCGCTCGGACCCCTCCGACGTAGCCCGGGTGGAGAACCGTACCTACATTGCCAGCAAGAGCCAGGATGATGCGGGGCCCACGAACAACTGGATCGATCCGGCGGAACTGAAAAAGACCATGTCGGATTTGTACCGGAGCAGCATGAAGGGCCGGACCATGTACGTTATCCCCTTCTCGATGGGTCCCGTAGGTTCCAACATCGCCAAGATCGGCGTGCAGATCACCGACAGCCCCTATGTGGTGGTGAACATGCACATTATGACCAGGGTGGGAACCAGGGTCCTGGATGTGCTGGGAGACAGCGGCTTCTTTGTACCCTGCTATCATTCGGTAGGAAAGCCCCTGGGGCCCGGCGAAAAAGACAACGGCCAATGGCCCTGCGCGCCTATCGAGAACAAGTATATCAGCCATTTCCCCGAAAGCCGGGAGATCTGGTCTTATGGATCGGGCTACGGCGGCAACGCCCTCCTGGGCAAGAAGTGCCTGGCCCTGCGGATCGCCTCGGTTTTGGCCAGGGACGAAGGCTGGCTCGCGGAACACATGCTGATCCTCAAGATCACCAACCCCCAGGGCGAAGTAAAGTACATTACCGGCGCCTTCCCCTCGGCCTGCGGCAAAACGAACCTGGCCATGCTCATCCCCACCCTTCCCGGCTGGAAGGTGCAGACCGTGGGGGACGACATTGCCTGGATGAAGTTCGGCGCCGACGGCAGGCTCTATGCCATCAACCCCGAGGCGGGGTTCTTCGGCGTAGCGCCGGGGACCAACAACGAGTCCAACTTTAACGCGATGGAGTCCATTAAGAAGAACACCATCTTTACCAACTGCGGCCTTACCGAAGACGGCGACATCTGGTGGGAGCAGATAGGCCACGGCGCGCCGGGCAAAGAGATTATCGACTGGAAGGGCCGGAAACGGTCCGCCCCCCAGACCGACAAGAGCCCCAAGGGAGAAGAAATCGCCCACCCCAACGCCCGTTTCACCGCCCCGGCGCGGCAGTGTCCGGTCATCGCTCCTGAGTGGGAGGACCCCAAGGGGGTGCCCATCAGCGCCTTCCTTTTCGGCGGCCGGCGGCCCAGTACGATTCCCCTGGTAAACCAGAGCAAGAGCTGGATCCACGGGGTTTTCATGGGTTCCATCACGGGCTCGGAGGTAACCGCCGCGGTCATCTCCGACCAGGTGGGCCAGGTCCGGCGGGATCCCTTCGCCATGCTGCCCTTCTGCGGCTACCACATGGGGGACTACTTCAAACACTGGATCAAGCTGGGCCAATCCCATGACGAGTCAAAGCTCCCCAGGATCTTTTTTGTCAACTGGTTCCGCAAGGATAAGGACGGCAAATTTATATGGCCCGGTTACGGCGAAAACAGCCGGGTCCTGGCTTGGATCTTTGACCGCTGCGACGGCAAAGACAACTATGTGGAAACCCCCATCGGCAACCTCCCCAAACCGGACGCCATTGCCCGGCCCGATGGGGTGAGCGAGGAGGCGATGAAGGAGATCTGCTCGGTGGACATCGAAGGCTGGAAGAAAGAAATCGCCGATGTCCGGCGGAACCACTATCCCAAGTTCGGGGACAAGCTGCCCGCGGAACTGTATGCGGAATTGGACGCCATCGAAAAACGGCTGAACGTATAGCTCTGACGGCGGCCCCGGAGGATTACATTGCGGCGGCGGCGTTCCGTCCCGCAATACCCGGGTCTGCCGTTACAGGCCCCGTCCGGGCGGGGCTTTGTTTTTAATGGCCGGACCGGACGGCCTTGTTCGTCTTTACCACGTATACCCCTTTTCCCCGCCGATGGTGGTAACCGGTCCGTGGCCCGGATGGACCCGTATGTCCCCGTCCATGGCAAAGAGGCGTTCCAGGGTTCGCCGCAGCGTATCCCAGTCGCCGCCGGGAAGGTCCGTGCGGCCTATGCCCGCCTTAAAGAGAGTATCCCCGCTGAAGAGCAGTTTTTCCTCCTCCAGCAGAAAACCTGAAGATCCCGGAGAATGACCCGGCAGATGCAGAACCTTAAAGGGACCGATACGGTCTCCCTCGGCAAGGAGCCTGGTGGGAGGAGGCATGGGTTTCCAGAGGCTGTCTACATAAGACACGTTCCCTGCGGCGGCGAAATCTCTCCGGTGTATTTCATGGGATTCGGGGCCGAGCCTTCCGGCTTCCTCCCGGTGGATGGCTATTTCAACGCCCCCATAGGAAGCGGCCAAATCAGGCAGAGCCGCGATATGGTCAAAATGGGCATGGGTAAGTAGTATATACACAGGACGATAGCCCTGCCTCTGGAGGCGCGCGATAATCGTTTGGGGATCGGCGCCGGGGTCGATAAGCGCGCAGCCGCCGCTTTCGCCGTCCAGGGGGACTATCCAGCAGTTGGTGGCAATTTCACCTACGATAACATGATCAATCATGGAGGAATAATACCCTGCGGACTGTCGATTTGCTAGTAATTATCGCCACGGGCATCTTTTGGTACGGTCTGGCGCCCGTGGCGGGGGCTTTTATCAGCCGCCGGGGTTGGCGGCTTTTCAGAAAACGGCTGGACACCCTCTGCCTCAGCCCTGTACTGGATTATGCCGCCTTCTGCGGAGACGGGGGGATCTTTCGTTTTACCGGAGAATTTGAATCCTTTACCGGCGGCGTCCTCTGGGTCAAAAACGAGGACTTGACCGTCCCGGCGGATCTTGCGGGGGCCCATCTCTATGCGCTTCCCATGCCTGAGGATGAATCCTTCGATCCCAGCAGGGAAATTCCGGAACGAATCCGCATGAACCGGATCTCCACCTTGACCGCAGGAGCTAAGGTTTTTGTGGGAGGACTCTTTGCCCCGCAGCATCAGCGGCGGCGTTTTGTTTCGACCAGGGAAAATCCCCTGCTGGTCATTTTTTATGACGGTCCCGACCGTTCCCTCATGGTCCGGGCAGTCAGGGCGGGACGGCATAAAAACGAATACTGGAACCCCGTTACCCCCTATGCCCTGACCCTGGGAACCCTCTCGTATATCATCATAATCTTTACCTTCCTCTTCAGGCCGGCTTTTCAACCTGCCGCCCTGGCTGCCTCTATTGCGGTCTTTACGCCCCTTTTTCCCCTGCTGCCCCCGGGGATACTCCTGACCATTCTGTACCGGAAGCTGTGGTGGCAGGCCCGGCTTTTCAGGGCTTCCAGGGATCTGGCCCGGCTTCCCCTCAAGTATCTTCCCCCGGGCGAAACCAGGGGGCGGCTGCTCAACGGCGAAAGCTACGGCTGGATAACATGCAAAACGCTGACCGGAAAAATCCCTCTGCTAATCCCCGGAGAGGAACCTGAACGGGGGGAAAACTGGTATGTCTTCGGCGCCTTCCGCGGAACGGCGGACAGTCCCGTACCGCCGGAGGATAGATTTGCCCCCTACGGAGCCTTGCCGGGAGAACCCGGCCTTTTGGTCCGGCGCTACAGGTTCCGGGCGCTTTTGCTGGAGATCCTCTCCTGGCTGATCCTGCTTGCGGGCATAGGGATAAATGAATTCTTTATCGCCATGATTATTTATCTGATGAGTTAGGCCTGGATCCGCCCGGCGGCTATTCGGCTCCGCCGGCCTCCACGGGCTGGTTCCTGCCGGACGCCACGACGCCCTCCTGGGGAGAAACGGCGGCATCATGGTTCCGGGCATAGTTAACCGTAAGGGTCCTTCCCCGGAAACTGACGCCGTTCAGCGCCGCTATAATTGCGTCCGCCGCGGAACTGCGGACCTGGACAAAGGAATGACTGTCCAGTATGCGGATGGTTCCCACATCATCCCGGGAAACCTGAGTCTTTGTACCGATAAGCTGGAGAAGTTCCCGGGGAAAAACCCTCCGGTTCCGGCCTATGCTGAAAAACAGGCGGGCCGATTCTTTCTCCGGCAGGGACCGGTCCGGCTCGGTTCTAAAGTTATCTCTGGGAACTTCGGTACGGGAAACGGCGGAACGCCCGCCCCGGCGGCGACTGCCTCCGTCCCCCTCTTCAAGCTGCATCAAAAGATAGGCCCCCACATAGGAACGGTTAAAAAGAGAAGTCTTTTTCCTGAGGAGGGAACGGTACTCATTCAGAAGTTCGGGGTCCGCCTCGGTATGGATCTTCTCCAGAATAATTTCAATGGTCTTTTCCGTTCTTTCCTTATTATTAATGTGTAAAGGCATGGGACTGTCCTGTTTCAAAAAATTTTTTATAGTATGCCACAAAGAGGGGGTTTACTCAAGGGCGCTCTGCCTCATCGAAAATGTTACCCCAATTATTATGAGCACACTGAATAGAGGGGGTCCCCTTTTTGGATGTTCCCTTTCCGGTTCTGGAATTCCACAGCGACAGTGGCCCGGAGTTTACCAGCCACGCCGCCAAAATCCGCCCCGGCCGGACAGGCAAATTCGTTTGAGCTACGGACAAATTTTTAATGCCTTTACCCTCCCGCCAGGGGGCTTACCGTTCCTTGCTGTCCAGCAGGATCGTTACCGGGCC
>JAISPH010000195.1 GCA_031275035.1 Treponema sp.
CTCCCACCTACGAAGAGGACTTTGTGGTGTGCAGGGGCCGGCGTACCGGGAATCTGGTCCATGCCGCGGGGATTCAGTCTCCGGGACTTACTGCCGCGCCGGCCATTGCCGTTGATGCCGCCCGTTTTGCCGTGGATATCCTCAATGTCCAGGGCCGGCAGGTAAACGTCAACAGACACTTTGACCCGTTGCGGAAACCCATTCCCCGGCCCGCCCGTATGGAAGACGCCAAACGGGCGGCGCTGATTAGGGAAAACCCCGATTATGGGATCATCCTCTGCCGGTGCGAAGAGGTGAGCCGGGGTGAAATTCTGGACAGCCTCCGCCGGCCCGTGCCCTGTGATACCCTGGACGGGGTAAAGCGGCGGGTCCGCTGCGGCGGAGGCCGTTGTCAGGGCGGTTTCTGCGGGCCCCTGATTGTCCAGATCATTGCCGGGGAGAAGGGCATCCCCCTGGACAAGGTAGAGAAGAGCGGACCCGGAAGCAGGATTCTTGCGGGGGAAACAAAAAGCAGGCCGCAGGGAACGGTATGAATAACATGCAGACCGCGGATGTGGCGGTCATAGGCGGAGGCCCCGCGGGCCTGGCGGCGGCCATTGCCGCGGACAGGGCCGGGGCAAAAACGGTTCTGATAGAACGGGAACCCCGGCTTGGGGGTATTCTTAAGCAGTGCATCCATGATGGTTTTGGACTTATACGGTTCGGCGAAAAACTCAGCGGTCCCGAGTATGCTCACCGTTATATTGAAGAGCTGCGGGAGACCGCCGTGAAGCCGAGACTTCTCAGCTTTGTAACCAGGATAAACAAAACCGGCGAAGGCTTCAGCCTGACCCTGACGGAACGGGACGGCCTTTGCAGTATCGGCGCCAAAGCCCTGGTGTTTGCCACGGGCTGCCGGGAACGGACCGCCCGGCAGGCGGCTATCCATGGTGAACGGCCCGCAGGGGTGCTTACCGCCGGGACCGCTCAGTACTATACCAACATCCTGGGCCGGCTTCCCTGCCGGCGCTGCGTCATCCTGGGATCGGGGGACATCGGCCTTATCATGGCCCGGCGGCTGTACCTGGAAGGAGCGGAGGTGCTTGGAGTCTACGAAGCCAAATCCTCTCCCTCGGGCCTTTTTCGGAACATCGCCCAGTGTCTCAATGATTTTGACATTCCCCTCTATACCAGCCGTACCGTCAGCCGGGTTTTCGGCAGGCGGCGCCTTGAAGGGGTGGAGCTTGCGGCGGCGGACGAAGCCATGCGGCCTATCCCGGGAACCGAAGAACGGATCATCTGTGACGGCCTTATCCTTTCGGTGGGACTCATCCCGGAAAATGAGCTGGCGGAGAGTCTCAGAGTGCCCATCCATCAGGCAACCAGGGGTCCGGTTTGCGATCAGCGTTACATGACCGCGGTTCCGGGGATCTTCTGCTGCGGTAACGCCCTCCAGGTAAACGACCTGGCGGATTATGTATCCGAGAGCGGAGAAACCGCCGGCCGCAGCGCCGCCCTTTATGCCGCCGGCGAAGGCGCTGACGGCAAAACCGGCGGAGGCAGTATCGCCGGCATTACCGGAGACGGAAATTTTCTCTGCATGACTCCCCAGCGGCTGGATCTGAACCGGCTTGAGGATGAGGTAATGGTTTTCTTCCGGTCCAAAGGCGAGCGGGGCAGAACCCTGGTCCGGGCCCGGACCTCGGGCGGCAGGGAACTTTTCAGCAAAAGCTACAGCCAGCTTCGTCCGCCGGAGATGGAG
Organism: Treponema sp.; assembly: GCA_031275035.1. The sequence continues at coordinate 1,742 of JAISPH010000195.1, forward strand.
CGGCTCATCCTCAAGGTAAAGGGAGCCGGACTTCAGGGGGGAGACCGGATCAATTTTACCATGGAAGAAACGGGGGCTTGAACGATGAGGGAAATTTTATGCATCGTATGTCCAAACGGATGCCGGCTACGGGTTGAAGAAAACGGCGGGGAACTTAGAGTTGCCGGGAACAGGTGCGGCCGGGGTATAGACTTTGCCAGGGCCGAGATCGCCGGGCCCATGAGAAGCGTTACCACCACGGTACGGACCGGCTTCCCGGAGGTTCCGGTTCTGCCGGTCCGTACCGGCGGAGAAATCCCCAAGGGAAAGATCCTGGAGCTGATGCAGTTTCTCGACGGCGTTGTCGTCAGGAAGCCGCTGGGAATTGGAGAAGCGGCGGCGGAAAACATTTTGGGCCTGGGTGTCGATATGATAGTGACCAGTAATGTACTGAAGGAGTTGTCCCCATGAACGAGCCCCTGATCCTGACCTTCGACATGGGAACCCAGAGCGCCCGGGCTCTGCTGGTAAATCCCAGGGGGATGATACTGCACAAGGCCCAAAAACCCTATGAGCAGCCCTACTATTCAAAACGGCCCGGCTGGGCGGAACAGCGGGCTGATTTTTACTGGGAAAGCCTCTGCGAGATCAGCCGTTCCCTCAGGGAAAAGGCGGGCCCCCTCTGGAACAATATCAGCGCCGTAACCTGTTCCACCATCCGGGATACCTGCCTCTGCCTTGACAAGCAGCGCAACCCCCTCCGGGATGTCATTCTCTGGCTGGACGACCGCAAGGCCGGGGAGCTTCCCCCGCTTTCGGGATTTATAGAACTCTTTCTGAAAATCACCGGAATGCGTGAAGGGGTGGAACTCCAGCGCAGGGTAAGCGCCTGCAATTGGATCGCCCTCAATGAACGGGATATCTGGGACAGGACCGATAAATTCGTTTTTATCTCCGCCTGGCTGATCTATAAGTTCTGCGGAAACCTGATTGATTCCAACGCCAGCGTTATCGGACACATCCCTTTCGATTCAAAAACCAGAACCTGGATGCGTTCCAATGATATCCGGCGTTTTATCTGGGCAGATTTGGGGCCGGATAAGCTCTGCGCCCTGGCGGAGCCCGGTTCGGTCCTGGGGACCATCACCGCCCAATGTTCAGGGGAAACGGGCATTCCCGCAGGACTTCCCCTTATCGCCACCGGCAGCGATAAGGGCTGTGAAACCCTGGGCCTTTCCTGTCTCTCCGAGGATAAGGCCGCCCTTAGTTTCGGCACCACCGCTACGGTGCAGTTTTCCACCAAAAAGTACCTGGAACCCCTGCCCTTTATGCCCGCCTACCCTGCGGTAGTAAAGGACTACTACAATCCAGAGATTGAAATTTACCGGGGCTATTGGCTCCTCTCCTGGTTCAAGCGGGAATTCGCCGCCAAGGAAATGGCGGAGGCGGCCCGGACGGGGGTAAACGCGGAACAGCTTTTGGACGAACGGCTTAAGGATATCAAGCCGGGATGTGACGGCCTGATACTGCAGCCCTACTTTACGCCGGGGATCGATATGCCCCACGCCAAGGGAGCGGCGATAGGATTCTCCGATGTACATACCCGGATTCATCTGTACCGGGCCATTATCGAAGGAATCAACTTTGCCCTTATGGAAGGGCTGCGGAATATGGAAAAACGGGGAGGCATTAAGATCAGGGAACTCTATGTCGCCGGCGGCGGCAGCAAGAGCGAAGCGATCTGCAGGATCACCGCCTCCATGTTCGGGCTTCCGGTGTACCGCATACAGACCTATGAGGCTGCGGGCATTGGTTCTTCCCTGGCGGCCTTTACCGCCCAGGGGATCTTCTCTTCCTACGAAGAGGGGATCAGCGAGATGGTGCATATAAAGGATGAGTTTCTCCCCCGCCGGGAGGATCATGAGATTTACGAAGCCATTCACGAAAGGATCTTTGAAAAGATCTTTGACAAATTATCCCCCCTCTACGGGGAGATAAACGACATAGTCCGCAGACTATGATGCAGGGGGAAAACCATGGCGCATAGTTACAAAAATTTTGAACCCCAGTGGTACCGGGGGAAAGTTCCCGCCGGTTCCTACCGTTCCGTCTTTAAGTGGGGCGCGCCGGAACAGATAAAGGTTCCCCGGGAATCTCTCTACAGGCTGATGAAAAAAAGTTTCGGCCTGAACGACGACGATTTCAAAACCTACAGCGAGGACCTGGGCCTCGACCCGGTTAAATTCGACATACCGGTCAAGCTCAGCGCCGCCCGGCTTGGCCGCTTCCGGGAAATTGTCGGCGGGGACTATGTCCGTACCGATGATTATGCCCGGCTTTCGGTAGCCTACGGCAAGACCATGTATGACCTGATGCGGGTCCGCCATAAAATTGCAGAGAATGTTCCCGATGCGGTGCTCTATCCCGGTACAAAAGAACAGATCGAACAGGTGGTGGCCTTTTGCGCGGCGGAAAAAATTCCTCTCTACGTGTACGGCGGCGGCTCTTCGGTTACCAGGGGGGTGGAGTGCGTCAAAGGGGGAATCTCCCTGGATATGCGGCTCCGTTTTAACAAGGTGATTGAATTCAACGAGATTGACCAGGCCATTACCGTGGAGGCGGGCATAAGCGGCCCCAGGCTGGAAGCGGCCCTGAACGATGCGGTGCGGAGATTCGGCGCCAAGCGGGCCTATACCTGCGGACACTTCCCCCAGAGTTTTGAATATTCCTCGGTGGGAGGCTGGGTAGTAACCCACGGGGCGGGACAGAATTCCACCTACTACGGCTGCATTCAGGATATAGTTCTGGGCCAGGACTACGCTACCCCCGCTGGGAACATTCATACCAGCCGTTATCCCCGGAAGGCCGATGGACCGGATCTGGATCAGATTATGATGGGAAGCGAAGGCGCCTTTGGGGTACTCACCCACGTAACCCTCAAAGTCTTCCGCCACATGCCCCGGACCATTAAACGCTTCTCCTATATGTTTAAGGATTGGGAAACCGGTCAGGCTGCGGCCCGGGAGATTATGCAGAGCGAGGCGGGGTACCCCTCGGTGTTCCGTCTCTCCGATTCGGAAGAGACCAGTATTATGATGCACATGTACGGAGTGGTGGACAGCCCCCTGCGGCGCCTTTTCGATATGAAACACTTTAAGGTGGGGGAGATGTGCCTCTACCTGGGTTTTACCAACGGCGAAAAGGGCTTTTCCAGAAACTGCGCCCGGAACGTACGCCGGGTCGCCCGGAGATACGGCGGAATCTGGCTTTCCGGTATCGTTACCAGGGCCTGGGAGAAGGGCCGTTTTAACGATCCTTATCTTCGGGATACGATGCAGGATTTTGGTCTGGTAATGGACACCATGGAATGCAGCGTTAACTGGAGCAATATGAGTAAAGTCCACCGGGAGGTACGGGCCTATGTCAAAAGCCGGCCCAATACCATCTGCATGACCCACATGAGCCATGTCTATCCCCAGGGGGCGAACCTTTACTGGATTTTCATTGCCCGGATACACGATCCCCGGGAATACCGTACATTCCATGCCGGCATTCTGGACGCTATCCAGAAATCCGGCGCCGCCATGAGCCACCACCATGGTATAGGCAAAATGTTCGGCCCCTGGCTTGAGGGCAGCATAGGCCGGAACGAGTATGCAGTCTACCGGGCCTTGAAACAGCACTTCGACCCGGACAACATTATGAATCCCGGAGGCACCCTGGGCTTTGACATTGAGGAAGGGGATAAACGTTTCCTCCGGGAGGATATTAAGTAGGAACGCTGCAATTTTAATTTTTAGAAGCAGCGCTGACTGGAAGGCGGGGGTCTATACTCCGGCGGAATGTTGCCTATGTTCCCGGCGGAAAAGCCTCGATGATGATTTCGGATATATTTTTTACGAAAGCGTCCATCATGGCTTTCCCTTTTTCTTTTGTCGCGCATTTTGGATCTCCAAATACCCCGCTGGCGCTGATACTGCCCATCATGGTATTATCCATGCCGAACAGAGGAGGAGACTTGGGATACTCTGTTACCGCCAGGCTCATATCAACAAGATCCGGGCAAGCGGCCAGCATAAGTGAAGTTTCAAATTCACAGGCATGAAAAACACCACCCCAGGTTGGGCTTTCCATCCATGTCTCATAAGTTTCTTTCAGACCGGGATAAAACATGCCCAGAAGCTTGACGCTGGTACTGTCCTGCGCTTCCCGAATGGCATATTTTATGGACGCATTGTTGGCTTCATGTCCGTTAAGAAATACCAGCAGGCGTATGCCATAGCGCTCCATACTGGATGCGGCATCCTTGAGTACGGCGATCATGTGTTCAATGGACAATGAAATTGTCCCGGCTATATCCCTCCATACCCAGGAATATCCAAAATTCAATGAAGGAAAAACCAGGGCCCCGGTTACATCTGAAACCATCCCGGCCAAGGTCTCGGCGAGTATAATATCCGTACCCATTGGCAGATGGGGGCCGTGCTGTTCACAGCTCCCCACCGGTAAAATCGCCGCCGGGTATTTTTTAATCCGCTCCTCGACCTGAATTCGAGACATCTTTTGAACAAGGTACATGATTACTTGTCTCCATTGAGGACGGCGATGCATTTTTTTGCGGCTTCCCGGATTTGAGGGATCTGCTCCCTGTTGGCGCCCTGTGGTACAAGGCTGCCGCCTATTCCCGCCCCCCAAAATCCGGCTTTGAGATATTCCCCGAAATTATCCGGGCCCACTCCCCCGACAGCTAAAAATGCCGCTCCGGGGAAGGGGCCATGCAGATCTTTTATATACCGGGTATGAAAAACATTGGCCGGAAAGAGTTTAAGAAGTTTCATCCCCCTGACAATGCACTGCTGTACTTCGCTGGGAGTAAGCACCCCCGGAATTGCCAGCAGATCGCGACTGGCCGCATAATCAACAAGTGTACCGTCAAAACCTGCGCAAAAAAAATACTTCACGCCCGCTGCCGCCAGACGATCCACTTCGTTCTGCCGCATTACTGTACCGGCTCCGATGTACAGTTCTTCAAAATGGCGCTTTTTTAGTTCTTCAATACAGGAAAACCCTTTTTCGGGATCGCTGAGGGATAGTTCAACCGAATTTATCCCCTCCTCGAGCAATGCCTCCGTAATGGGAACCACCTCGCCGGGATCGACATTCCTGATTATCGCTACCAGCCTGAGTTTGTCTTGCATAGAACTGATACCGCCGGGTTAAAATACCCCAAGCCAACGCTGTGGGTTGTGAATGAATATCTTGTCAATATCATTCCGGGACACTCCTTCATCAAGCAGACGGGGAATAAACTTTGTTTTTATGAACCGGAAACCCGGTCCTCCTCCGTAACTTTCAAGGTACGATGCCCTTCCCATGTCGCCGCTTATCAACATCCTGCCGGCATGTCCATGGGCAATAAGGGATTTGATCAAAGCCACTCTGACGCTGTCCGGATAATATTTCACTTTACCCGGACCATCAAACTGTATGTATATTCCCCTGTCCGCAAGCTTAAGGATATAGTATTCGTCGGCATTCCGGTCCAGATGTCCCAGCGCAACGGTGGAAAGATTTACGCCCTGCATTTCCAAAATATCAAGGATTTCCATTCCCATGGTACCCGCTTCGGTATGTCCCCAGATAGGAGCGCCGCAGGCCTTCTGCGCCAGGGCGGCGGCTATTGCGGTTTTTTCTTCCAAAGGATGGATCATATTATAGTAAGCGCCGATTTTTATGAAACCCGCCCGAACCATGCCGCCTTCGCCTTCCGTGATATCCTTGATAAGCATAGCCGCAATTTCATCCACCGTTTTCCGCATTACCCAGTCAGGGTAATATATATGTTTGTTAAAACCTGTTGTAGCTATCACATGGACGCCGCTTTCTTCGCTCATCTTCTTCAAGGCGCTGAGATTCCGGCCATAGTCCAAAGTTGAAGCTTCAACTATGGTTTTGCCTCCGGCTGAACGAAAAAGCTTAAGCTCAGCCGTACTTTTTTCACAGCAAGACAATTCAAGATCACGATCCTTCTGTGAAGGAGGCGGAACAGAAAACAAATGTTCATGGGAATAGGTAAACCCCATCTCAACGGCGGGAATATCGCCCAATATGGTTCGTGCGTTTTTCATAAAACCGTAAACTCCAAAAATTATACGGCCAGGCCAAATATGGAACCGATAAGTTTCATGATTACGCCGACAATGATAGCGTCGGTGGAAGCAAACCATAAGCCTTCGATTCCATACCTTGTAACATCGATCAGATTGTAAAAAAGAGCCGGCATGATTGTAAAAACAAAACCAAGAAACAGACCGGCAACTACGGCGCCGCGTTTTCCGCCAAGTTTGTCTCCGAACACCCCCGCGGCGCCTCCCATGAAAAACAGGCCTATTACCCCCGGCAGGACCACCACGCCCATTAACCCGGTGAGAGCGGTAGCGGCAAGGCCTCCGATGACCGCAAAAAGGAAACCTATTGTAGTTGCCACCGGACCATAGGCGTAGAAAATCGGAATATCCAGCGCCGGTCTTGCCCCCGGTACAAGTTTTTCGCTGATTCCCTTAAAGGCCGGAATTATCTCGCCCAGGAACATACGGACGCCCTGCAAAAGCACCAGAATGCCCGCTACAAAGGTAAGCGCCTGGATGAATGTATAAACGATCCAGTTGATCCCCCCGCTCATCTCCGAAACAAAAGCAGGACCCGCTGCGACGGCGGTTATTATATACACCACCACCATTATGATCCCCATAAGAACCGACATATCCTTGAGAAATTCCAAACCCGCCGGCACCTTGACTTCTTCCCAGGTATCATGCTCATCACGATTTTTCTTGGCGGTTAATTTTCCCGCCAGGCCGCTGATCCAGACAAGGGACGATCCCCAGAAACCGAATCCTACATCGTCGGATTTGAGGATCTTGCGGACAAAGGGCTGGGCCATGGCCGGAAAAAGAACCATGGACATCCCTTCTATGACGGAACCTATGGCTATGGCGAACCATCCGTGAATGCCGAGTTGATCCAGGACTATGGCCATAGTGCCGGCAAAACTGAACATCATGTGACCGGTAAGAAAGATATATTTGAAAGGAGTTATCCGGGCCAGTATCAGATTAATGACAAAGGAGAAAAGCATTATCATGGGCGTTTCAAACCCCAGGACGGACTGTACGGCAGCTACGAGAGAATTGTCTTCGGGGACAATTCCGTTCAACCCAAAGGCCTTGCTGAACATTGTACTAAAGGGTATCAGTGCATTAACAATGACGCCTGAACCGGCGCTTAGGATTAAAAAACCAAGGATGGTTTTCAGGGTACCGGCTACCACCGTTGACGGCTTGTTTCGCATAAGCAAAAGCCCCGCCAAAGCTACAAGGCCAATAACTATACTTGGGGTACTCAAAAATTGGACTAAAAAATTCACCATAATAAACGCCTCCAGTAAACTATGATCATAGGCCCCGTCATTTAAGATAGGGCAATATGGACTTTTCTATACCCGCCTTATCAAGCAGATTGTTTACCCCTATTACCGGTTTGTCCGATTGAATCTGTTTTGCAATCTCACTGGAGGCCATAATCACATCGCAGGCTTTCCCCTTGTATGCGCCAAGATCAACCGCTTCTCCTTCTACAATAACGCCATGTTTTTTAGCGATTTCCTGTACCATCATGAGCAGCATCAAGCTGGTTCCAAAGCCCATCCCGCATACGGTCAGTACACGCATACATCCTCCAAATGTCATTAAATTCGTATATACGAATCAAATTCTTATATATGAATTATAAATTCAACTCATAGAAATTGTCAAGAAGAAAAAACGCCGGTATCGGCGATTAACCGGAACGATGATTTTGGCGGATTCAGGGTGTTTGCCTGCAGCGGGGGCTGATTAACGCTTACAAGAGACTTTACCCTTCAGTGGCGGGGGGTCATTGGACTTGTGAGATAACCCGGTTGGTTATCGCGGACTTTCGTCCGACACAAGTCCTTTTTAAGCGGTTGTTGTTCAGAAACTGAAGTTTCTGAACAACTCTATTTTTTGTTTTTCCCCGGAGGGGCCAAATATCCCAGTTTTTTTGAAATCTCCATGGCATAATCGCTTATGATTTTTCCAAATTTTCTGACCGAAAGCTCATCAATCGCCGAATACATAGTGGCAATGCTTATTGCCCCAAAGGGATTACCATAGGAATCAAAGATGGCATGGGCAATGCAAAAAACATTGATATTGCTTTCCCTGTCGTCTACCGCATATCCGCGGCGCCGGGATATTTCCATCTCCTCCAAAAAGCGATCAATGCCGGTAATGGTATGCCTGGTATGGGCGATAAGTTTACGGGCGGCCAGAATGGATCGAATCTTTTCTTCTGTATAATGCATCATGATTGCCTTTCCCAAACCGGTGGAATACATATCCCTTCTGGAGCCTAATACGGCGGAAGTTCGAATGGATGTTTCCGCTTCAGACTTATCAAGATAGATAATTTCGGTATCGTCAACGATAGCCAGAAAGGATGTGGAATTTGATATTCGCATCAGTTTTTCCACATAGGGATGTATCAGTTCTATCAGGTTTGTATGCCGGCGGTAGGCAATGCCGATTTCAAATGCCCGTACTCCAATGGAAAAAGTTTTGGCCCCGGATCTGTTACATTCCAGAAATTTTTCCGCATATAAAGTATGGATAATATCAAAGGCGCTGCTGGTGGGTATTTGCATCAGCCGGCTGATCTCTTTTATCGTCAGCGCGTTGTTATTGTCCTTAATAAGCTGAAGGATGTCTATTGCCCGTTTAAGAGTACGGTTTATTTTGGGGGTATTCATTTTTCTCCTTAAAGAAATGCCGCCGCGCCGCATACGCCGGAAATTACCGCTCAAAGGACCTAATCTGATATTTTGAAATGACTCTCCCCGCGGCAGAGCTCGCAAGCTTGCGGCGGGGTATCGTCGAGCCGCAAGGTACAATTCCGTGCCGCTGAATAGCGGCACATAACTCCTACTACTAATTGCCAGCTTTGAAAGGGCTGATGGATATTATGCGTGTCCATCCCCCAACAAACAAATCGTTGCCGGGCCCAAATCGCCCCAGAGGCTCCCCCGCGAGCGGGTTCTTGGGTATGGACCCGCTGGCGGAATCACCCCGGATGAACATTGAACTTGTCCGGAAACCGGGCTGGCTCTCCCGGGCTAAAGTCCGGCACAAGTCTCCCCCAAAACGTTGTTTTTAAGCGGTTGTCAGCGGCCCTATGGTTCAACGAAAACTTCAGTTTCCGAACAACTCTATTATACGTATCCGCCCTTCGTTGGTCAATGTAATTTACTGATATGAAGGCAGCCCGGAGGCCCCCGGCGAATCGCAGCCTCCGGATGAACGGTAAACCTGACATTGGACTTGTTCAAGAACCCGGTTGGTTCTTTCTCGAGTCTCCCAAAAAACATGGATTTTTTAATAAAATCCACGTTTTTTGCTGTTTTTAAGCGGTTGTTGTTCAAAAACTGAAGTTTTTGAACAACTCTATTGTTGCGGTAATGCCGTTTATGGGCTTGTCCGCTCCGAAACAATGTGTTATGCTTGCGTCTGTATCTGCCGGTTCATTTCGAAACTTTCGGACTGCGGATCCGAATTTCAGTACAGGCGGCAGGGGGCCGCCTGTGCACTGGAGCGTAAAGATGAAGAAGATTATCCCCATAGCGGGGCTGCTGGCTCTGCCCGTACTTGTCGGAGCGATTCTTTACGGATGCGCTACCAATCCCATTACCGGGAAAAAGACCATAGCCCTGGTGAACAACAGCCAGCTTTTGGCATCGTCCTTTCAGCAGTACGAGGAATTCCTCAACGAAAGCACCGTCATCACCGGTACCGCCGAATCGGCTCTGGTGGAACGGGTGGGGAACAATATCCGCCTGGCCGCGGAAAAATGGCTTGGGGCCGAGGGCAAACTGGATTATCTTCAGGATTACCAATGGGAGTACAAACTGGTTCAGGATGATGCGGTCAACGCATGGTGTATGCCCGGCGGAAAGATCGTCGTCTACACGGGGATACTTCCGGTAACCCAGACCGAAGCGGCCCTGGCGGTGGTATTGGGCCATGAGGTAAGCCATGCCCTCCTTAACCATGGCCAGCAGCGGATGAGCGCCGATGTGCTGCAGCAACTGGGCGCCGCCGGCCTGAGCATTGCCACCATGGAAAAAAGCGCCGAAACTCAGCAGCTTGCCATGACCGCCTATGGAGTGGGGTCCCAGCTTTTCGGTACCCTGCCTTTCAGCAGAAAGCATGAAAGCGAGGCTGATGAAACCGGCCTCATCCTTATGACCATTGCGGGTTATAATCCCGAAGAGGCGATTCCCTTCTGGGAGCGGATGGGTTCCCTCTCGGGCGGAACGGCGCCCCCTGAATTTCTCAGCACCCATCCCTCGGACGAGACCAGAATCAAAAATATCCGGGGCTGGATTCCCGGAGCAAGGGAAAAGGCCGCCGGACTGGGGGTACAGTAAGCGTCCGGCTCATTCCGGCGGGGTACAGCAAAAACCCGGAGTAACAGATGGTCAAATTCCTCCATACCGCAGATCTCCATTTGGGGAAGATCTTTCATGACTATTCTCTCATCGAAGATCAGCGGTATATGCTTTCCCAGCTTGAGGAAATTCTTTCCGGCGGCGGTTACGGCGCTCTCCTCATTGCGGGGGATGTCTACGACCGTTCCATCCCGTCCCCGGAGGCGGTGGCCCTCTTCGGCTCTTTCCTGGGCAGCGTAAAGCGCCGCTGTCCCGCACTGCAGATGCTGATTCTGCCGGGTAACCACGATTCCCCCTCCAGGCTCGGCTTTGGCCGGGAACTTTTCCGGGAGCTGGGCGTTCACTTTGTTACGGACCCTGAACAGTCCGCCGAACCGGTCCGCTTTGACCAGCAGGGGGAACGCTGCGCGTTCTTTCTCCTCCCCTTTCTCAATTCCGGAAGTCTCAGGTCCGGTCCCGGACGGGAGGCTTCCGGAGAGGGGCCGGAGGACGGTGCGGAACGGCAGACCGGGACCCGGCCTAATCTCTTTACCGGAGAAGCTGCCCCCGGCGGAAGCCTCATCCGGTCCCAGGCTCAATTGGTCCGGGAGGCCGCCTCCCGGCTGGAAGCGGCCCGCCGCAGGACCGGCGCGGACTATACCGTTCTGGGGGCCCATCTCTTTGTCCTGGGGGGGCTCAAATCCGAATCGGAACGGAACTTTTTGGGCGGCGCCGAACAGGTGGACCCGGGACTTTTCGCCGGTTTTGACTATGTGGCTCTGGGCCACCTGCACCGTTTCCAGAAGGCCGCCGCCAATGCCTGGTATTCGGGAAGCCCCCTGGCCTATTCCTTTGACGAAGCGGATCAGGAGAAGGTCTTTCTTTCGGTGGAACTTTCCGGCGCCGGTTCAAAGCGGGAAAATCTTTTTGGCGAAACCGAAGGTTCCGCCGAAAAGATTGAGGTAAAGCCTGTCCCGGTCAGTCCCCTGCGGAGGCTGCGCCGCCTTGAGGGGCCCTTCGACTTTTTCTACCGGGACCCCGGCAAGGACCGGCTCCTGGCGGAAGCGGAAGAAGACTACCTCGAAGTGTCCCTAACCGATAAGGTCCTGGTGGAGAACCCCCTGGCCTTGCTCCGGCGGCGTTTCCCTTACATTATGTCCATTAAACAACGCGAAGCCTTTGCCGCCCTCTCGGTGATGGAACCGGCGGTCCATAGCCAGGGAGAAAGACGGGACGCTCTGGAAGATTTTGCGGACTTCCTTACGGATATATACGGACAGGCGGATCCGGTTAAGCTTGAGCTGTTCCGAAAGCTGCTAGAGGAACTGGAACTTGAGGACGAGGCCCCCGGACAGACCGTCCGCCCTGCCGGGAATGGGCCGGAGCCTTTGCCGCAGAATGCAGATGGAGACGGACCATGAAGCCCGAAAGACTGGTTCTGGAGAATTTCGGGCCCTTTGTGGGCCGTACCGAAATTGACTTTAGTTCCCTGGAGGACATTTTTCTTATCACCGGAAAAACCGGTTCCGGCAAAACCACCATTTTCGATGCAGTCTGCTTTGCCCTTTACGGAACCGTTCCGGGAAGCCGCCGGGGCCACATATCCCGGCTGCGGAGCGATTATGCCATGGAAGGAAACTGTTCCGTTACCCTGGACTTTCTTCTGGGCAGCAGGCGTTTCCGTATCATCAGAAGCCCCAAACAGGAAAAGCCCAGAAAGCGGGGCTCCGGCGCCGTTATGGCGGAGGAAACCACGGAGCTCTACGAGCTGAAGAAGAACCCCGAGCCTGTCTGCTCCAGGAAGTCCGAAGCCGACAGTAAAATCAAAGAACTCATCGGCCTCCAGGCGGAGGAGTTCTTCAAGATCGTGCTCCTCCCCCAGGGAGAGTTTGCCGAATTCCTCAGGCAGAATACCAGCGAAAGGCAGAACGTCCTGGGGAAGCTCTTTCCCGTAAATACGGCGGTTCGCATCAGGGATCTGGCCCATGAGCGGGCAAAGGAAGAGACCCTCAGACTCCGTGAAGCCCAGCGGATTCTGGAGGAACTCCGTCAGCGGGTTTCCCTCGATAATTTTGAAGAACTTCGCACCGCCGCCGAAGAAAGTTTGAAGACGGCGAAAAACCGGAACGCTCTGTTGGCGGGGGAAAAATCCCGGCTGGAGGAACTGCTAAAACTGGTGGAATCGGAACGGCGCGCTGCCGGAGAACTGGTGGAGATCCGCCGGGCGGAAGAGACGGCCCTGCCGGAGGCCGCCGATCTGGCGGAACGGGAAAAAAAACTGGCCCTTTCCCGGCAGGCTCAGCCCCTGCGGCATCACCTGGTTCTGGAGGAAGAAAAACGCCGCAGCCTGGAGCAGGCGGAGGCGGATCTTGTCCGGGCTATGGAAGAAAAGGCCGCAGCCCTGGAACAGGCGGAAGCGGCGGAGGGGCGGAAGAAGGCCGCCGCGGCCCTGGAGGAGGAACTGCTGAAACTCCGGGAGATACGGCCCGCCCTGGTCAGGATGATCGCCGAAGAGGAAGAGATACGCCTTGCCCGGGAGGAAAGTGAAAAACTAAAAACCAGGCTGCTGGCGCTGAACAGAGAGAACGGCCTTTTAACGCGGAACCTGCATGAAAAGGATGCCGAAATTACGGCGCAGCAGAAACTCTCGGAACAGGTAAGGGAATTTGAACTCCAATGGGAAAAAGCCAGGGATGTCAAAGACAGCCTTGTGGAATTGAAGGAGATCGCCGCCGCCGCGGAAACCGCCGCCGCCGCCAGTGAAGCCGCCCGCCGCCGCCTTGAAGAAACCGCCGCCCGCCGGGCTGAACTGGAACGCCGCATTCCGGTACTCCAGGGGGAACTGGAAACATTAAAGCGGGAAAAGGAATTGGGGGAACGGAGCCGCATGGCGGTTCATCTGGCGGCGGAGTTGAAAAAGGGCGAACCCTGTCCGGTATGCGGTTCCAGGGAACATCCCCTGCCCGCCGCCGCGGGAAAACCTCTCTTCGATGTCAATGAACGGATTGCCGCCCAGGAACATTCCCTTAAAGACGCCGAGAAGAATCTTGCCGTGGCCGGAACCGAAGAGCAGTCTCAGCGCCGGGAGGCGGAACGGCTGGACGGGGAGATTGCGGCCCTTGCCCGGGATGCGGCGGCTGTTATGCCGGCAGGATCCATACCGGCGGCGCTTTTTGAAGGCTCCAGCATGGACGCCGCCGGCAGGATCCCCGGTTCCGGCGCCGTATCCCGGCTGCTGGAAGAGCATATTCTCAAACTGAACGCCATAGTAAGTTCCCGGGATGAAGCCCGCCGGGCCGCTGTTCGTATCGCCGCCCTGTACCGGGAAAAGGACGAAATTACATCCGTCCTGGCGGCGCAGGCAAAGGAAACGGCGGGACTTGAAGAAAAGAATAAAACCCTAGAAGCCCATGTACAGGAGCTTCAGCATGGACATGCCCTTCTGGCGGAGAACCTGTCCGGCGGCATTAACGGCGGCGGGAATTCCGCCGGCGCCCTGGAGATCCTGGATGAACGGATAGAGGAACTTGATATGGAGATACGGAGCAGCCGGGAGGCGGCGGAGCAGGCGGGCCGTTTTCTTGCCGCCGCCCTGGCCCGGGAAGAGTCCTGCCGCGCTCAGCGGGGTGAAGGGGCGGTCCAGTTTCAGGCCGCCGCATCGGCCCTGGCGGAGGCCCTGGCGGATTCTCCCTTTGCAGATACCGGCGCCCTGCGGGAGGCCGCCCTGGACGGAGAAACCGAGCGCCGCCTGGAAGAGGAGATCCGCCGGCGGAAGGATGAGCGTGAACGGATAAAAACCGCCGCCGCCGGGAAGGAACGGGCCCTGGAACAGATCCGGGCCGGCATTGAAACATGCCTGCAGCAGCTTGGGCGCTTGTCCATACCGCCGGGCTCTCCGGCATACGGTTCTGAAGAAGGCCTCGAAGCGGCGGAGATCCGTTCCCGGCTGGAGGATCTTGAGGCGGAAATGGCGGCGGCGGAAACGGAGCGGGACCGGTCCGCCGCGGCCCTGGATGCCCTGGAACGGGACGCAGCCCAGCTGCGGGAAAAGACCCGGCGTTACGATGAATTAACCAGAAATGCCACGGCGCTTACCGGCCTGGCAGATGATCTTTCGGGGAAAAACCCCGGAAAAAAATCTTTTGACGCATGGCTTTTAGGGCTTTATCTGGCGGAAGTTGCCGCCTACGCCACCCGCCGTCTTCAGCGGATGAGCGAATCCAGGTATTCCCTCCTTCTGGACAACGCCGGTGAAACCGGCAGGGCCCGGACAGGGCTGGATCTCGCGGTTTTTGACGCGTATACCGGAAAAACCAGACCCTGCGCTACCCTTTCGGGGGGCGAGAGCTTTATGGCCTCTATCAGCCTTGCCCTGGGGCTGGCCGACTCGATCCAGAACAGGACCGGCGGGATACGGCTGGATGCGGTCTTTATTGATGAAGGTTTCGGCAGCCTGGATGACGCCACCCTTGAAAAGGCTCTGGGTATTCTGGAGGAACTGCGGGATCACCGCATGGTGGGACTCATCTCCCATGTAGGCGAAATGAAATCCCGTATTCCAAGCCGTATTGAAGTGGTAAAATCCGGTTCAGGTTCAAAAATTCGTATCGAGAAGGATACGGATATGTCCCCGCTCAACATATAAAAATACTATCGTCGGGTAGGCGGGAGTCGAACCCGCGACCTCATGGTCCCGAACCATGCGCGCTACCAACTGCGCTACTGCCCGAAAAAAACCCGCCCAAGCAGGCGGGCTCTACCTCGACAAGTTCGGCGGGAGCTCCGTTTCAAGCCCCCCAAAGGCTTCTAAACGTGGAGTTTCCCGCGGAAAATCCAACACAAAACCGTCCAGAGATGGTTTTGTAACGGGAGCGACGGGGCTTGCTTTCCGGTCGTAAACCTCCTGTTTGCTCCCTCCAGGCCGGCCTTTTTGCTAAACCGCCATCCCTGGCGGTTTGCCCATGCAAGGCTGCGCCTTGCTTGCTTTCCATGGGCCGCAAAAAGGCTTCAAGCCCCAAAAGCTTCTAAACGGGAGCGACGGGGCTTGAACCCGCGATCTCCGGCTTGACAGGCCAGCGTGATAAACCAGCTTCACTACGCCCCCAAAGTGTTTTTATTTTAATAAAAAGCAACAAAAGAGTCAACCGGCCGCATTGCTTCATCAGTAACTAACCGGGGGATATCCTTATCGAAACAAACGGGCATCGCCGCCTCTGGGGGAATCAACAACCCCGCCGCAAGCGGACGGGGTATGTTGGTTCTGATAAGTATGGATTTTATGCGGGATCCAACACCCCTGATCCAACAGTGGAGACTGTTATCAAAACCGCCCCAAGGGGCGGGGTATTGGA
>JAISPH010000218.1 GCA_031275035.1 Treponema sp.
GTAAACATACCTTCCGTTGACAAGAAGCGTCCCGTCCTTTATTTCCACGCTTCTGAAACCTATCTTATGCGATATATATCCGGTTGTCGTTCCGGCGGCATCGGAAATCCGGAACAGCAAAGTGTAAAGATTTGGCGTTTCAGCGCTCCATAAAACCGGATTTTTTACTTTTTGCACTATTGTTTGTTGAATTGCACTATTGGCGCCGACGCTCATTTTTTCCGTTTTCCGGGCAACAAGTTTTCCCGTTATTACAACGGTTTCTCCGGTCCTGCTTTTTAATGTCTAAAGCGGCGTTTTCGGCATCCGCAAGATACGGGGACAATATGAACGGGCAGACCTATATCCTTGATATGAAGTCAATTGACAAAGCCTTTTTTGGAACGGCTGTTCTGTCCAAAGCAAATTTTAATGTACGGCCCGGGGAACTTCATGCGCTGATGGGCGAAAACGGCGCCGGCAAATCCACGTTAATGAAGATCATCATGGGGATCTATGCCCGGGACAGGGGGGAAATCTTTTTTGAAGGCCGCCCGGTAGACATCAGGGGCGCCCGGGAAGCCCTGAATATGGGGATTTCCATGATTCATCAGGAACTTAACCCCCTTTTGGAGATGACCGTAGCGGAAAATATATTTGTGGGACGGGAGAAACGTAAAAAGGGCACTCCCTTTCTCGATCGCAGGGTTTTGAATCAGGATACCCTTGCTTTGCTGAAAGAATACAACATGGACAGGCGGATCACTCCTGCCATGAAGATGAAGGCCCTTAATATCGCCCAAATTCAAATGATCGAGATCATTAAGGCAGTTTCTTACAACGCCAAACTTATCATCATGGACGAACCGACCTCTTCCCTCACTGCCAATGAGACCGAGGAATTATTCAAAACCATCGGCATCCTTAAAAAACGGGGGGTGGGGATCATCTATATTTCCCACCGTATCGAAGAGGTAATGTACCTGGCGGACCGGGTTTCGGTGCTCCGGGACGGGGCTATGGTGGGATGCTTTGAGCGGGCCCAAATCGATCATGATAAGATCATCAGCCTCATGGTAGGCCGGGAACTTTCCGGGGGATATCCCCGGAGCGCCGCCAAAAAAGGCAATGTCGTTCTTGAGGTAAAACACCTAACCCGGAGGGGAGTCTTTGAAGATGTATCCTTCCAGGTGCGGGCGGGTGAGATTCTGGGTCTTGCGGGACTGGTCGGCGCCGGACGAAGCGAGGTGATGCGGGCCCTCGTCGGGTATGACAAACCGGACTCCGGGGAAGTGTATCTGGAGGGCAGGTTAATAAGGATAAAGAATCCCCGGGATGCGAAAAAAAATCTCATATCCATGGCTCCCGAGGACCGGAAAGCCCTGGGGCTGGTGATGTGCCGGAGCGTCCGGGAAAACATCGCCCTTAAAAACGAAGAACAATTTTCCCGGATGGGTTTTCTTAATCATATCAAGGAACGGGGGATCTGTAACAAAAAGGCCGAAGAAATGACGGTCAAAATGAACAGTATTGCGGATATAGTAGTCAACCTTTCCGGGGGAAATCAGCAGAAGGTGGTGCTGACTAAATGTCTCATGTCCAGGCCCAAGGTAATTATTCTGGACGAGCCGACCCGGGGAATTGATGTGGGCGCCAAATTCAGCATTTACAATATGATGACTACCCTGGTAAGCCAGGGGATAGCGATTATCATGATATCTTCGGAGATGCCGGAGCTTATCGGCATGAGCGACAGAATCCTGGTAATGTCAAATGGAAAAATCCGCGGAGAATACAACGATAAAAACAAAATTTCCCAGGAAGCTATTCTAAAACTGGCCTTGGAGGGGGTTTAAATGCAGAATCCATCAGCCGCCGTACTTAATATTCGCAGCCTGAATGTCAATAAAATCAGAAACATGCTGCAGAAGTTTGGCCTTTTGTTTGTCATTATCGTTCTTTCGCTGATTATGTCCATCATAAAACCTGTATTTATGACCAGCGGAAATATCGTTAACGTGCTGCGCCAGGTTTCTATGAACGGCATATTGGCGGTGGGCATCACCTTTGTTATTTTGACCGGCGGCATTGATCTGTCGGTGGGCGCTATTGTAGCGGTAACCAGCGTTATTTCCGGCCGCCTGCTTGAAGAGGGCCATAGTTTTGAAATGGCCCTGGGGCTTGGCATGGCGGCGGCTCTGGTTTTTGGATTGTTTAACGGCATACTGATTGCCCTGGGGGGGCTTCCGCCCTTTATCGCGACCCTCTCGACCATGGCCATAGCGCGGGGAACCGCCTTAGTCTACTCCGACGGCAGGCCCTACCTGATTTTGCACGGAAGCTATTTGGCCATAGGCAAAGGAAGCACCCTCGGCGTTCCCAACCCCATTTGGATACTGCTGGTAGTGTGTTTGCTGGCCTATATTATCCTCAACTTTACTGTCTTTGGCCGTCATATCTATGCCTTTGGGGGAAACAGGCAGGCCGCCAAACTTGCCGGGGTACGGGTCAAACTGGTGGAGATCGTTGTTTATGCCATCTCCGGTATCCTTTCGGGGGTTACCGCCATTATTCTCTCGGCCCGGATAAGTTCCGGGCAGCCCATTTCCGGCCAGGGATATGAACTGGACGCCATTGCCGCCGTAGCCATAGGGGGAACCAGTATGGTGGGCGGTTCGGGCACCCTGGGCGGGACTGTTTTAGGATTCATTATTATCGGAATTATGATAAATTCTCTGACCTTGCTGAATGTCTCCTCTTTCTATCAGCAGATTGTAAAGGGGTTCATTATCATTGCGGCGGTCATGCTGGACATGCAGGCAAAGCGGAGAAGCAGTCAGTAATTCCGGTAAAAAAACAATTTGAGGAGGATGTATGCGTAAAATTGGTAAAGGAATCACAGTGTTTTTGCTTTTGGTACTTATGGCCTTCGGAGGATGTACCAGGAAGGAAGGCGCCGGCGGGACAGGACCCAAAAAGTATGTGGTCGGTATTTTACTAAAGGATCTTTCAAACACCTTTGTAAAGATTATAGGCGACTCCATTAATGTCCGGGCCGCGGAACTGAGCGATGAACTTACAATAATCGTTCAGGATGCCGGGGGGGACATCAGCAAGGCCATTCAGCAGGCTGAGGATATGATCACCCAGCAGGTTGACGCCCTTATTCTAAACCCCCAGGATTATGAAGGATGCGCCCCTATTGTCGATATGGCCTTAGAGGCGGGGATTCCTATTGTTGTGTGCAACGCCACCACCAACAATGTGAGCAAGGTTTCTTATGTCGGTTCCGACGATGTGGATGCGGGGAGGATACAGGCGGAATTCCTGAAAACCAAGCTCAAGCCCGGGGCCCGGGTCACTTATTTGATGGGTCCCATAGGCATTTCCGCTCAGATAGAACGGAAAGAAGGAATATACAAGTATCTTTTTGACGATCCTGAGTGGAAAATAGAGCTTCTGGCCGAACAAACCGCCAACTGGAGAAGCGACGAAGCCATGACTTTGTCGGAAAACTGGCTTACCGCATATAACAACAATATTGACGCCATTATTTGCCAGAATGACGAAATGGCCATAGGCGCCCTGGAAGCGGCGGAAGCTAAAGGGGTTAAAGACAAGATCGTTATTGTCGGTGTTGACGCCATTGCCTCCGCCCTCAAAGCGGTAAAGGAAGGGCGTCTTGATGCGACGGTATTCCAGGACGGCGCGGGACAGGGACGGGCGGCTCTCGATATGGCCCTTGAACTGTTAAAGACCGGTCAAAAGAAAATCCCCGACCGGTGGATACCCTTTGTGCTGGTTACCCAGGAGAACGTAGATCAGTTTATGTAAGGGTTACAGGCAGGAGCATGCGGCAGAATTGCCCCGCGCCTGCTGATTTTAACCATTAGAGTTGTTCAGAAACTGAAGTTTCTGTCGGACCAAGGTTTGCCAACAACCGCTTAAAAACAACAAAAAACGTGGATTTCTTAATGAAATCCACGTTTTTTTACCCCGTGGAGAAGATCGCCCTGTCATAATTGCTATATTACAACGAATTAGCGATTTTCTCCGGGGCATTTCCGGAAACCCAACCGGTGTTTTCAGAAATGTCCTAAAGTTGTCCGGAAATTGAAGATTCCGGACAATGACTAATTTAGGAAGCAGAATATGGATTTGGGTTTAGAAAATAAAATGGCTCTGATAACCGGAGGAAGTATCGGCATCGGTTTTTCCGTAGCTGAAGAATTTTTGAAAGAGAAGGCCGGGGTTATTATCTGCGCCCGGGATGTGGCGCGGGTAAACAAAGCAGTGGAAGACCTGAAAAACAAATATCCATCGGCAAAGGTATACGGTACAGGCTGTGATGTTTCCAGGCTTGCGGATATAGAAAAACTTGCCGCTTATGTAAAAGATGCGGGAGGCATTGATTTCCTTATAAACAATGCCGGTACCGGTTCGGCGGAGACCAATCTTGATGCGCCGGATGAAAAGTGGTATCATTATTGGGATTTGCATGTAATGGCGGCCATACGTCTGGTCCGGCTTTTGGTACCGGTGATACGGGAACGTCCGGGAGAGGGCGTCATTATCAACACCACATCTATTTGTTCCAGTCAGCCTTTGTACTACGAGCCGATTTACAATGTAACCAAAGCCGCCCTGAACATGTACTCAAAATGCCTTGCCAACGAGTTGATACAATACAATATACGGGTCATGTCGGTGGCGCCGGGGCTGGTGCTGACCCCGGACTGGTATAAGACCGCGGGGATCCTGACCGAGAAAGAGGGGATCACTGTTCAGCAGTACTTTGATAATATTGCCAAAGACATGACCCCCACGGGGCGTTTTGCAACTCCCGAAGAGGTTGCAAAATTTTTTGTCTTCTTAACATCAAAAAATGCTACCTACTGTTTAGGCGCCAATTTCTATGTTGACGGAGGAGCCATTAAAGGACTACATTGAAAGAGTCTGCAAAACTGCAGCGGGATGGCTCTAATGGAAGAATATGTCTTAGGCATTGACAATGGCGGTACGGTTATTAAGGCGGCTCTCTTTACCCTGGAGGGAAAGGAAACTGCAACAGCTTCCCGGCAGACCCTGGTGCTTACCCCCAGGCCCGGCTATACCGAGCGGGACATGGAGGACCTCTGGGGCCAGAACTGCGCCTGCATCAAGCAGGTGATTGCCGGTTCGGGGATATCCCCCAGGGCCATTGCGGGGGTGGCGGTATGCGGCCATGGCAAGGGCCTCTACCCCTGGGGCAAAAACGGCAGGCCCGCCTATAACGGGATCATCTCCACCGACAACCGGGCCTGGCAGTATCCCGAAAAATGGAAACAAAACGGGACCTTTGACGCCCTTTACCCCCGGCTTTGTCAGCAGATCATGCCTTGTCAGCCCGTTTCACTCCTGGCCTGGATGAAGGACAATGACCGGGCGGTCTACGATTCCATACAATGGGCCTTTTCGGTAACCGACTATATCCGGTTCCGCCTGACCGGCGAGGCCTACAGCGAAGCCACCAATATATCCGGTTCCGCCTTAATGAATATCCGGGACGTCCGGTTCGACAGGGATATGCTTGAGAGCCTGGGAATCGGCGAAGCCTATGCCATGATCCCTCCCCTCAGGTATTCCAGCGATCACTGCGGCCGGATTACGGCGGAGACCGCAGCTCTGACGGGGCTCGCCGAGGGGACCCCCGTGGCGGGGGGCATGTTCGACATTGACGCCTGCGCCATTGCCATGTCGGTAACCGATCCGGAACAGCTCTGCTCTATCACCGGAACCTGGAGCATCAATGAATTTATCGCCCCGGCCCCCATCACGGGGACCTGCGTCGCCATGAATTCCCTCTACGCCATGCCCGGTTACTATCTCCTGGAAGAGTCCAGCGCTACCAGCGCGGGCAATCTGGAATGGGTTATTCAAAACTGCTTCCGTAATGAGCCTGTGCCGCCGGGAAAGAAACTCTATGCCCATCTGGACGAATTAGCCGCGGCGATTCCCCCGGAATCCTGCGACGTTTACTTTCTGCCCTTCCTCCACGGTTCAAACCGCCATCCCCTGGCAAAGGCAAGTTTTATCGGCCTGACTAGTTTTCATACCAAGGCCCACATGCTGCGGGCGGTCTATGAAGGGGTGGTCTATGCGGCCAAGGGTCATATTGACAAGCTGCTTTCAATCCGCAGTCCCCCGGAAGCGGTACGCCTTGCGGGGGGAGCCGCCAATTCCGCCCTCTGGGTGCAGATGTTTGCGGATGTGTTGGAACTGCCCATCGAGACCGTTACCGGGGTCAAGGAACTGGGCGCCCTGGGATGCGCCATGGCCGCCGCCGCCGCGGCAAAGATCTATCCCGATTATGCCGAAGCCGCCCGGGCTATGGTACGCATTTCACCGCCGGTATTGCCAGACAAGGCCAGAAGTTCCATTTACCGGCAGAAATACGAAAAATACGCCGCCGTCGTCGAGGCCCTGGATGCCGTCTGGAACCGTTTTGAAGTATAAAACGGAGCCCGGCGGATCTGTACGGCGGGTTCCCGTTCCGCAGAACACGGCGTTGTAGTACAATTCCCCGTAGTGTTTTATACTCTGCTATGTAAAGGGAGTTTATATGCTGGAACAATTAAAACAAACTGTCTGCGGCGCGAATCTGCTGCTCCCCCGGTACGGACTTGTTACCTTTACCTGGGGAAATGTTTCCGCCCTTGACCGGGAAAAAGGACTTATGGTGATAAAGCCCTCGGGGGTGGAATACGACAAACTCAGGCCGGAGGATATGGTGGTGGTGGATCTTGACGGCAGGAAGGTTGAAGGGGATCTGAACCCCTCCTCCGATACCGATACCCATGTGGAACTCTACAAGGCCTTTCCCCGTATTGGCGGCGTGGTCCACACCCACAGCCGCTGGGCCGCCATTTTCGCCCAGGCCGGCGCAGGCATCCCCGCCTACGGTACTACCCAGGCGGATTACTTCTATGGGGAGATACCCTGTACCCGGCCCATGACCGCCGCCGAGATCCAGGGAGATTATGAACGGGAAACCGGCAGTGTAATTGTGGAGACCTTCAGGAATCTTAACGCCGGCGATGTCCCCGCGGTGCTGGTCCACAGCCACGGACCTTTCGCCTGGGGCAAGGATGCTCTGGAGGCGGTACACAATGCGGTAGTTCTGGAGGAGGTAGCCATGATGGCATGGCATGCTCAGATGATTCGGCCCGGTCTTCCCGCAATGCAGAAGGAACTGCTGGATAAGCATTATCTCCGCAAGCACGGCGCCGGGGCTTACTATGGACAGATAAAAAAGTGAAACCCTATCAGCTTGGCCTTTATGAAAAAAGCATGCCCGGCTCCCTTTCCCTTGATGAAAAGCTCCGGGAAACAGGGGCGGCGGGCTTTGACTATATGGAACTGTCGGTGGACGAGACCGACGAAAAACTCGCCCGCCTTGACTGGTCCGCCGCGGAGATCAACGCCCTGCGCCGGGCTGTGGAAGAAACGGGCGTCCCCATTCTTTCAATCTGCCTGAGCGGCCACCGCCGTTTCCCGCTGGGGGACCCGGACGCCGCCGCCCGGGAGCGGAGTCTTGCCATCATGGAAAAGGCGGTCCTCCTGGCCCGGTATCTTGGGGTACGGATCATCCAGCTGGCGGGGTATGACGTATACTATAAGCCTTCGGACGAGAACACCCGCGGTCTCTTTGCCGGGAATCTGGCCCTGGCGGTTTCCATGGCCTCCCGGGCAGGGGTCATCCTGGCTTTTGAAACCATGGAAACCCCCTTCATCGATACCGTAGCAAAGGCAATGTACTGGGTTAATCGGATCAACTCGCCCTACCTTCAGGTATACCCTGATACCGGCAATATCACCAATGCAGCCCTTTCCTGCGGCGGAAGCGTAACGGCGGATCTGGAAAGCGGCCGGGGACACCTGGCGGCGCTGCACCTCAAGGAGTCCAAGCCCGGCATCTACCGGGAAGTGCCCTACGGAACCGGCCACGTGGACTTTGCCGAAGCGGCCGGGACAGCCTGGGCCCTGGGGGTACGGATGTATGTGGGCGAATTCTGGCACACCGGCGAAGAACATTGGCGGGCAATTCTGCGGGAAAATAACCGTTTCCTGCGGGATATCCTGGACCGCATTGGCGGCCTGTAAGAAACAAGGCGGCGCCCCGGATTAGAGTAGTCCAAGCATTTCAGTTTTCGGACTATACCCGCTTAAAAATTTTATACCGCCTAAAGCCCCCTTGTAAAATCAGAAACTTTAGTGTCTAAATATACTGTTGTATACTGCCATAATCACGGATAAATACAACTCTATTGCGTTGTGTAAAAGGAAGGCTGGATGGCTCAGGTGTTCAAACAACAGGCTTATCTGGAGTTAAAGAGAAGGCTGGTCAACTGTGAATATAAGCCGGGAACCTGGATCAATGAAACGGCCCTGGTAAAGGAACTGGGGTTCAGCCGTACTCCCATACGGGAAGCGCTGGCCCTGATTGAACAGGAAGGGTTTATCCGCATTATACCCAAAAAGGGTATTTTTGTTACCCAAATTTCATTTAACGACGTAAAGCAGATCTTTCAAATACGCAAAGCCATAGAACCTATCGCCTTGCAGCTGGCAAGCCCGCATCTTCCCCGGAAAAAACTGCTGGAATTCAGGAATCTTTTTACAGGTCAGGACCCTGATATCCGGGTCGCCTTCCGTTTGGATACGGCCATGCATCTTTTTATCATTGAACACTGCGGAAACCGCTACATCATCGAGATGCTTCGTAAAGTTTTTGAGGAAAACACCCGTATTATCATATCCAGCAGGCAAAATGAATTGATGATCCATGACGCCAGGGCGGAACATACCGAAATATTGGATCTGCTCCTGGGCGGTAAATTTGAACAGGCGGCGGCGGTAATGTTGAGTCATGTTCAACACTGCGAGCGGGCTGCCATAGAGTTTTTCTATAATTCATCCTCCGTTGAAGAGCCGTGGTCTATGTTTCAGGTCTCTTTAGACCATTAGACCAAATATATACTTAAAGGCCCTTCAAAACCGCCCCAGGGGCTCCCCCGCCGAAAGGCGGGTTCTTGGGTTTAATGCCGAATTTTTGAAAGCGTTGCTTTATTTGAGCCGCAGCAGAGCGCGAACATGAGGTTCGACGGGGTATTAAACCAGACTTTCGAATAAAAAATAGGTGAAATTTAATGTTGACAACCCCCGGAACATGTTGTATACTACTAGTGTATTAGATAAATACAAGATCTTCTACGGGAGAAAAGGAGAAACAGGGTTATGAAAAAACTGAGTATGTTGCTGCCGGTTTTGGTCTTTATTATCGCCGCCTGCAGCAGCGGCGGACGGGAAGAGCAGATACGCCAAAGCGGCCAGGGAAACGGCGGAAAAGCGGCCATTGATCCGTACCGGAATACTATAAAGATTGCCTATGTCGCCCATGATATAGGAACTCCGGTAAATCAGGCGTGGTTTGACGGTATGAAAAGGGAAATTGCAGATTATCCCAATATCACCATCCAGGGCTTTGACGGTAAATCCAGCGCCGAAAATCAGGTAAAAATAATGGATGAAATTGTTACTCAGAAATATAACGCCATTATTTTACAGGCAAGTGATAACGCCGCCCTGGCGCCCAGCGTTACCCAAGCGGAGAAAGCGGGTATTCCCGTCATCACCCTTAATCTGGATGTGGATTCTCCCCATGCGGGGTTTGTAAAAATGGCCGACTAT
Organism: Treponema sp.; assembly: GCA_031275035.1. Next base: position 9,709 of record JAISPH010000218.1, read on the forward strand.
GACGCCGGCCGGCTGGTGGCGGAGCAAATGGCCGAACAATTTAATAACAAAGGCAAATTTGTCATCATCCAGGGCATTGTCGGGGGAATCCGCCCGGCCCAGCTGGAACAGGGTTTCCGGGATACCCTGAAGCAATTTCCCGGCATGGAGATTCTGGCGGCGCAGCCTGCTGATTTCAGGAAAGATAAGGCCATGACCGTCATGAATTCCTTTCTTCAGACGTACAGCCATATTGACGGCGTTTTTGCGATTAACGACGCCATGGCCATGGGCGCCGCTTTGGCCGCCGAGTCTGCCGGCCGCCTGACGGGAATGTCCATTTGGGGAGCGGACGGTGAAAAAGACGCTTTGATCATGATTGAACAGGGCAAACTTTCCGGTACTATCTATACCAACTGCTATGACGAGGGGTCCACCGCCTTAAAACTAGCCCTCTATGTCCTTGGATCTGAATATGACACTTCTTCGGTCAGCAAAACGGGAGTAATGGCTATGCAGCCTATAATAGCCACTAAAAACAGCGTCGGTACAATTGCCGCAGAGGATCGCTGGTAGATTCTTAAACGGCGGCAGCCCCTGAAAACCGCGGTTTTCAGGGGGCGTCCACATAACAAAAAAGAGGGGGAATTTTGAAAAGTCTGAGCCAAAGTTCTCTTCGGCGCCTCATATCGCTTGGTACACTGGTGATATTTTTTGTGATCTTCTCCTGTACCAGCAGTAATTTTTTAAGCCTGCGCAATATTTTTTCGATTCTCCGGGACGCCAGCATTGTCGGCATTATCAGCGCCGGAGTTACCTTGGTTATTATTACCGCGGGGATAGATCTTTCCACCGGAGCCATACTGGCGGTTTCCTGCATGACCATGGCTAATTTTTACCGCTATACAACCGCGCCGGTGTGGATCATTATGATTGCCGGGGTAACGGTGGGAATCCTCTGCGGTTTTCTGAACGGCGCAGTGGTAACCCGGCTGAAACTCCCGGAATTTATAGCAACCCTGGCGGCCCAGGGGATTTTTCGCGGCTTAACCTACATGACCGCCATCAAGGTAAACGGCAATATCATTAACCAGCCCATCCGTGATTATCGTTTTACCATGTTTGCCGGGAATATTCACGGGCTGTACTATGTAACCGTGGCGTTTATCGTTGTAGTTATTCTGGGGCAGATCGTACTGCGAAGGACCCGGTTCGGAACCGCCGTATATGCCGCAGGAACCAATTTAAAGGCCGCGGAGCTTTCGGGAATTAATACAAACCGCGTCCGTTTAATCGTGTTTGTCCTTACCGGCCTTTGCTGCGGAATCGGCTCTCTCTTTATGATCGCCCGGCTGCAGACCGCCACCACGGATTTCGGGGTTGGCATGGAATTTGACGTAATTGCGGCGGTGGTGGTGGGCGGGTGCGCCCTTAATGGCGGACGGGGCGATATAGTTGGCAGCATGATCGGCGCCGTTTTTATGGCAATGCTGGACAACGGTATTTATAAATATCAAATTAATACCTCTCTCCAGCCCATAATAAAGGGAGCAATCATTGTACTGGTCGTTATTTTTGACGCGTGGTACCGCGGGTATATGGACATGAAGATACAGTCAAAAAAAGAACATGATCCGCTCCTGGAAGGGAGGTAGAATCATGAGTCGGGAAGAACTACTGCGGGTAAAGGGAATAAAAAAATTCTTCGCCGCCACCCAGGCGCTGAACGATGTGGAAATGGAAATATGCCGGGGTGAAGTTCATGCGCTGATGGGTGAAAACGGCGCGGGCAAATCGACTTTAATTAAGATTATAACCGGCGCCTATGTCAAAGATGACGGACAAATATTTTTCAACGGCAAAGAAGTACAGATCTATTCCCGGGCGGATGCGCAAAGATTGGGGATCTCCTGCATCTATCAGGAGTTGAGCGTTATCCCCACCCTTACGGTGGCGCAGAACATTCTGATTGGCCGGGAGCCGAAAATAGGCAAAACGCCTCTTGTCAGCAAAAAAAGAATGAACCAGGAAGTACAGAATCTGATAGATCTGTATGGATTCCCCCTGAAAGCCGCCGATATCCTTGAGACGCTTCCCATTGCCCAGAGGCAAATGGTGGAAATACTAAAAGCCCTTTCCGCAAAGGCGTCTTTAATTATTATGGACGAGCCGACCGCTTCCCTGAGCGGCAAAGAATCGGAGACCCTTTTTTCGATTATAAAAAATCTCCGCGAAAAGGATATTTCCGTTCTTTATATTTCCCACCGCCTGGATGAAGTTTATATGCTGGCGGACCGGCTGACGGTTCTGCGGGACGGCAAAAAGGTCGCGCTGCTGACAAAAGAAGAAATAGTCCCTGAAAAGGTTATACATCTGATGATTGGAAAAACCCTGGAGGACAATACCAATCAGGGGGTAATGGTTCCAAGCAGCGATGAAACCTTATTGGAAGTGCGGAATCTGAGCCGTCCCGGTTTTTTTGGAAACATCAGCTTTACCGCAAAAAAGGGAGAAATTGTCGGCTTTGGCGGGCTGGTCGGCTCGGGCCGTACCGAAGTTATGCGCTGTATTTTCGGGGCGGATTCCTATGCTTCGGGCGAAATTTTTCTGGAAGGGAAGCCTTTTATTCCTGTTGCGCCCAGAAAAAGCATTGACGCCGGCATTGCCCTGGTGCCCGAGGACCGGCGCGGTCAGGGGTTTATCCCGCTTCTTTCGATCAAGCGGAATACCGCCCTGCCGAACTATGACTTGATAAACAGAAAATTCGGCGCCATTTCTTCAAAAAAAGAACTGGAAATGAGCTACAGAGCGATAAAGGATCTTGATATTCGTCCAGAGGATCCCGAAATGAAGGTTGCCCTGATGTCCGGCGGAAATCAGCAAAAGGTGGTTTTGGGGAAATGGCTCCGGCGGGATTTAAAGGTATTAATTGTCGATGAGCCCACCGCCGGAATTGACGTCGGGGCAAAGGAAGAAATTTACAATCTCTTAAAACAATTGGCCGCCGCGGGGGTGCTGATCCTCCTGGTTTCGTCGGATCTGCAGGAACTTGTCCGGCTTTCAACCCGGATTCTGGTGATGAGAAAAGGTACAATTACGGCCGAATTTAATCAGGGTACGGTTACGCAGAACGATGTTCTTTCGGCCGCATCCGGCCTTTGAGAGAGGATGGAAAAATGATAAATCAAAGGATTTTCGGTTACCTTAAAAAGTTCAAAAAACTGTTCATTCTCCTTTTTTTCATCCTTCTTTTGTCCATTATCGCGCCTCATAGTTTTCCCACCTCCCGCAATATTTCCAATGTATTGTGGTCCATCTCCACCGTTGGCATTATGTCCGCCGGATCCATCTTTGTCATTTTGCTGGGCGGGATTGATCTTTCTCTGGGATCTGTTATGGCGTTTACCGGAGCCCTGGCGGTTACCGTTATCCGAAATTCAAATTATTCCAATGCCGGCGCCGTCTTTGGCATTGCCGCGGCGTTGCTGGTGGGAATGCTGGCCGGTCTGTTCCACGGGGCGGTAATCACAAAATTCCGGGTGCCGGCTTTTCTTATCACCTTCGCCACTCAAATTATTCTGAACGGCGCATCCCAGCTGCTGCTTAATAATAAAATATTGAGCTGCCTGGAACCAGAATTGTTTACCGCCATCGGCATGAAAAAAATTCTTGGCTTTCCCCTGCCTATCTATATCATGCTTATCGCCGCGCTGATCAGCTACTATGTTTTGAATAAAACCGTTTTTGGCCGCCATATCTATGCGGTGGGAGGCAACCCGGTGGCGGCGGAGCTTTCCGGCATTAACAGCGCCGGAATTACCCTAACCGCCTATGTCATTTCAGGATTTACCGCCGCCCTTGGGGGCATTGTTTTAAGCAGCATGACCCAGCAGGCAATTGCAAACGCCGGAATGGGATACGAGACCGAGGTAATTACCGCCATTGTCATAGGAGGCGCCAGCTTAATGGGCGGCGAAGGAAATGTCAGCGGCGCTATTTTCGGCGCCGTTCTGGTGGGGTTGCTCAATAATGGTTTGAATCTTTTGAATATTTCCGCCACTATTCATCCCCTCGCCAAGGGCATCGTCATCATTGCCGCAGTTGCGGCGGATACTTTGGGCCGCCAGGGGGTTCCCGTAAAATTCCGCATACCGCAAAGAGGAAGGCGTAAATGAAAATAATTGATGCACACATGCACATCTGTGAGATTATTGCCGGCTATTGCCGCAGAGGAGAACTCCGGGCCGCCGGCGGAGGAAAGGCCGTGTGGGCCAACGGGGATGTAATAAAATTAATCCCCGACGGATATGGGGATACCGGTTTTACCGCTGAATCGGCCCTCATGGTCATGGACGAAAACGGGATCGAAGCGGGAGTAATTATGCAGGGCAGCATGTACGGATTTCAAAATCTGTATATTAAGCGTGTTCTGGAAAAATATCCTGACCGGTTCCGGGGAGCCTGCACGGTTGATCCCTTTGCGAAAAATTATCTGGAGACCCTGGAACATTTAATGCAATGGACCCGGATTGCAAAATTTGAGGTAAGCAGCGGCGGCGGATTAATGGGCGTCCATGATGACTTTGATCTCGACGGTCCAAAAATGACGCCTATTTACGAAATAGTAAAGAATCGTAAAGGCACGGTAACCATTGATTTTGGCGATTATACCATGGCCAGTTTTCAGCCGAAAGCAGTCAGCCGTGCGGCAAAAACTTTTCCAGGCCTGCAATTTGTTATATGCCACCTCCTGGCTCCCGTTCCCGGACATCTGGAAATGATACGGGAAGGCCTTGAACTGTTAAAGCTTTCCAATGTATGGTTCGATATTTCCGCTCTGCCGAAAATCGCCTCCACCGAACCATATCCATTCCCGTCCTGCATTGAAGCTTTGAAACTTGCCAGGGAAATTGCCGGCGCCGATCGTTTAATGTTTGGCACCGATATGCCCATGGCTCTTACCCATTCAAGTTACCATGAACTGAAGCAGTATATCATAGACTCGGGCGTATTTACCGGCGGGGAATTACAAAAGATATTCTATGATACGGCAAAACAAATTTATTTCACCTGACAAGGAAGGCAGAATGAAAACCATTGTCTCGTTTTTTGGAGAAAGGACGGCAATTTTTGAACAATTGAACCGGCAGGCGGAAGAATACGCCGGCAAAGCCGGATTTGCCTATAAGTGGATACCCCTGAATCCTTTCAGCCCCGAAGAAGCCGTCCGCCATCTCAGTACTGCGGACATTGGCATCATAGATATTGAACCCTATGGAGAAGCTATTTTCAGCAGGATATTTCATTCCTGTAAATTGCTGATCCGTTTCGGCGTAGGCTACGACAAGGTTGATCTGTCCTCGGCCTCCAAATACGGCATTGCCGTCGCCCGTACCACCGGCGCCAATACTCTGGGAGTCGCTGAAATGGCCTTTTCCCTCATTATGGCGGCCCGGCGTAAATTAAAATATTTTGATCATGCCGTAGGCCAAAAAAACTGGGGAAAGGTAATTGTCCACGAAACTATACAAAGTACTATCGGCGTTGTAGGTTTTGGGGCTATCGGGCGGGCGCTGATAAAACTTTTTCGGGGGTGGGATTGTGATATTATCACCTATGATCCAAACCCTGATAAAAAGGCGCTGGAGGAACTGGGAGTACGTTTGGTAAGCCTGGAGGAACTGTTCAAAATCGCCGATGCGATTAGCCTGCACCTTCCCTATACCCCGGACACCCATCACCTCATTGGCGAGAAACTCCTCTATTCCATGAAACCCGGCGCGGTGATTGTTAATACTTCCCGGGGAAATATTATTGTGGAGGATGTTTTAGCGCGGGCGGTACGGGAGGGCCGCATCTGCGGAGCCGGAATGGATGTCTTTGCAGAGGAACCCTTGCCGGCGGATTCTCCCTTGACGGGCCTGGATAATTTGACGCTGACTCCTCATGTTTCCAGCCAAACGGCAGAGTCCCTTTGGCGCATATACCAGATGGCTGTCGATATAGCATCCAGCTTTGAAGCCGGGAAAAATTCTCCCCATATTTTGAATCCCGATTACAAAAACAAAACATGACGCTGCGCCGCAGAGGTTTTCCCGCGCAGGCGGGCCTTTGGCGCCGGGTCAATCCCAGGGATGAACCACGACCCGCATGCCCTGGTGGCCTTCGGCGGCGGCAAAGGCCTCGTTTATCTTATCCAGGCTGAAAAAGTGGGACATATAGGGCCTGATGTCGGGCCTTTTAGCGGCGATCAGTTCAATTGCCTGCTGATGGTGCCGGGGCAGGGAACCGTGGGCCCCCATTACGAAGAGTTCTTTATAGTGGATGATGTTCGTATCCAGCGTTACAGTGCTGCCCGCGGGAAGTCCGCCGAAGAGATTGATCCTGGCCCGGTTCCTGGCCATTTTGAGGGCGTCCGCATGGGACTGGGGCGAAGGATTGGCGGTGAAGATCACATCCGCCCCGAGACCGCCGGTTTCTTCCAGCACCCGTTTAATGGGGTCCTCTTCGGAAGAACAAATATAAACATCGGCGTTAAATTTTTTCGCCCCCTCCATCCGGGGCCGGGAACGCTGTACCACGATAACCCTGGCGGCGCCGGACATATAGGCCACGGGGATGATCATACATCCGATGGGGCCTGCGCCTATGATAACTACCGTATCCCCCAGGCGTATCCCGGCCAGCTCTACCGCATTGAGGACACAGGCCAGCGGCTCCGCCAGAGCCCCTTCGTCAAAGCTCATGGCGTCGGGGATGCGGTGCACCGGCCCATAGTTGACCACAGTTTTGTTCAGGAGCACATACTCGGCAAAGCTGCCGGCAAACTGGTAGCCCATGGCATAGTTGATCTGGCAGTTATTGCCTATCCCCGCTTCGCAGAAACTGCACTCCCCGCAGGGAACATCCGCCCCCAGGGCAACCCTGTCGCCCTTCTTAAAACGGGTAACATTGGCCCCCGTCTCCACCACTTCGCCGGAAGATTCATGTCCCAGGATCTGAGGGGGCTTTACCCGGGAATTGCCGTGATGAAAGATCCGTATATCAGAACCGCAGACCGCACAGGAACGGACCTTCACAAGGACGCTGCCGGCGTCGGGTTTGGGGGTGGGCACTTCCCGGACTTCTATTTTATCCTTATCAAGATATACCGCCGCTTTCATACTTCACTCCTATAAATATTAGATTTACCTGCCCCAGGGACTTTATAAAACCTGCCGATCGTTTACAAACATGATCTTGACGTAAAACTCCTCCCGCCTGCGGGCAAGATCAAAGGCCCTGGCGCATTCCGAAAGGGGAAAACGGTGGGTTACAAATTTGTCCAGCCGCAGCACGCCCCGGTCCATACACTGAACAGCCAGCCGCCAGTCATTATGGGCATCGTTGTAGCTTGAATTCCAGGTTCCCCGGAGGGTAAGCTGCTTGCGGAGTATCTCCCAGTAGGTCTTTTGGGGAAGATCCATATTCTTTGCCGGGTTCCCCATAAGCACTACCTTGCCGAAGGCTTTGACCGCCTTGAGGCAGCCCTCCAGTGTGGCCGATACCCCCGCCGCCTCCAGGGCCACATCGGCTCCTCGGTTTCCGGTGATGTCCAGGATATACCCGGCGGGATCGATCCGTCCGCTGTTTATGGCATGGGTAAAGCCCAATTCCCGGGCAAAGGTCAGCTTCGCCTCGTCCACATCAACCAACACTACCTGGGCCGCGCCCCAGCCTGCGGCTGCCTGAGCCGCCATAAGGCCGATGGTCCCCGCTCCGAAGATTGCCGCCGTATCCCCCAGGGTTATGCCCGCCTGGGAAAGGGCATGGATGGCGACCGCGCAGGGCTCGCACATGGCGGCATGTTCAAAGGGCACCCCGCCGGGTACAAAAACCAGGTTCCACTTTTTAACCGCGATATATTCGGCAAAGGCGCCGTCCCGGCGGGAGCCGTAATAGTCGTAATGACGGCATTGGGGATACTCGCCGATCTGACAGGCGTCGCATTCCCCGCAGGGCAGCAGGGGAAAAACGGCGGCCCTTTTGCCTATCAGGTCCCTGTCTTCCCGGTCCGCGGTATCCACAATTACCCCGGCAAATTCATGGCCCGGAATGGTGGGGAAATGGTAGGTGCCCTTTTCAAATACCCGGGGAATATCGGAACCGCAGATACCGCAGGCCCTTACCTGAAGCAGAGCCTCTCCGCTTTCCATCTTCGGCATGGAGACATCTTCGTAACGCAGATCCCCCACGGCATGAAGATTACAGGCCTTCATCGTATCCTTCACAGCGGCATTCCGTCAGGCTATTCCGTTATGACGGGCCGGAAATAATCTACGCTCTCTTTAAGATCCCGGATAATGCGGAAATCCGTATCCCAATGTTCCCGGTGGGAAATCTCGAAGGCAAAGAGCGCATCGGTGCAGCCCGCTTTTTTTACGGCCTCCATCACTTTTTCCCGGGTAACGATGCCGGTTTTGTTCATCTCCTCCGTAAAAGGGGCATGGTTCGACTTGTGGAGAACCGTCTGCTGGAGGTGAATGACCGGCGAATCCGCGGCAAGGGTTTCTATCCAGGGATAGGGATCCCGCTGGGAAGGATGGGGAGCGTGGCCCACGTCAAGGCACAGCTTGAGGGGAACCCCGCAGCGGGCATTGACCCTCGACATAAGCTCCCTGGTTTCCTCTATGGTATTGGCCATTTCCCTGGGTACGCTCATGGGCTCAAATATAAGGCAGTCATAACCAATGTCCCTGGCGTAAAAACTCAGCTCCTGCCAGCCCTTTATCCCTTCGTCTACAATAAAGCGCCGTTTGTCCGGATTATCGTAAGTGTCAAAAGTCATAATGCCGAAGTGGGCGCCCCCGTTACGGGCCCCAAGCCGGCCGCCTATATCCAGCAGGCTCTTAAACCACCGGAGCCAAAACTTCCGGGCTTCCTCATCGGGATTCATAAGGTGGTTAACCCGGGTAAAGGCGCTGGAAAAGATGCTCTCCACCGTTATCCGGCGCTCTTTGGCGGCGGCGTTAATGCGCTTAATCTGATCGTCAATGTATTCCCGGGGCCAGAAGGGGTTCAGCAAATCGGCCACAAACTGAACATACCCAAGCCCCAGATCTTCCCGGACTATCCTGGTCCAGACCTCGGGTTCAATATATTTATTAACGGCGAAACCCAAATTGATTCCCAGACGGTATCCCATAAAACGCCTCCAGTGGTGTTGCCTTATCATACTATTTTTTGCTATAGTAGGTACAGTAGCGGGGAATTAGCTCAGTTGGTAGAGCGATTGGTTCGCAATCAATAGGTCACCGGTTCGAATCCGGTATTCTCCATCATGACCGTTTTTCTGTTTGACCTGTTTCGCTTTGGTTTTGCCCTGATCTTTATGGGGCTTCACTGCGCCCTGATGTTAGGCCTTTTCCTTGAATGGCGCCGGGATAAAAGGCGTTTTCCAGAAACCGGAGATCTTCCGGCGGAGGCCCGGAGAGCGGCGCCGTTGCGTGCCTCCCCTTCCAATACAATCGAAGGTTCCGCCCCTCCCCTGGTTTCGGTCATTGTTCCCATTAATAATGAAGAAACCCGTATGGAGGGACTGCTCCAGAGCCTTTCCGTTCAGGACTATCCGGGGGCGGAGTATATCTTTATCGATGACCGTTCTACCGACGGGGGGCCCCGGATGCTCAGGGCCTTTGCCGAAGGGGGAAAGCGGGTAACCGTCATCACCCTTGCCGAAAACCCCGGACCAAACCACAAGCAGTATGCCCTGAATAGGGGCATTGAGGCCGCCCGGGGGAGCCTTCTCCTCTTTACCGACGCGGACTGCCGGGTTCCCCCGGGCTGGATACAGGCCATGGTCCGCCGCATGGAGGACCCGGCTCTGGGCATCACCATAGGGCCGGTATTCAAACGTTCCGGCGGAAGGGGCTTTTTTCATCTATACCAATGTTTTGATCACGCGGTGCGGTATATGTATCTGGCGGCCTCCACCGGGCTGGGCGCCGCCGGGGGGGGGTTCGGCAATAACCTTATACTCAGACGGGAGGCCCTGGAAGCCATAGGGGGCTATGGGTCGGTTCCCTTCTCCCCCACCGAAGACGCCGCCCTGGTTTCCCGGATGCGGTCCAACTCAAAGTACCGGATCCATTCCGCCTGCGGCGCCGACACCCATGTGATGACCGCCGGAGAGGCGGACTGGGCCGCTTTTATCAACCAGACCCTCCGCTGGAACAACGGGGGCCTCTTCAGCCCCGAGGCGTTAACCCGGATCAATTTTACCTTCCTCATGGCAGCCATCTCCATGGGCATGCTCGCCATCCCCCTGGTTCCCTTTTTCCCCTCCCTCTGGCCCCTGCCCGCTTCGGTATTCCTGGCCATGACCGTAAATACCATCGCCACCCTGAGCCTCTTCGGCGTCTCCCTGCCCAGGGCGGGGGCGGCCTATGCGGCGCAGGATATTTTTACCCCCCTGTACTTTACCTTTCTCACTATTCTGGGATTCTGCGGGTTCAAAACCCGGTGGAAGGAGCAGCCCGCAGCTTAACGCTGCGGGCGGGAGGATAGTCCGGCGGTCCCCGCACAGACCGGCGGGCCTAAAAGCTCATGCCCAGGCTGAGATTCATCTGAAAATATTCAGCCGCCACATTATAGGATACGCCCGCCCCAAGGGCGGGGAAGGCCAGTTTACTCAGATAAAAACGCAGGGACCCCGCAACACCGTGATCGAAGCGATGCCCCAGGACGGGCCCCTGGGACCAGACCCCCTGATACGAGGCAAGCAGCGAAAGGGTTCCGAAGGAGAATTTATAGATATATTTCTCTATGTCAAAAACGCCGCCGGCATAGTTCCGGGCGGCATAGTTCCGGGGCAGTATATCAACCTGGGCCGCCGAAGGCGAAGATTCAAAGAGGGCTTCCGCATCAGGATCGTAGAGAACCCCCGTTTTAAGGCCCAGCTTAAAACCGGGAAAGAGGGACCGTTCGTATGCCGCCTGAAAGAGCAGGGCGTGGGATGAGGGATAGTCTATGCCGATGGTATAGATATAGGCGACGCTGACATTCTGCCGGGCGCTCAAGTAGCCGTCCCAAACCGTGTTCTCCAGGGCAAGCTCCGGGGACAGGCTGATAGTATGGGCGTCTTCGCCGGGAGCCCGCAGGGGATCGTCATTATGCCGGAGCAGCCTTCCGTTATAGGTAAGGCTTAACGACGGGGTAACAAAGTCATTCAGCGGATAATTAATGCCGGCGGAGGCGGTAATCGATTCCTGGCTGAACCTGCGGATGTCATTATTCTCCTGATCCGAACCGGTCTTCTCTTCCTGAGAGTAGGAGCCCCTCAGGTTCCATCCCGGCGCGTGGTCCCGGTCCGGCGTGTTTATATACATGGCCATGACCATCCAGCCGCCGCTCCGGTAAAGGCCCCCCAGGACCATCTTATCGTTAAGCCCAAAGGCATTGGCGTCCATAAAAAAAGCGCCGCCCCCCAGGCCGCCGCCGGTTCCGGCAAAGAAGATGGGGAGCGGAATAAGGGACCACTTTTCCCTAAGCTCGATTCGGAGGAGCCGGCCGCCCCCTTCGGGATCATCGGCAATGGATATCGAAACCGGCTCCAGGATACCCGTTTCCAGGACAGCTCCCTCCACTTCTTTAAGGTCAAGGGAGGCGGCGTCCCTGCCGAGGAATTGCTTTACGTGCTGTTCGGCCACATGGGGCCTGGTCCTTTTAAGGCCCAGGATAGCAATAGCGGTAATCTCATCGCTGAGGACGGTCTGGGCGGCGGCGGCGCCCGCAATAAGCAGACAGAACAGCAGCGGCAGGAACTTGTTTTGCGGCGGCATATTATACGCTGACCATCCAGTTTTTGGCGTCCGGCAGGGTACCGTACTGGATTCCCTTCAGGGTATCCCGGAGTTCTGCGGTAAGTTCCCCCACCCTGCCGCCGTTAAAGACCACCGTCTTCCCCCGGCAGGTCAGGGACTCGATGGGAGTGGCCCCGGCGGCAGTACCGCTGACAAAACATTCCTTTGCCTCGGAGAAGACCTCTTCGACACTGATCTTCCGTTCCGAGGTTTTTACTTTCCGGTCCCCGGCCAGTTCCAAAAGGCTTGCCCGGGTGATTCCCGGAAGGATGGTATCCCCCAGTCCGGGGGTAACCAGTTCGCCGGATTTCAAATAGAAGAAAATATTGCAGGAGGAACCCTCTTCTATATAGCGGCGTTCCACCGGATCAAGAAAGATACATTCCATGTAGCCCGCTTCGGCGGCCTCGTGTTTTGCCAGGGCGGAGACGACATAGTTGGAGGCCGCCTTAATCCAGCCGGTTCCCCCGGGGGTCGCCCTGATCCGTTCGGTAACCACCGCGCCGGACCTGCCTGCGGAAAAGTAGGCGCTTACCGGCGTGGTAATGACCATAACCCAGGGCTCCCGGGACAGGTTGACCCCTATCCCGCCCTCGGCGATGGTAAAGGGCCGGATATACACCGAATCGGCGGTCATAAAGGAATCCTTCTCCCAGGCGGCATTGTACCGGGGGGAAAAGCCAAGTCCGGCGTTCCGTTTTACCGTCTCCACGCAGGCTTTGACAAATTCATCCTCCGGGAAGGGAGGCATGTAGAGCCCCTCCATGGATTTATAAAACCGGGCGGCGTTCCGGCGGGGCCTGAAAACCGCCAGCCCCCCGTCCTTCTGGGGCAGGGCCTTGAGCCCCTCAAAACAGCCGAGCCCGTACTGGCTGGTATAGTTTACCAGGGGCATATCGCCGTAGTAATTCCGGGAATGTTCCAGCCGGCTCCGTTCGGCTTCGCCCAGGGCGGCCTCCTCCTCCGGGGTCTTGTGGGATTTTTCGATATATTCACCCTTCCATCCGTCCGCCGTATATTTTGAGCGGTAGACGACGGGATAACTGTTCAGCGCAAAAGCCATTGTAACCTCCGAAGGCGCTTTTTTATCATATAAATTTATAAATTGAAGCGCAAGGGCCGCCGCAAACGCCGCCTGCGCCCTTTCATCCAAATTGAGATAGTGACATGCAGAAACCACTACAGCCTCCCTGTACATCCGGCCGTCCGCCGGACGCCGCTTTACCGCCTTGAGGGCCGCTTATAGACAGGCGGCCGGCCCCGCGAAGAATCCGGCGCTTTCCGGCCAAAGAAAGGGCCGGAATATCTATTCCATAGATAATAAGACTATATTAAACATAGTTTGTCAACCGGAGGGAAAGAATTATTATTACACCGTAGATAATCAAATGGCATGCCTTCGTGAAATTTTCGCCTACAACTTAAAAGAAAAACGCCGGAAATGCGGTTTTACACAGGCCCAGCTGGCTGAAAAAGTCGATGTGTCCACTCATCACATCGGGATGCTGGAAATTGCCCGGAATTATCCCACCCTGGAGCTTGTGGAACGCCTTGCCGGCGTCCTGGACGTTGAAATCTATGAACTGTTCGTAGACCCCCTTTCTTCCCGGGAAGAATTGAAACGGCTCTATCAGATTGTGGCGAATGACATTGAGCGGGTTGTCGGCGAGGCCGTTCAAAAAGTTTTTGCCGGTAAATGCAAAAACCATCCGGACGGTTTAAGCAATCCGTCTTGAGAACAAGCTGCCGCCCATAATTCTCCCTCCGGTCTGTCCGTGAACCCTGCCGCCCCGGCGGGATCCCTCTCCGGTTCGCCCGTGAACCCGGCTGTCCCGGCGGGGGCCCTCTCCGGTCTGCCCGTCAAAATTTCCGGCCTGGAAATTTAAATTTTTGACTTGAAAATTTGAATTTTTGACTTGGAAATTTGAATTTTTGACTTGGAAATTTGAATTACTGACCTTGAAATTTGAATTTTTGACTTGGAAATTTGAATTTCTGACTTGGAAATTTGAATTTCTGACTTGAAAATTTGAATTTCTGACTTGAAAATTTGAATTTTTAACCTGGAAATTTGAACTTTCACCCCGGCAATTTCAGGCTTCGGCGCGGACGTTCAAACCGGAGCGGCCCCCGGGATGCCGCGCCGGGCCGGATCTCCGCGCTTGTTCCCGGGTTCTTCACGGAGCGGCCCGCCGCGCCCCCGTTGACCGGCAGTATGCGGACCCGTACAATGGGCTATGGCTCTCAACTGCGGTATTGTCGGGCTTCCCAATGTGGGAAAATCAACCATTTTTTCGGCCCTCAGTTCCGCCCCGGCGGAGGCGGCGAATTATCCCTTCTGCACGATAGACCCCAACGTGGGTATTGCGAACGTCCCCGACCCCAGGCTTGCCAGGCTGGCGGGGATTTTTAAGCCCCGGAAAACGGTTCCCGCGGCGGTGGAATTTGTGGATATCGCCGGACTGGTCAAGGGGGCCTCCCGGGGTGCGGGCAGGGGGAACCAGTTTCTCTCCCATATCCGGGAGGTGGGCCTCATTGTCCACGTCGTCCGCTGCTTTGACGACGGCGATATTATCCATGTCAACAACAAGGTGGACCCCCTCTCGGATATGGAAACCATCAATATCGAGCTGGCCCTGGCGGATCTGGACGCCCTGGCAAAACGGCGGGAGCGGGCGGAGCGGAGCCGCAAGACGCTGGGCGGGCAGGAACAGAAAAACGCCGGGACGGTTATCTCCGCCCTGGACAAGATAGGCCCCGTTCTGGAGCAGGGACTGCCCGCCCGGTCGGCGGATCTCAGCGCCGAAGAGGCGGCCTCGGTCTATGACTGCCACTTTATCACGATGAAGCCCCAGCTCTATGTCTGCAATGTGGATGAGGCGGGTATGCGGGCGGCCGCCGGCATGGACGCCGCCGGTACGGATGCCGCCGCCGGGGAAACTGCCGGGGAAACCTCCGGCACGGACGCCGCCGCTTATGCGGCAAAGGTAAAGCGGCAGGCCGCCGCGGAGGGTTCCGAGGCGGTGGTCATCTGCGGCAAGTTCGAGGCGGAGCTGGGGGCCATTCCCGATGAGGAGGAAAAGGCGGCTTTCCTGGCGGAGCTGGGCCTCAAGGAGCCGGGGCTGGGAAGCCTGGTCCATGCGGCCTACCGGCTTCTGGGGCTGCGGACCTTTTTTACCGCCGGGGAGGACGAATGCCGGGCCTGGACCATTCACGCCGGGGATACCGCCCCCCGGGCCGCCGGGGTTATCCATACGGATTTTGAAAAGGGCTTTATCAAGGCCGAGGTTTATTCCTGCGAAGATATCTTCCGCTACGAAACGGAGGCCAGGATCAGGGAGGCGGGCAAATACCGGATCGAGGGAAAAGAGTATATTGTCCGGGACGGAGATGTTATGTTCTTTAAGTTTAACGTATAATCGGAGGATAGTATGATCGAATCGGTCGCTCTGCAAAAGTACTCTCTCTTCGGCGGTCTCCTGACGGAACAGATCGATAAGCTTGTTCCCCTGATGATCCAGGAAAGCTACGAACCCGGGGTCGATATTATTACCGAAGGCGCCCCCAACGACAAGATACGTTTTATTTTAGAAGGCCGGGTAGCGGTGGTGAAGAAGGGGATAATCCTCTCCGAGTTTGGAGAGGGGGACGCCTTTGGCGAAATGGAGGTCCTGGATGTGATGCCCTCCATTGCGACCATCAAGACCCTGGCGAATACCAGGGTTATGGCCATATCCAACCGCTGCCTGCGGGAGATCTACAAAACCGATATCAAGTCCTTTTCCCTCATCATTATGAATCTGGCCCGGGATCTTTCCCGGCGGCTCAGGCGCATGGATGAGCGCATCGCCGACATAAAAAAGTACTCCTAAACCGCCTGGGCCAGCGCCTCGGAAATATTGTAACAGTAATCGCCCAGCCTTTCGATACGCTTTACCAGATCGATAAAGAGAAGCTCGGTCTTGACGTTCTCCCCCGCCTCTATGCGCTTGCGGCCCAGTCTGCGCAGTTTATCCCGGAATTTGTTGATCTGCCCTTCAAGCTCTTCCGCATGGCTCCGCTGTTCCGCCGTCAGGGACCGGCCCAGGTGTTCCTGCACAAAGGTAAGAAAATTTTCCACCAGGCTGATATAGGGAGTCAGGGCCTCCATTTCCTTTTCCTTGAAGAGATGGCGCTTCTTAACGCTCCGTTCCAGGATGAGGCTTACGCTGTAGCAGTCGTCGGTCATGTCTTCCAGATCCGCGATGATCCGCAGAAGCTGGGACACCTTCTGTTCCGAATGATAGTGCAGCTGCTGCCGGGTACATTCAATAAGGAAGCGGGTCAGCCCCTCCCGCATTTCGTCGGCAAATTCCTCCCGCTCCTTCATCTGCTCCACCAGGACATCTACCGCCTCCTCTTTGACAGCAGTATCCGGCAGGGAACGCAGGGCGTCGCTGATCCGGGCGTACATGGCGGAAACAATGCCCGCCATATCCCGGATCTCCTTTTCCGCCCGGATGATGTTCAGTTCGGAACTGTTCTGAAGGGCCCCGGAGGTATACTCCAGCTTGTAGTGGGCCGGCGTGCGGTCCCCCTCCTTGTCTTTTATCAGGAAAGAGACCAGGGCGGCGATCTGTTTGACAAAGGGAAAGAAAACCAGGGTCCCCAAAACATTGAAGATCGTATGGAACATGGCAAGGTGGGTGGTTATGGCCGTTCCGCCGGGAAGTCCCGGAGTGATTATATCTACCAGCGCCAGAAGGGGACGGAAGAAGATCAGCGCAAGCACGGAACCCACCACATTAAAGAGAACGTGCACCAAGGCGGTCTGCTTGGCCGCGGTTTTGGTGCCGATGGCGGCCATGATTGCATCGATGGTGGTGCCGATATTGGCCCCCAGGATCATGGCGGCGGCAATCTCATAATCGATAACCCCCCGGTAGGCCAGGGCGATGATCAGGGTGATGGTGGCGGCGGATGAATGCATCAGCAGGGTTACGCCGGTGCCCAGGGCGACGCCGATCAGCACCGAAACAAAGCCCAGGTTTGAAATATGGCGGATAAATTCCATGGATTCTGGTCTTACCGTGGGCAGGCCGCTGTTGACAAAATCCAGGCCCAAAAACAGAAAACCAAACCCCAAAACGGCCTCTCCCCAGTCCCGGTGCTTCCACTTGATAATCCGCATCATAAAACCTATGCCCACCGCGGGCAGGGCAAAGGCGGCAATGTCTATCTGAAAACCGATAAGGGAAACCACCCAGGCCGTGGTGGTGGTGCCGATATTGGCCCCCATGATTACCCCCGTAGCCTGGGTCAGGGTAAGGAGCCCCGCATTGACAAAGGAGACCAGCATAACCGTGGTCGCCGAAGAGGACTGGATCATGGCGGTAACCGCGCTGCCGGTAAGCGTCGCCATAAGCCGGTTGCCGGTCATAAAATTCAGAACCCGCTGCAGCCGGTCCCCGGCAGCCTTCTGAATCCCGTCGCTCATCACCTTCATGCCGTAAAGGAACAGACAAAGACCGCCGAGTATCCTGAATATTACCGAAACATAAGCCATACGTTAAGTATATTATATTATTTTTATTTTTTTATTAAGATGGAAACAATGCCTGCCCCGAACATTTTGGTGATTTCCGATACCCACGGCCGCATCCAGGCCCTGCAGAAGGTCCTGGACTGGGCCGGGGAACGGCGTTTCGACACGGCGATTTTTCTGGGAGACGGGGCGGAGGATCTGTCCCGGGTTTCGGGGGATTCCGGAATGCCCTGGCTCATCATCAGGGGAAACGGAGACGCGGACCTTTCCCTCCCTCTAAAGGCTTCCCTGGTATTCGCCGGACACAGCTTCTTTCTGACCCACGGACACCTCTATGCCCTGAGCGACGGTTTTGGGCCGCTTGCCGCGGAGGCCGGGGACCAGGGCGCCGAGGCGGCCCTCTTCGGCCATACCCATCTTCCCTTTCTGGGAAGGGAGGACGGGGTTCTGCTCGTCAACCCCGGCAGCCTGGGACAGCCCAGGGGCCTGCGGGGAAGGGTCCCCATCGGCCCCAGCTTCGCCACCATAGCCTGCCCGTCCGGGGAGGACCTGCAGATCCGTTTCTGGAGCCTTGGCGGAAACGGGCGGATCAACGGCCTGGACATAAGGTAAAGCTCTTTACACGGCGCCCCTTTTCCGCTACAGTGGCGGCATGAAAAAGATATCCCTCACGGGAATTAAGCCCACAGGAATACTTCACATCGGCAACTACTTTGGGGCCATCAAACCAGCCCTTAAACTGGCGGAGGAATACGACGCCCGCTACTTTATCGCCGACTATCATGCCCTCAATACCATGAAGAATCCTGGAGAACTGTCCGCCACCATACGGGAAGTCGCCGCGGGCTGGCTTGCCGCAGGGCTGGACCCCGAAAGGGTAATCTTCTACCGCCAAAGTTCCATCCCCGAAACCTTCGAACTTACCACCATACTTATGGCTTTTACCGCCAAGGGCCTGATGAACCGGGCCCATGCCTACAAGGCGGCGGTCCAGGAAAATAATGAAAAGGGGGAAGATCCCGATGCGGGGATTAACATGGGACTCTTCACCTACCCGGTCCTTATGGCGGCGGACATACTGCTCTTCGATTCCGATGTGGTCCCCGTGGGGCAGGATCAGGGGCAGCATGTGGAAATGGCCCAGGACATAGCCCGGGCGGTCAATTTTAACTACAAGGCGGAGCTGCTCCGGGTCCCGGAAGCTTCGATCCAGGGGCATGTGGCGGTAGTGCCGGGGCTGGACGGCCGGAAGATGAGCAAGAGCTACAACAATATCATCCCCCTCTTCGCCCCGGAAAAACAACTGCGGCAGCTGATAATGCGAATCGTAACCAACTCGCAGGGAGTGGAGGAACCCAAGGACCCCGATTCCTCCCAGATATACCTGCTCTATAAGCTCTTCGCCTCCGCGGAGGAACAGCAGGCCCTGGCCGCCCGTTACCGGGCCGGAGGCATGGGATGGGGCGAGGCCAAGGAGGAGCTTTTCAGGGCGGCAAACCGGGAACTTGGCCCCCTGAGGGAACGCTTTGAAGACATTATGGCGGATATTCCCAAACTGGACGCAACCCTTGCCAAAGGCGCCGAACGGGCCCGGAGCATAGCCGCCCGGACGGTAGACCGCCTCCGCAAAGCTATAGGAATCGCCTAGCTCTGGTTTTATCAGCAATTTCCGGTTTCAACAAAGAACGGACTTACATTATCCATTTTTATTCGTGCGGTTCGCTGTCCTTCCCGGCGCCTGCATCTGCGCCGCCCTTTCCCGGCATATAGACGCAATACGTATATATCGGCCCAAAATGCGTATAGACGCAATGCGTTTAATCGGCCCTTTCCCGGCATATATATGTATTGCGTATATATCGCTCCAAAGCCGCAAATAAACGTATTGCGTATATATCCCACCTCCCCGCAAATAGACGTAGTTCGTATATATCGCCGCTACCCCTCTGCCCCAGCCCCGCCGTCTTCACTCCACCCGGAAGTAAAGCGAATACGTGTTACATCCGCCTGTCCCTGCGTATATATGCATTGCGTATATATCGCTCCAAAGCCGCAAATAAACGTAATGCGTATATATCCCACCTCCCAGCAAATAAACGTAATGCGTATATATCGCTCCAAAGCCGCAAATAAACGTATTGCGTATATATCCCACCCGCCCGCGTATATACGCCCCCCCGCCCCCAGCACTGCCGCCTTCCCCGGTAAACGCCTTGACAAAACCCGCCTTTGAGGGTACACTAAAACCATGCATATTCCGGCGGCGGGAACAAGTCCTTTAG
>JAISPH010000241.1 GCA_031275035.1 Treponema sp.
AAGAAATACATTTGGAATATATATTTTTCACGCGCCAATCATGGTGTATTGGGCTGTACTATTAAGAAATTGGCAAATGGTTCTAATGATAAAATTTTTAATCCTTGCCGTTATTACATATATAAGCGGTCTTGTGTTCTCAATGGTCATACAAAAAATACCATTATTAAGATCAATATTTAGATGAAATAGAGTTGTTCAGAAATTTCATCTTCTGAACAACAACCGCTTAAAAACAACGAAAACCGTAAATTCCGTTAAGAAACCTGCGTTTTTTGAGGGACTTGCAGGCTAACCTTTGGTTAGCGGAGAACCAGCCGGGTTATCGAACAAGTCCTATTAAAACATTATCGGCTGATCCGCCCTGCTGCCGGGCATCCAATCGGAATTATGCTCCATATATACACGTTCCTTTGGCGGCTTTACCGTCCGTGTTAAAAGTAGTTTCCGATGGGCAGGACTGTTGACCGGATGGGCCCTTTATCATGAAGATGGGTCTATAACGGCAAAGCGCCGCGGCGGGAAATTCGGCATGTTGTGATAGCGGAGTTATTCGGAATCCGCGGTTTCCGAACAACTCTATTGCAGACCCGGCCCATCCATGGTAGTTTAGTCCCATGGGCGTATCCGCAAATACGACCCGGCCGCCGCGCCGGGGTTTTGTTATTTTTAGGGAAGTATACCGGCCCGGCGCAAAGGTGGGCCGGTTTCTCTGCGTCTTAATTCTTTCGGGAATATCCTATGGTCTTTACCGGGGAATCCAGGATAACTACCTGGCGGAGGTGGTGAAGATCAGCGCCTTTGAGCGGGGTATTGTTGAATTTTTCCGGGAAATCCCGGGGCTCCTGGTGGTGTTGATTTTAGCCTGGATGTACCGGTTTGCCGAAAGCCGGATATTCAAAACCGGCGTTGCGGTGATGTTGGCGGGCCTTCTGGGACTTGTCCTGACGGGGAGCGGAAAGATCCCTGTGGTTTTCTTCATGGTGATCTTCAGCTTTGGGGAACATGTCATCATGCCCGTAAAAAGCACCATCTCCCTGGACCTGGCAAAACGGGAACAAGGCGGAGCCTCCCTGGGGATCACCAGCGCCATAAGCAACGGGGGAAACATTGCGGGCTTCGTGGTGGTTACCGTCCTCTTTCTTGTTTTTTCCCGGCTTGGTTTTAAGCGCGCCGATGTTGTCCAGTTCAAGGCGGTCTACGGGATCGCCGCCGCGCTGATGCTGGGGGCGGCGCTGACAGCCCTGGCGCTGCAGGATTCGACCCCTAAAGGTCCCCGGCGGCGTTTCTATTTTGCAAAAAAGTTTTTCACATATTACATACTGGAAATTTTTTACGGAGCCCGGAAACAGATCTTTATCACCTTTGCCCCCTATGTGCTTATCCTCCAGTACGGCGCCGACACTTCCATTATCGCCCTGCTTCTTGGAGTATGCGCCGCTTTCGGAACCCTTTTGAGCCATCCCGTGGGACGGATCATCGACAGGCTCGGCTATAAATTCGTCATGGTTACCGACACGCTGCTGCTCATCGTGGTGTGTTTCTTTTATGGATTCGCCCACCGCATCTTTCCCGGAAACATCGCCTTTATGGTGGTCTGTATCAACTATGTGCTGGATTCGATCATCTCCCTGGCAAGCATGGCCAGTAATGTTTATGTACAGCACATCGCCGGCAGCCAGGAGGAGATCACCGCAACCCTCTCCACGGGGATCTCGGTGAACCATGTGATCAGCATACTTATCGCCCTTATGGGAGGCTGGATCTGGGCCAAAACCGGTATCGAGGTTCTCTTTTCGCTCTCGGCCTTTCTTGGGCTCCTCAATACCATTTATGCGGCGACCATTAAAACGCCAAAGAGGGTATGGCCATGAGGATCGTTATTCTGGACGAATATACCGCCAACCCCCGAAAACCTGAGCTGGGACGGATTAAGGGAACTGGGGGAACTTACGGTTTACGACAGAACTCCGGCCGGAAAGATTGTCTCCAAAATTGGGGACGCCGGGGCGCTTGTCAATAAGGTTCCCATTACCCGAGCGGTAATGAAGAACCCAGGAGCAAGCTCCTGGGTATCGAAGATTTCACCTTGAAATCTTTGTCTTCACGGGGGAACATATTCCCCGCACCCCCAGTTACCGCAGCAAGCTGCGGGGTATTAAACCAAAAGGAAATTTAAATAATACAGAGTACACGAAAGGAAGACGTGAAGCGCGCAAAGGATACGGCGGCCTTTTAGCTTTTACCATAACAGCGATTTTTGCCGGGTCTATGCCGCTCCGCATTATCGCCGGGATATGTTCACCGGTTCGCGTGCCTATGACCGGCTCAATTCGCATGTTGTTATTTGGCGTTATGTGAAATATTTCTTGAATTTTTTGTAAAATTTCTTAAAAAAATTATTGACAAAAACTTTTGATAAGGTAAAATATGCCATAAAAGGCACTTGACAAAAAGAAGGATTTCTGATAAAATGCAAACGGCAAACGGCAAACGGCAAACGGCAATTTTATAAATATATAAAAAAATTTATTAAGGCTTTTGTTCCATATGGATTGATTTGGTTAAAAACTAAATTCTCAAAACTATTTACATGGCAACAATTAAATATAATGCACAAAGAATCTATTCTTATAAGGGATCCTGTAACAAAAGAGGAACAACCATTAGAGGAATATAATGAAGTAAGAAATAGATTAAGGAAATATTATATTGAACAGTACCCGGAAGAAAATATTATTATTGGAGATTTTACATACGGTGCTCCTGTTGTGTTAAACTGGGAGAAGAATATAAAATTACTGATAGGCAAGTATTGTTCCATAGCCGAAAATGTAAAATTTCTGCTTGGCGGAGAACACAGCGTTGAATGGATAACAACTTATCCGTTTACGGCATTCATTCATTATTTCAAAGACAAAGGCGGTAAATTTAAACGAGCCGGGAATGATATAATAGTGGGCAATGATGTATGGATAGGGGGCGACTCAAAAATAATGTCCGGGGTAAATATTGGGAATGGTTGTATTATAGGAGCAAATTCATTAATTCCAAGGAATAAAATAATACCTGATTATACAATATGGGGCGGAGTGCCGGTCAAACAAATAGGACAAAGATTTTCAGATGAAAAAATAAAGAAGTTACAAGAAATAAAATGGTGGGATTGGGCAGATATAGATATAATAAAAGCAATACCAATATTGATTAATGAAAATATTGAATTATTGATCGAATATTATGAATGCAATATAAATGAAGCTCCCCCGCCGGAAGGCGGGTTCTTGGGTATCATGTAAGCGTTGCATCGCTTACGAGGTTCGTTCTGTAAGGAAATTGTTTAACAGTGGGATCTACTACCGGTTTTTTTGTTGGTGTTACTAAGTCTAACCGCCCTGAAGCTCGCATACGAAAATGTGCAGAGGGTATTAGACCCCCACTGCTAATAAATAGTAGAGCAAAAAAATTGCATAACAGATCCGTATATGTTTCGCCACATTTTATCGGCCACGCAAACACTATGAGTTTGCTTTACCATGGCCGCCAAACCCATTAATGCAGCGCAAGCGGCATCGATTTATGTCTGTTGATAAGGCTGAACCTTCGGTTCGTCGCGGTTATTATCAGTATCTTTAAGTCTTTACAGGGCAACCGGGCTGTCCGAGCCGGCTACATCCCAGCGGGTCCGCCGCCGGATCTTTGGGCGCCTATCTTTTGAACAGTCCCTCGACGCCTATATAGATCCAGGGGATAAAGACGGCGGGGATAAGGTTCGCCACCCGGATCTCCCGGACCGATCCGTCTTCGGCGGCGTTCAAAAAATTAAAACCTACGGCCGCTATCAGAAGGCTTCCCACCGCGGACATCTCCCGGATGATCTCCGGGGTCAGCATGTCTTTTATCGCCATGGAGACAAGGGCAATGGCCCCCTGGTAAAACAGCACCGTCAAGGCGGAAAAGGCAACCCCGATGCCCATGGAGGCGCCGAAAACGATGGACATGGAACCGTCCAGGACGGACTTGGCGAAGAGGATTTCATAGTTTCCCAGGAGACCGCTCTGCATGGAACCAACAATGGCCATGGAGCCGCTACAGAAGAGTATGCTGGCGGAGACAAAGCCCCGGGAAAAGCTTTTGGTTTTTCCCGCAGCAACGCCGGGCCGTACAGGGGAAACGGCGCCGCCGGAATTTCCGGCCTTTTCCGCCGGGCCGAAGCCAAGTTTCCCTTCGACCCATCTGCCGAGACGGTTCATCTGCCGGTCAATGTTGCAGAACTCTCCGATAAGGGCGCCGATAACCATGCTCATAATCAAAAGGAGGGTCCGCTGGTTATCCAGGGCTCCCTTAATCCCTACATAGATGACGGCAAGGGCAATGGCCTTTTTCACTATTTCCTCAAACCGTTCAGGAATCCCCCTGACAAGAAAACAACCCGCCAGGGCGCAGGCCACAACCACCAGCGCATTCACAACCGGTCCCAGCATAAGATCCTCCATAAAAAAACAAACCTTCAAATCCGGGCCTTTATGCCGCCGCCTGTCCCGCCGGGGGACAGGAAACCGTCCTGCGGCGGACCGGAAATTTTCTAGGGAAGTATATTCCCCGCGGCCAGGTATATCTCGTACCACTCTTCCCGGGAAAGCCCGACTTCCGCAGCCTTGACGCAGTCCCTAAGGCGGTCCGGGTTCATCGTTCCGGTAACGGGCTGCATTTTCGCCGGATGCCGGAGAAGCCAGGCTATGGCAATAGCGGTATTGGAGACCCCGTATTTGCCGGCGATTTCATCTATCTTGGCGTTGAGCGCGGGAAACTTGTCGCTGCCCAGGAACACCCCCTCAAAGAAACCGTACTGGAAGGGAGACCAGGGCTGAATGGTAATGTCGTGGAGGCGGCAGTAGTCCAGGATGCCGCCGTCCCGGTTGACCGCCTTATCATCCTCCATATTAACGTGGAGGGCTTGGGATATCATAGAAGCGTGGGCAATACTGAGCTGAAGCTGGTTCGCCACAATGGGCTGCTTTACATGCTTTCGCAACAATTCTATCTGCATGGGATTCTGGTTCGACACCCCAAAATTGCGCACCTTGCCCCGGGAATGGAGTATGCCGAAGGCTTCGGCAACTTCCCCGGGCTCCATCAGAAGATCGGGCCGGTGGAGGAGGAGCACGTCCAGATAATCCGTCCTGAGCCGCTTCAGAATGCCGTCGGCGGCGGAAAGAATGTTCTCTTTGGAAAAATCAAAGGCGACGCCCTTGCGGATTCCGCACTTTGATTGAAGGATGATCTTCTCCCGGACGCTGCTGCTCATGCCTATGGCGGCGGCGAAGATCTCTTCGCAGGCCCCGTCTCCGTAGACATCGGCGTGATCAAAGAAATTGGCCCCCAGATCCAGGGCGGTCTTGACAAATCGTTCGGCCCCGGTTTTGCCGATTCCGTCGATCCGCATACAACCCACGGCGATAACCGGCACCGCCAGTCCCGAGAGACCTAAATTAATGGTTCTCATAAAACGCTCCTTATTTGAAGTACTACAGGATTCTACCCTTAAATGACAATTTTTAACAGACGGAAAGGCCGGCGCCGGTCATGTTTCCCCGGAGACCTTAAGGTCTCGTTTCCGGGAGCATTGCCAGCGCCAAGGGTTCGGCGTATAATAAGCCTTCCCGGCGCAAGCCCCGGACACGGATGCATACAATGGTAAAACATAAGCCAGCGGATCAGCCGATCCCAATCATCATCCTAAAAGTGATCCTCAACCCTGCGCTCAGCAAAACAGGCATTCTGTGTTTTAAGCGGATCGTCTATAACTTTTTCATTCTCCAGTACAGGGCGGCCCTGCAGCGCTCCATCCCCGTCTCCCGGGTAGATCATCCCCTGGACGCCAAAATCCCCTTTCTCCCCGAATGGGTGGGAATCTATCTGGATTTTACCTTCTTTTGGATTAGGATAATCGGCTTTATCCTGAACCGGTACGGGGCCAGGGGGGAGAGGCTTCTTGGAGATTTT
This sequence comes from Treponema sp., assembly GCA_031275035.1. The sequence goes on from JAISPH010000241.1 coordinate 6,007, forward strand.
ATTGATTCCATGGGCAGGCTCTATGCCTTTGCGGCGGAGGTATACGCCAAGAACCTCTCCACCACGGACCGGCCCCTGTATTTCGGCAGCCTCCGGTTTATCCTGATCCATGCGGCGGACCCCCATCTTATGTGCATCCCCAGCCTCCATGTGATGGTGATGATCCGTTCCTACACCGGGTTCACGGCGATTGTCCGGGAATTGGGGGATGAGGAAGCGCTGGCTTCGCGGCTTCTGGAGGCGCGCCGGGGGGCTCTGGCCATTACCGAAGCTATCCTCTATGTAAAGCAGCACAGCGTAAACTGTATCGCCGCCGCCATGTACGCCATGTCCTGTTTTGACCTTTCCTTTCCCCCCGGCGAGGCCGAAGGTTTTGCCGGGGACCTTTTCACCGGACCCGGCCCCATACGTCCCGTAGACCGCGCCGCCGTCCGGGATTATATCCTTGATCTGTACCGGCGCTTTCTGAACGAGGGGAAAAACGCCTCTTCCTGGGAAGAGCCCCTGCTCCGTTTCCTCAGGGCTTCTCCAAAAAAGGATTGAATTTTTTGCCAAACCACGGCACAATGGAGCGAGGAGGCAAATATGGCGGCAGCCTTTGATAAAATTTCAGTAGTACGGGTCAATGAAATAGGCAACCGGGATGTTACCATCCTGGAGCACGATTCAATCCGGGTCATGGTGGACGATACGGGCGGGATGATTCCCGAATTATCCAGCGTCCAGGACACGCGGCGGCTGAACGCCCACTGGCTTCCCTGGTTCAGATCCAATACTATGAAGCCCTTCAACGATGCGGAACATGGTTCATTCTGGAAGGCGAATCTCCTCTATAACATTGCCGGCAACTTTCCTTGTATTCCCAACTTCGGTCCGGGCCATATTATTGAAGGGGTTGATATGCCCCCCCACGGCTGGACCGCAAACCTTACCTGGCGTTTTATCAACAGCGGCATCGATGAGGAATCCAAAGCCGCCTGGGCCCTGTCCGTCATGGAAAGTCCCGACAAGGCCATGCCCCTTTCCTTCAAAAAAATTGATGCGATTGTCCCCGCCCATTCCGTGCATTACACCAGTTTAACGGTAAAAAATCAGGGGAATGTGGATATTGACATCTGCGCCGGCTGGCACAATACCCTGGGAGCCCCCTTCCTGCAGCCGGGCTGCCGTATCTCCGGGGCCGCCGCTGTCTGGACCACCCCTCCGGTGGGCGGCGAATTTGACACCACCACCAGGCTTGCCCTGGGGGCCCAGTTCGACAGCCTCGGCAAGGCGCCCCTGGCCCAGGGAGGAAAGGTCGATATTTCCCAGGTTCCCGGCCCTATCGGGTATACCGATTTTGCCGCCGGAGCCATTCCCGCCTCCGCTTCCCTGGGCTGGTCGGCGCTGGTAAACCCGGTCCTCAAGATGGCCTATGTCTGCTTCTTCACCGGACCCGCCGCCGCCGGGGAGGACGACATTATACTCCGCTTCAACGATCTCTGGATGCAGTACGGCGGCCGCCCCTTTACCCCCTGGGCCCCCTACGAGGGCGGGACCGACCTGACCTACTGTCTGGGAACGGAAAATTCCATAGCCGCCTATGCCTACGGCCTTGAATATGCCCGCCGGGTTAAACAGGTTCTGGGAGCGCCCGTTACGGTAACCATTCCCGCCAGGGGCGAAAAGACCCTCCGCTACGGAACCCTCTTCTCCCCCTACGATACGGGCCTTGACGGGGGGATCCTCTCCGTAGAGGCTGAAACCGCCGCCCTGGTCTGCTCCGGCGACGGGGGGAACAGCCGCTTCAAGGCGGATCCCTCCTTCGGCATTCTCAGGGAAATAAGCGGCCGCCACGGAGGATAGTTCCCCGGAGGCCGCAAAGCCGGTCATTTTTCCTGGGGAAGGCCGCCGGTTTCAAAGTCCTGCCAGAGCTTGTCCTTTCCGGGCGGCGGGGCGCTGACATGAACAATGCCCCCGTCCCCGGAAGGTTCGGGAAAGTAAAGGGACCGGGCGTGAAGGCGTATGCCGCCGCCCTTCTCGCTGCGCCGGGCCCCGTATTTCAAGTCTCCCTTAATGTAAAGCCCCAGGGCGGCCAGCTGCGCCCGAATCTGATGATGCCGCCCGGTAACCAGTTCAATTTCCATAAAGAGATATTTTCTCCCCCCGGCCTTGATACGGTAGCGGAGTATTCCCTGTTTACGGCCCTGCCCTTTCTCGCTGCAGGCGACGCTTTTATTCCGTTTCCTGTCTATGCCGATCCAGTGGATCAATTCTCCCGTTTCGGGGATCTCCTTTTGGGGATTCTCAATGATCGCCCAGTAATATTTCTCGGCCCTTTCTCCGGCAAAGGCGGCGTTGAGCAGGGACAGCGCCCCGGGGGTCCGGGCAAAGAGGGCGCAGCCCGATACGGGAACATCCAGGCGGTGAACCGCAGCGGGCTGAAATATCCTCCTGCCCTTCTTCACGGTCCCAAACTGTTCCGCCAGCACGGTGGGAAGATCCGTCATCCCCTCCCCGGCTCCTTCCACCGCTTCTCCCGCAATCTTATTGATTACCAGACATTGATCGCTTATATAGAGGATCCTCGATTTATCAATAGTATCCATCTCCTCCCCCGATCAGTCCCTGTCCCAATCCGGCGCATATATACCGTACCGGATCTTTTCCGCAAGGATACGCGCCGCCGCCTCCCGGACCCTCTCCCGGGAAAGCCGCCCCTCCTCAAGGGCGGAAAGGATGGCGCCGTGGGTATGGCTAAGTTCCGGCGGCCAGGTCATCACCATATCAATGCCCGCCCTGAGGGCTTCCACGGCGGCTTCCCGGGGATCCATCCCCGCCGCCGAAGCCATGGAAAAATCATCCGCCGCCAGGATACCCTGGAACCCCAGCTCGCCCCTGATCCAGTCCTGGATCACGGCGGGGGAAAGGCTGGCGTTCCGCTCCCCGTCCCAGGCGGGAACCACCGCATGGGAAACCATCATCGCCGGCGGCGCGGGACGGCGGATAAGCGCCGCAAAGGGCCTGACCCCGGACCGGAGAGCGTCCCGGTCCCCGGTCAGCAAAACCGCTCCCAGGTGGGGATCGGCGCCGCTGTTTCCGGGAAAATGTTTCAGGGTACAACAGATTCCCTCCGCTTCCATGCCCCCGATAAAGGCCGCCGCCGCCTGTTCTACAAAGCCGGGATCCGGCCCGTAGGAACGATCCGCCAGAAACCGCCTGTTTTCTTCGCTTAAAACTTCCGCCACCGGGGCAAGGTTCATCGTGATCCCCAGCTTCCGAAGCTCCCTGCCGGATCTGCGGGCCGCCGCTCCGACCGCCTCCAGGGCCGCGGCGCGGCCCTCCCTTTGAGCCATGACCCAAAAGGAAGCCGCCGGAGGCAAAGACACGGCGCCCTCCATGGCGGCGCCTTCCATGGCGGCGCCGAAACGGTTAACCGGACCTCCTTCATGATCCACCGCGATAAAAGGGGCGATACCCCCCGGACCCCCGGCGGCGTTTCCAGAGGAAGCTGCCACCAGAGAGGAAGTTTCCTCCAGCAGGGAACGGATGCCTGCGGCGGTATCAAGATTATAAGAGAAGAGCATCACCGAACCCGCCGGAATCCTGGCAAGCAATTCCCTCATGGCTCCGCTCAGGGCGCCCTTTCCTTCAATGCCGGTCATTATCACCTGGGCCGCCAGGAGACGATCATCCAGGGAAGCGGCGATCCGGGCCGCCTGATCCTGAACCGCCGTCATCGTCATGGATGACGCCAGCAAGGACGCCGCCGGCAGGGATGCCGCCGCTTCCCGCCCCTCCGCCGGAAACTCCGCGCCGGGAAGATCCGGCGCAACGGAAGGGGCCCCAGGTTCAGGTTTTCCGCCGCAGCTTAAAACGCATAAAACAAAAAGCCAAAGCACGGGAAGTTTCATATATCCGCAAATCATCCGGTGAGTATAGCCTAAGCGGGACCAAGAAACAAGTTAATTCACGGCGCTTCATGTCTCCGAACCGGGGATCTTCCCGGTCCGCAGGCCCGCCGGTTCCCGTTTTGTTAAACAGTACAAGCGCCGTACCGGAGAAACTGTCCCCAAACCGGAGCCCGGACAGGTTTTTCAAACTTTTCAGACAGTCCCTGTTCAAGTACACTGGGGTATGTCTCTTAACTGGAAAGAAATCAACCTCCTCCTCTCCGAGCTGGATCTTCCCGGTTCGCGAATTCAAAAGGTCCTTCAAAGCGCCTACGATGTGGCGGGCCTCGAAGTTTACGGCAGGGGGAAAACCCGGATGATCCTTATCGCCCTGACCCCCGGAGCCTGCCGCATTCATGAAACTTTCAGGGCCATGCCCCGGAGCGAAAGGCCCCTGCGTTTCGCCGAGTTCTGCAAATCCCGGATCGTCAACGGCTGGATAGAATCGGCGGAACAGCTGGGGGATAACCGTATCGTGCGGCTTATCATCAGGCAGGGAAAAAACCGCTGCCATTTCTATATCCGGCTCTGGTCAAACGCCGCCAATGTGGTGGTTACCGGCGAAGACGGAACCATACTGGACGCCATGAGGCGGAGTCCCAGGCGGGGAGAAATTACCGGAGGCCGCTTCGTTCCAGAGGAGGCCGCGGCTCAAGCCGGGGCCTCCGGCTTCCGGGGGGATGTCCCCCGGCCCCGGCAGGAATACCGGATTCGGGAGCTTCCCGGCGGGGGGAGTTTTAATGAAAGGATAGACGCCTGGTATGCGGAGCACGGCGGCGCCCTTTCCCTGGAAGCGCTGAAAGAACAGGTCCGGCGGAACTTCGAAGGGCGCATGGGCCGGCTCAAGGCTTCCCTGGAACGGCTCCGGGCAAAGGAAGCGGATTATGAATCCGCGGACCGGTTCAAAGAATACGGGGACATTATCATGGCGAATATGGGTTCCATAGAAGCCGGCGCCGGCTGGCTTGATGCGCTTAACTTCTATACCCGGGAACCGGTGCGGATCAAATTGGATCCCAGGAAGCGTCCCCCCGCCATGGCGGAGTACTACTACGGACAGTACCGGAAGGCCAAGACGGGACTTGCCGAAGTGAGGGCCGAGATTGGGGCGGGAGAGGCGGAACTGGTCCGGCTGGAAAAGGCCATGGAAGAGCTGCTGGCCCAGACCAATCCCCTGGCGCTGCACCGGCTGATCAAATCCGGGGGCGTCAAAGCCGCGTCCAGGGACGACCGCACCAGGCCGGGGCTTTCCTTTCGCCGCGGGGACTGGCTCATCATTGTGGGCCGGGACGCCGCGGAAAACGACGCCCTGCTGCGGAGGCATGTAAAGGGAAACGACCTCTGGCTCCACGCCAGGGATTTTTCCGGCTCCTATGTGTTCGTTAAACAGCGGGCGGGTAAAACCATCCCCCTGGACATACTCCTCGATGCGGGGAACCTCGCTCTTTTTTACTCCAAGGGCCGCAATAACGGCGCAGGGGATCTCTTCTATACGCCGGTCAAATTCCTGCGCCGGGCCAAAAACGGCCCCAGGGGGCTGGTCATCCCTACCCAGGAAAAAAACCTTCATATTAAATTGGACGAAAAGCGGCTTAAAGAACTGGAAAGATGCCGCATAGAAAAATAGCGATCTTCCTTGCGTTCCCTCCCTGCCGAAGCCTAAACTTAAAACATGAGGGAAATAAACGTTCCCGCCGCCGAAAAGATCCGATCGCCGATTGTGGCCGGTTTGTTTTATCCCGAAGAAAAAACCGCCGTCAACGCGGCCCTCTGCTCTTACGGGCTTGGACACAGCATAGGGGGCCGTGCAAAGGCCCTTATCGTTCCCCACGGGGCCTGGGAATTTTCAGGATCCATCGCCGCCGCCGCCTTTACCGCCGCCGCCGGCAGGGCCGCCGGGGGCGGCGTCTCCAGGGTGGCCGTATTGGGACCCAATCATCACTATGCCGAAGAAGGGCTCTTCCTGTCGGATTCCGACTTTTTCGCCACCCCCCTGGGAATGCTTCCGGTGGATCGCCGTCTTTGCAGCGGGCTGGCCTCCTGCTCCACCCTGTTTGAATACAACGATATTCCCCATCTGGACGAATCTTCCATCGAGGTCCTCCTCCCCTTCATCAGGTTCTGTTTTCCGGGAGCGGCGATCATTCCTGTTTTGATGAGCGGCAGCCAGCCCCGTTTCATCTCCACCCTGGCCAGGGCGCTGAAAATTACCTTTGAGCCTAACCTGGAGGAATTGCTCCTGGTGGTCTCCTCCAACCTGGCCGTGGACCATGACGAAGCAAAGGCCTTCCTCCATGCGCAAAACTGCTGCCGGCTTCTGGAAGAGGGGAAAAACGCCGAGTTCGGCAGGGGCATATATGACGGCAGTATCAGCGCCTGCGGCGCCCCCCTCATTGCGGCGCTCCTGGAAAGCGGCCTCTTTGAAGGCGCCGCGATAAGATCCCTAAAAACCCCCCTGGTAATGGCCAGGGCGGAACGGGGAAACACCACCTTTTACGGCGCCTTCGCCTTTGAATAGAGTTGTTCAAAAATTTCAGTTGTTGTCGAACCAACCGGGTTCTTGAACAAGTCCAATGAAAATTACGCGCCAAAGAAAAAAAGGAAACAAGATGACCGATAATGAAAATACAGAAAGGAGCATAAACATGGAATACGTTTACAAAATAAAATCGCCGGTTGGAATGCTTACCGTATCAAGCGATGGTAAAAACGTCTCTGGCTTATGGATCGAGGGGCAAAAATATTTTGCCAAAACATTGGGGAAAGATGTTCTGGAACAAAATCTGCCCATATTTGAAGATGTCAAAAAATGGCTGGGCATATATTTCTCCGGGAAAGAACCTGATTTTATGCCGCCCCTTATGCCCGAGGGGAGTCCGTTTCAAAAATCAATATGGAATATCCTGCGTAAAATACCCTATGGACAAATCACAAGCTACGGGGCGATCGCAAAACAGCTTGAGCTGGAAAATAACGGCAAGCCCGCGTCCGCCCGGGCGGCCGGCAGCGCGGTGGGTCATAATCCTGTTTCCATTTTAATCCCCTGCCACCGCGTGATAGGGAAGAACGGCGATCTTACCGGATACGCGGGGGGCCTTGCCATAAAACGCAAACTTTTGCAAATGGAAGGCGTTGAGATATAAAGATAGTAACGAGAGAAAATATTGGACTTATTCAATGACTCTCCCCGCCCCAGAGTTCGCAGCTTGCGGCGGGGTATGGACCCGCAGGCGGAATCAGGGTTGTCCGAAACCCCCGGTTTCCGTCAAACCAAAGCCTGCCCTCACCGGCCATCACGAACTAAATTCACGCCGGGGAAACGCCGATAGTACGGTAACGGGCCGGGACCGTACTATGATATGCGGCCGCCCCGGAATCTGCGTTTTTACCTTTGAATTGACGAAAATCCGGCTGCGGGACCCAAAAACCGGATGTTTTGTATTTTTTTACATAAAATGTTGTTTTTTTATGAAAAAATCGATAAAATTTGCCTAAGCTGGGGGTAATGTCCCGGGGCGGATTTCCGCAAAAACAGGAAAGGAGACGGTTGTGAAAAATGATCCGGTTTTTTGTGGCGGCGTAATCAATCCGTC
>JAISPH010000079.1 GCA_031275035.1 Treponema sp.
GAGGTTACAAAAAGTGCAGATCCTGTCGCAGTGGGGCACGTGGATGTAGATGCCCCGGCTCTTGCCCGTGGGGGATTCCTTCAGCCCGGCCTCCACCGCGGACCAGCTTTTCATCTTGAGGAGCCGCCGCAAATGGCCGCCGGGTTTTCCCAGCAGGGCCTCCAGGCTGTGTTCCGCGTCGTGGTGGGAGCGGAACCGTTCAGTGAACATGGGCCGCCTCCTCTTGCAAGGCTCCTAGCCCGGCTTCCCGCATGTCCGGGGGAGCCGCCCGCCGGGGCAGAACAAAGGGCCTGCCGTATTCATCGGTTTTAACCGCCGCCCGGATACCGTAGATCTCCTCCACCACTTCCTCGGTGAGAATATCACGGGGGCTTCCCTGGTACCGCAGGCGGCCGTTTTTAAGGAGCACGATCCGGTCGCAGTACTGGGAGGCCAGGTTCAGATCGTGCAGCACCGCCACGATGGTCTTCCCCTCCTGATCGGCCTTCTTCCGCATCAGTTCCATAATTTCGATGCTGTGGTTAAGGTCCAGCCCCGAAGTCGCCTCGTCCAAAAGCAGGATGTCCCCTTCCTGTACCAGGCAGCGGCCGATGATCACCTTTTGCATTTCGCCCCCCGAAAGGCTCATCACATCCCGTTCCGCCATGCCTGCGATCCCCAGCACCTTGAGCATCTCCTCGACCTTCTCCTTGTCCGCCTTTCCGTAACCGGTCCAACGATCCCGGATATGGGGCAGCCTGCCCATGAGGATCACATCCCGCACCGACAGGGAAGCGGGGGGATGCGAGTTCTGGGGCACAAAGGCAAGGCGCTTCGAACATTCTGTTCGCGACCGTTCCGTCCGGGTAGGAACAGCGCCGGTCCCGGAGAAAACGATCCGGCCCCCGGAGGGTTTAAGGAAGCCCAGGAGATTTTTGAGGAAGGTTGATTTCCCCGAACCGTTGGGGCCCAGGAAGCCCAGGAATTCCCCGCCCTTGAGAGAAAGGGATATATTGTTGAGAACCAGCCGTTCATGGTAGGCGAAACTGACATCGTAGGCGCTAAGACTCATGGACCCTCCTTTTCCCGCCTGTAATGGCGAGGAATAAAAAGAAGGGCGCGCCGAAAAAAGCGGTGATAACTCCGATGGGAATTTCGATGGGGGAGAGCAGCGTCCGGGCCAGGGTATCGGCAAAGAGGAGGAACATACCTCCCGTATAGGCCGCCAGGGGAAGCAGCCGGCCGTGCTTGTTGCCGATGAAGAGCCGGACGGCGTGGGGAACAATGAGGCCCACAAAGCCTATCATCCCGGAAAAGGCCACCGAAAAGGCGGCGATCAAACTGACCACCAGGAGAAGCTGCCGTTTCAGTCTGCCCACGGGGATCCCCAGGGAATGGGCCTCCTCGTCTCCCAGGAGCAGGGCGTCCACATCGTGCCGGTAGTAGAGAAAGTACAACATGGCCAGGCAGAGGGGAACTACCAGAAGCCCTACCCTGGTCCAGGAAGCGGAACCCAGATAGCCCATGGTCCAGACCATGACCCGGTAGGAATCCTGCCCCGCCATATACATAAAGAAGGAGGTGAGGGCCCCCAAAAAGGCGGAAACCGCCACGCCGATAATAAGGAGAGCCGCCGTATCGGTTTTGCCCCGCTTCCCCGAAAGGCGGAAGATGAGGAACGCGGTTCCCATGGAGCTGACAAAGGCAAAGAGCCCGTACCAGATATCCGGCAGTTTGAGGATAAAGGCCAGGACCGCCCCGGCCACCGCGCCGGAACTTATGCCGATGATGTAGGGGTCCGCCAGGGGGTTGCGGAACACCGCCTGGGAAATGGTTCCCGCGGCGGCGAGCATCATCCCCACCAGGATGGCCATCATAATCCGGGGCAGCCGTATGCCCATGACTATTTTTGCGGCGGCGCTGTCCCGGTCCGCGCCGGCCAGGATGGCCCCCATGTCCCTAAGGGGGATCTTGACGCTGCCAAAAAAGAGGCCGAAGAGAAAGAGCAGGGCAAGCAAAACAGATACCGCCGCAATAACGGCATGTATCTTGCGGAATTTCAATTTGCGGCCCCCGGCGGCGCGGCCGCATCCGATAAAACGGACTTGACCATGGAAAGACAGGCGGCGGCCGCGTCCTCCAGGTCCTTTTCGTCGGGATGTTTTGCCGCTTCCAGGTGGCGCTTCATCCGTTCCGGCGTCATGGCATGGGGATTATCCGCCGGGAGGCTCTTGAAACGCTCGGTCAGGGCGGGATCGATTCTGCCCTGGCATAAAAAACAACCCAAAACGGTGTTTTTCTCCGCCGCCAGCTCCCGCACCTTTTTGCATATATCCCTTGCGTGATCCGAATCGGGGTAGGCCCCCAGGGTTCCAAACAGGCCGATAGTATGGCCCTCCAGGGATTTTAGGTATTGCAAAGCCCCTTGATCCGCGTTTCCCCGGTCGGCCCAAAAACCCACAAGGATCCAGTCCGTACCGGCGGGATCGGGCCCGTCTTCCACCGCCGCTATCCGCGGTTCCTGGCCCAGGGCCTCCGCAAGCCCTTTCCGGATACCCTCAGCCAGTTTCCGGGTATTCCCGGTCTTGCTGGAATAGACGATGAGGCCGCCCCGGCCGTTCTTTTGTTCCGCCCTGCTGTCCATACAAACCTCGCAAAATGTTAATTTAGTATTACAATGTTTTGTTTGTATAACTTATATACAATATACGCAGAAGTGTCAATATGTCTTGGGTTGTCCCTTTCCCCCAAAACCGGTACACTATTTTCCTGGTTTATTGCGGCCCGGCATACAGGACGGAAGGGTCCGCGGGAGGATTATTATGGACAAGGACAAGCCGCCTTTTGTGCGGAAATTTACCCAGGGCTATACCTTCAAGGTGCTTTTGCTCATGGCGCTGGTATT
>JAISPH010000082.1 GCA_031275035.1 Treponema sp.
CGGACTGGACGAGCGGCATCAATCACGCCCGGCGAGAGGGGATGAGAGAAGGGATAATGACCGGGGAAAAACAGAAAGCGGTTGAAATCGCCCGGAATTCGAAAGCCCTTGGCATACCCCTCGAACAGATTGTTCGGATTACCGGGCTGACGGAAAGCCAAATCCGGGAACTATAATGATCCTCCGCGGGGCAGAGCTCCGCGGTATCTTTGACAATATAGAGAAGCTGTCCCAAAAACTGAAGCAGTGGAGCATCCTCTGTGATTTAGAACAAGCCAATGGAGCGAAATTATGAATTTTATTGAAGAAAATGTTTTAAATGATTTTGATACTATAGTTAATAGATATTTGATTTTTCTGGTTCATGTACAAAAAAGCACCTTAATTCAAATATCCGATAAAATTACACTATTTGATAAGGCCAGAAATATTTCGCTGGAAATAAAAGCAAATGTACAAAAATCTTTAAACGGCATTAGTGAATATAATATAGAGGAAAAAAGAAAATACATCAGGGAAATATTGTTGAGGATCGAAACAATAATAGTGAATGAAATAAATAATAAAAAAATAAGAATAAACAACGATGCTTTATTCTTATTGAATAACATAATAGAAAGTTTAACAACTGATGTCAATGGAATAAAAATGTCTTATGCGGATATATCAAACATATATTCATATAAAGAACTTAATACGGATAAAGAAAAAGAAGACTATGTTGACAAAGAAATACAGAAAATAAAAAATAAATTAAACACGGATTTAGAAGAAATAAAGAAGAAGGCTTTTTTGAAACTGCTTTATAGAAAAAATAAAAATCCTGAACGATTTTACAAAGTCAATAGTTTTGTTCTGGATAAGTGTAAAAAAGAAGAAATAAAATTATTTGTATCAAATATGCCGGAAAACGGAAATGAGGGGCTGTTCTTTATAATAAACAAAAACGATTTAATAATAAAGAGGGAAAAATCAAACGGCATGATTGTTTATAGCATTAGATTTAGTGATTTTGAAGAACAATTTAATATAAATATAACCGGAAAAATAAACGTTAACAATTCAGAGGAGGCGTTTAATATAGATGAAACGTATCCAATCAGCATGAGAGGGGCCGTATTGAATGCGTTTAACATTCGGGAAATTATTGAGCTTTTTAATTTGTTGTATACCAGATTTATTTCAAGAGAAAATATACCTGAAAGAAATAATGACATAGACAATTATTTGGACGGGAAAATAAAAAACGATTAGCAGTTTTCTCCTTGGTTGGCTCCTTGGTTGGCTTTCCGGTTTATAACCAGAAGCTCATTAACCTTGCCCCTGCCTGCGGAATCAGAGTTGATGGCCCTTTTTGCCCGCACGGATATAATATCAAAGCATTGGTAATTATATAAATCCCGAATGTAATCCGTATCGGAATTACTTAGCAGGCACTTTGCCCCGCGATTTGTCATTTCCAGCATAACGTTGCGAAGCCGTTCCTGTTCTTCTTCCCCAAATCCATCCGCAAGGTATCCGGTGAAATTGGTTTTGCCCGGGCTATGGTAGGGAGGGTCAAAATAAACAAATGAATTTTTATCCGCGGACGCTACCGCCTGTTCAAAATCACCATTCATGATTTTTATTTCATTTGAATTGAAATATGCACTAATCTGTCTTAACACAATTTCTTCGCATATTGCGGGATTTTTGTATTTTCCATACGGGACATTAAAAAGACCCTGGGAATTTACGCGATACAAGCCGTTGAAACAAGTCTTATTCAAAAATATTAACCGGGCGGCTTTTTCGATTTTGGTTAATTTATTAAACTTTGCTGTATCCCGATCCAAATTTCTGATCGTGTAAAAAATTTCTTTATTGTTTTTCTCACCGTATTTTTTTAATAACACAATGAGTTCTTCCGCGTTTTCTTTTATAACGTTATAGGTTAAAATTAACTGTGAATTAAAATCATTAACAACCGCTTTCTTGGGCTGTAATGCAAAAAAAACAGCCCCGGCTCCGACGAATGGTTCGAAATACGTGTAGTCATTGATATTTCGGGGGAGATATTTTTTTATTTCTGACAATAACTGCCTTTTACCCCCGGCCCATTTTAAGAACGGTTTAATAATGGGATTATGCTTTGTCATAATGATACTCTATAACATTTACAGGGATCCGTAAAGCGGAAATCCCATGATCCGCGCGCGGCTTAATATAGCCTTGTTCGGCAGCTTCAGTTCCCCCGCCGAATTCCCCTGAAAATGCCGCGCCCCAGGGCTGGAAGCCGCGGGACCTGCCGGCCAAGCGGCTTGTCGAACAACGCTGATGACAAGCATTGCATCGCGCATAACCGGCGCTGTTTACGCGCCGGGCTCAATAGAGTTGTTCAGAAACTTCAGTTTCTGAACAAATTCCGCTGAAAAAAGCAAAATGCGGAGCATTTTGCAGGACTTGTTCAAGAACCAACCGGGTTCTTGAACAAGTCTAATCTTCCGGGGTTCGATACAGCCGGAGCATGAGGGGAAATACGATTGAGCCGGTTCCGGAAACCGGGGTTTTGGAACCGCCTCGTTTGTATGGGTTGCAGCATGAGGGAATTCAGATCTCCTTGCGGAGCTTGGGGTCCAAAAGGTCCCGCATACCGTCGCCGATAAAATTGGCCCCCATGGACATGGTGAGGATCCCCAAGCCGGGAAAAACCGCGATCCACCAGTTGGTCAGATAGGCGGCGCCGTCGGATACCATGGCCCCCCATTCCGGGGCCGGGGGAGGGGAGCCCAGCCCCAAAAAACTCAGGCCCGAAAAGAGGAGGATCGCGTTGCCAAAGTCCACGGTGGCCAATACGATGATGGCGCCGATGCTGTTCGGCAGGATCTCTTTAAAGAAGATCCGGAAGGGGGAAGCCCCCAGGGATTTTGAGGCTTCCACATACTCGTTGGAACGCACCTGGATGACCATGCTCCGCATGACCCGGGCGTAATTGGGCCACCAGACGATGACCATGGCCAGGAGGGTATGGAAGAGGTTGGGCCCCAGGGCGGTGGAAATCACCATGGCCAGGATGATGGTGGGAAAGGCCTGGACCAATTCGCAGAGGCGCATCATAATTTCGTCCGCCAGGCCCCCGGCAAAACCCGCGGCGCCGCCGTAGACAATACCCACCAGGGAGGCGAAGATGATCGTCAGGACCCCTCCCTCAATGGAAATGCGGCTGCCCCAAATAACCCGGCTCAGGATGTCCCTGCCCAGGCTGTCGGTGCCGCAGGGATGCGCCCGGCAGGGTTTGACGAACCGGGCGTTCATATCCTGGGCCAGGGGTTCATAGGGGGAGATCAGGGGGGCGATGAGGGCGATGATCACCCAGAGGATACATACGGTAAAGCCCACGGCAAACAGCTTGTTTTGCCGCATCATGCGCCACATTTACTGGTACCTCACCCGGGGATCCATGATTCCGTATAAAAGGTCAATCACCAGGTTGATGATCACATAATTCAGGGCGATAAGGAGGGATACCCCCACAATGGCGGGGAAATCCAGGTTTTTGGCGGACTGATAGGCGTATTGCCCGATGCCGGGCCAGGCAAAAATCGTTTCCACCAGGACCATACCGCTGAGTAAATTCCCAAACCCCACCCCGATAACCGTTACCACCGGGATCAGGGCGTTGCCCAGGGCGTGCCTGCCGATCACATCCCGCTCGTTCAGGCCCTTGGCCCGGGCGGTACGGATATAATCCTGGGAGAGGATCTCCAGCAGGTTGGAACGGGTGGTGCGGGTGATAAGCCCCATGGTAAACATCCCCAGGCAGATGCCGGGGAGGACCAAATGGCTCAGGGCGTCCAAAAACAGGGAAAAATTCCCCATGGCCAGGGCGTCGATGGTGAAAAACCCCGTCCAATGAACCGGCGCGGCCGCCCGGGCGGCGATCCGCCCCGGACCGGGGGCTATCCCCAGGCCCAGGTAAAACACAAAAAGCATGATCAGGGCGAACCAGAAGGAAGGGACCGATACCCCAAAAACGGAAAGCCCCCGTAACAGATGATCCGTCAGGGTATTCCGCTTAATCGCGGAAATGACCCCAAAGGACATCCCAAAAACCACCGCAAAGATGATGCCGAAACAGGCCAGCTCCACGGTGGCGGGATAGTACCGGGCCAGATCGTCAAATACCGGGCGCTGGGTACGGATAGACACCCCCAGGTCCCCCCGGAGCAGGTTTTTTAAATAGGTCAGGTACTGGGCGTACAGGGGCCTGTCCAGCCCCCATTTCGCGCGGAAGGCCGCCACCATTTCCTCGTTCGCCAGATTGCGCTGGCTTAAATTGGCGACCACCGGATCGCTGGGTACCGCGTGGGACAGCAGGAAGACGATCAACGAGATGCCGATCATCAAAAAGAAGAGAAAAACCATCCTCCTGACCAAATAACGCGGCATACCCAAGCATCCTACTCCGCGATTCTTTTGAGATCCAGCTGATACAGTTCAAGATAATCCGCCCCGGTCAGGCCGCTCCTGACCGCGTACTGGCTGGTATGCTGCAGGAGCATGGCAAAGGGCGTGTCTTCGATCATGGCCCGCTGGATTTGGGTAAAAAGCTCCACCCGTTTGGCATTGTCGATCTCCGTGGCGGCCCGCTTCCCCAGGGCGGCCAGGGCGGGATTCTGATCCGCGGTCCAGTTGGCCCGGAGCCCGACGCTGTTGCCCGGGAGGAAGGCGAGCTGGCTGTTGTTATCGGGATAGTCCGGGCTCCAGTACCAGAGCCCCAGGGACTGCCGGCCGGTCCGGTAGCTTTCCAGGGAGATGGTTACGTTTTCGGGGACCAGCTCCGCGGTGATGCCGATGGCGGCGAGGTCGTTCTGGAGTTTTTGCGCCAGGGTAACCAGTTCCACCCCCACTACCGTACTGGTGGGCACGTAGAGCCTGGTGCTAAACCCGCCGGCATAGCCCGCCTCCGCCAGCAAGGCCTTGGCCTCCGCGGTTTTCGGGTAACCGGCAACATCCCCGGGAGGCAGGGACCCCAGCAGGCCCAGGGGGAAGGGCGCCATGGGGGTACTCATGCCGGGACCGGCAACGGCCTGGATCCCCCCGTAATCCAGGGCCAGGCGGATCGCCGCCTGCACCCGGGGATCCGCCACGGGGCCGCCGATTGCCGGGTCCCGGTTCATCAGGAGGAAGCTCGTAGTCAGGGACTGGGCATCCAGGATGGTGATCCCCGGAACCCCCGCAATACTCTTGACCTGTTCCGCACTGAGGTTAAAGGCAATGTCCGCGTCCCCGGCCCGGAGCATCATCAACTGGGTGTTGGAATCCATCACGGTGCTGATGGTAATCCGGTCGTAGTAGGGCGCCGGCCCCCAATAGTTGGGGTTCCTGCCCAGGACCACCTCAACCTTGGGGGTGTAGGTCTCGATCTGATAGGGCCCTGAACCCACGCTGTGGGTATCCAGCCAGGTTCTGGCGGTATCCGTAACATCGGCGTCCGGGGCGTTGGTCGCCCCCTGCTCCGTCGCGGCCTTACTGTCCATGATGGAAAAGAACACAAAGGCGAGTTCAATGGGAAAGGACGGGTCCGTCTCCCGTAAACGGATGATAACCGTGGCGTCGTCCGGCGTCTCGATACCGGTGATCCCCTCCGCCATAAACGCCGCGTTGCCCTTAAGGTTGATCGCCCGCTCGAAACTCCACTTTACATCCGCGGAGGTAAGGGGATTGCCGCCGGCAAACCGTATGCCGGGGCGCAGCGTAAAGGTATAGGTCAAGCCGTCGGCGGATATTTCATAACCTTCCGCGGCCGCGGGCGCCAGGTTATCCAGGCTGCCCTGAAATTCAAAGAGGTTATCATAACAGGCGTGGATAACCGTGGATCCGTAGGGCTCATAGGCAATGCCGGGATCAAAGCTCTCGTAATCGGGGTTAGCGGCGATGATAAGGTGCCGTTCCCCCGAGCCGGCGTCCGCCTCCCCTCCACCGGCGGGTTTGCCCTTACAGGCGGACAAGGCCGCCAAAAGCAGCGCTAAAAACAAAAATGCCGTTTTTTTCATCGTGATGTCTCCTTTTGTTTGGGGTGATTCGCTACAGGGCTTTACCCCCGAAGTGATTATACAATAGTATGCTTTTCTTATGATATTCAAGGGATTTTCTGCATAAATACTGAAAAATCTGCATATTTTTTGTATAAATATTAGTCTTTGGCCGCAACCGGCCTCAGGAGTTTGTTGCGCTTCGCACGTAAAACCCTGAAAAATCGCCTGCAAGACAATTTTTTACCTTGTAAACTCCCCAAGGGGCTCGTATAACGTGGTTTTTGCGGTACAAAGTGCCGCAAAAACCTACAAGCGCGGCAGGCTCCTCGGTGGAGCCGGGAACCCGGGCATATAAACTTTTTTCCGCTCCGGGGATCCCCCAAAAACCGCCGGTACATGGTCACGATTAAACCGGTGGATTTTACCCTTGAATTTGGGCGCATTTTTTGCGGCCCCGGGCCGCACATATCCGGGC
>JAISPH010000107.1 GCA_031275035.1 Treponema sp.
CGCCGCGGGGCCCGGGGGGGGCGCAATACGCACGCGCCCTCCATTCGCCCCCCGCCCCCTTCCCCCGGTAGCAGGCCCCCCCTTATAAGCTAAAAACCATGGCGTCTGGCGCCCCGCGGCCCCCCGAGCTTGCCGAGCGGGGGAAAGGGCGGTACCATAGGGCCATGAGCGACTTTATCCACCTGCATGTCCATTCCGATTTTTCCCTTCAGGATGCGGCGGTGTCCGTAACGAGCCTCTGCGACAGGGCGGAGGAGCTGGGGATGGAGTACCTGGCCCTGACGGACCACGGCAATATGTTCGGGGCCATGGATTTTCTCGCGGCCTGCAAAAAAAACTCCCGGCAGGAGAAGCGGGCCAGGCCCGTTAAACCTATTATTGGCTGCGAGGTCTACGTGGCCCCTGGTTCGCGCTTCGAGAAAAAGGGGGCGGAAAGCGAAAACAAGTACTACCACTTTATCCTTCTGGCGGAAAACAGGGAGGGCTACTTTAACCTGGTAAAGCTCTGCTCCAGGGCCTACACGGAGGGTTTTTACTACCGGCCCCGGGTTGACGACGAACTGCTTGCCGAGTACCACAAGGGGCTTATCGCCCTTTCCGCCTGCGTGAGCGGGGAGATACCGCGGCTGATCCAGGCGGGGAAGACGGAAGAGGCGGAGGCAAGGGCCCTGTTCTACCGGGACCTGTTTGGGGAGGGGAATTTTTACCTGGAAATTCAGGACCACGGTATTCCGGCGGGGACGCTGCGGGGCAGTTCCCTTTCCCAACGGGACATTAACCGGGTTATCGCCGGTATTTCCGGCAGGACGGGTATTCCTCTGGTGGCGACTAACGACGTCCATTACCTTAACCGGGAGGACGCGGCGGCCCACGATCTGCTGCTCTGTATTGGTACGGGGAAGCTGCGGAGCGAGGAACGGCGGAAAAAGTACTACGGGGACCAGTTTTACTTCAAAACCGGGGAGGAGATGGCGGCCCTGTTCAGCGAATACCCGGAGGCGATCTCCAACACGATGAAGATTGCCCGCCGCTGCGCCCCGGACGTGCCGGAGATCAAGGTGAAGGAGCTGCCCCGGTACCTGCCGGACTTTGAGATTCCCGCGGGCTTTACCAGCGCCGACGATTACCTGCGGCATCTGACTATGGAGGGGCTGCCCAAGGTTTACCCCGGCATGGAGGAAAAGGTTGTCAAACAGGCCGAATACGAACTGGACGTGATCATCAAGATGGGTTTTACGGGCTACTTCCTTATTGTGGCGGACTTTGTCAACTGGGCCAAGGATCACGGTATCTCCGTGGGGCTGGGCCGGGGCTCCGGGGCGGGTTCGATTGTGGCCTACGCCCTGCGTATCACCAACATCGATCCTCTTAAATACGGCCTTCTCTTTGAACGTTTCCTGAATCCGGAGCGTATCTCCATGCCGGACTTTGACATTGACTTCTGCAACGCGCGCCGGGACGAGGTGATCCAGTACGTGACGGAAAAGTACGGCAAGGAACGGGTGGGGCAGATTATCACCTTTGGAACTTTGGGGGCCAAGCAGGTGATCAAGGACGTGGCCCGGGCGCTGGACATCAGTATTGCCGAATCCGAAATAATCACCAAGCTGATCCCCAAGGACCCCAAGATTACGCTGGCAAAGGCCCTGAAGGAAGAACCCCGGCTGGCCGAACTGGAGCGGGACCCGAAATACACTGAGCTGTTCGCGCTGGCCCGGAAGCTGGAGGGGCTGAACCGCCATTCCAGTATCCACGCGGCGGGGGTGGTGATAGGCCGGTCCGCGCTGGACAACTACGTGCCACTCTACCGGGACCCTAAAACCGGCGGGGTGGCCACCCAGTACACTATGGGTTTCCTGGAGCAGTGCGGTCTGGTGAAGATGGACTTCCTGGGGCTCAAGACTCTGGACGTGATCAGACATACTGAGGAGCTTGTCCGGGAACGGGGGGGCGAATTCAGGAACTTCGACATAGAGAAGATACCGGAAGACGACCAGGCGACGTTTAAGATGCTGGGCGAGGGTAAGAGTTTCGAGGTCTTCCAGTTTGAATCCGACGGGATGCAGAACACCTTGAAACAGGCGCAGCCGGGCAGAATCGAGGACCTTATCGCCCTAAACGCGATGTTCCGGCCAGGGCCGATAAAGTTTATCCCCCAGTTTATCGATTCCAAATGGGGCCGCCAGCCTATCGAATATCCCCATCCCAGTCTGGAGGGGATACTCAAGGAGACCTACGGGGTCATAACCTACCAGGAACAGGTTATGCAGGTGGCCCGGATTGTGGCGGGCTACAGCATGGGTAAGGCGGACCTGCTGCGCCGGGCTATGGGGAAGAAAAAAAAGGAGATCATCGACGCGGAAAAGGCGCCGTTCCTGGAAGGGGCCATGAAGCAGGGCTACTCCCGGGAAAAGGCCGGGGAGATTTACGATCTGCTGGTCCCCTTTGCCGATTACGGTTTTAACAAGAGTCACGCCGCGGCGTATTCGGTGCTGGCCTACCAGACCGCCTACCTTAAAGCCAACTTCCCCGCGGAGTTCATGGCCGCCAACCTTTCCAACGAGATATACAGTACCGATAAGGACAAGCTTTCCGCCTGTATCGACGAGACCGGAAAGATGGGGCTTGCCCTGGACCCGCCGGACATAAACCGTTCGGGGAAACTCTTTACCGTTGTGGACAACCGCATTGTCTATGGCTTTTTGGGGATAAAGGGTATAGGCGACCGGAGCGCGGAGGAGATTGTCGCGCGCCGCCGGGAGGGGCCTTACCGGGACTTTATGGACTTTCTTAACCGGGTGGACATAAAAACGATTGGCAAGAAGAACATGGAACTGCTGATCCTGACCGGGGCCTTTGACAGGCTGGACCGGCGCCGGGAGCTCCTTCAGGGAAACCTGGAACGGGCGATAGATTACGCCCAGAACATCAAGGACGAGTCCAAATACGGCCAGTCCAGCCTCTTTGGGGACACGGAGGAAAAGGTCTACCCCGATTTTGTCTTTGACGAATTCCCGGAAAAGAGCCGGGAGGAAAAATTGCGGATCGAAAAGGAATTGACGGGTTTCTACCTTTCCGGTCATCCGATGGACGATTGCCGTGAACTCTGGGAAAAATACGTCAGGCTGGATCTGGGGCGCGCCGAATCCGCCTCTCCGGGGCCCTGCGTTTTAATCGGGATCCTCAAGGGGCTGCGGGCTATCACGAGTAAAAGCGGAAGGCCCATGGCCTTTGCCACGCTGGCGGACTACCGGGGGGAGATAGACCTGGTCTTCTTTGAGGACGTGTGGGTAAAGAACCGGGACAGGTTCAAGGAAAACGACATTATCGCGCTCAAGGGCAAGCTGGACACCAAACGGGCAAAGCCGGCGGTCCACGTGGAAACGGTTCTGGAGGCGGAAAAGCTTAAAATTCCCGAACTGGTGGAGAGTTTTTGCGTTCAGCCCCTGGACAAGTACCGGGAAACCTGGCGGCAGTTTGTCAAGCTGGACCTTGGGGATATGGCGAAGGCCCCGGAGGACGAGTACACGCTGGTGGGTACGGTGACGAACCTGCGGCCCATCCAGGACAAAAACGGAAAACCCATGGCCTTTGGGTCCCTGCAGGATTACCGGGGGGAGATCGATCTGGTATTCTTCGGGAAAGTCTGGGAAAGCTGCCGGGGTAAAATCGCGGAAGGGAAACCGGCGGCCCTGAAAGGGCGGCTGGACAAGTCCAGGGAAAAACCAAGTTTTAAGGTCGGGTCGGCGCTGGACCTGGAACGACTGGGAAAGAAGGCGGAAAAAATGGCTGAAAATACAACGGATACCAGGGTGGAAGAGGGGAACGCGGACAGGGCGCCGCGGGCGGCGGCGGATCGGGTTCCGGCCTCCGCGCCGCCCCCCGTGGAAGGCGAAAAGTCCGGCCGGGAGTGGCGGGAACTGCACATCAGGCTGGACAGCGCCGCCGCCCGCCTGGACGAGGACCTTCTGCCCCTGCGGGACGAACTTATGGAAAACCCCGGCCCCTGCCAGGTTTTTATCCACGTGCCCCAGGGGACGGCCGGGCGGGAGACGGTGATCCGTACCGCAAGCCAGATAAGCGCAAGCGCCGCTCCGGCTTCTGTCAACGCCTTAAAACGCTGCCCCGTGGTGGCGGAAGTCTGGGGGGAATAACATGCTTTTTATCCTGAACCTGCTGGGACGCCTTATAGGGGCTTATATGCTGATCATCTTCATCCGCGTGATGCTCAGCTGGTTTGGCGGAGCCCGCCTGGGCCGTCCCGTCGAGATTCTGGCCCGGATCACCGATCCCTACCTGGACTGGTGGCGCCGTTTCCCTATCTTTAAGACCAGTTTTATCGATTTGTCCCCCGTGGCCGGCCTGGCGGCTCTCTCCCTGGCCCAGACGGTCTGCGCCACCGCGGCCTATTACGGCCGCCTGAGTCTGGGGGTCCTGCTGGCCATCGTCCTGCAGGCGGTCTGGTCCGTCGTCTCCTTCGCCCTGGGCTTCTTCATCATCGTCCTGCTCCTGCGGCTTGTCGCCTACCTTACCAACCGGAACATCTACTCCACGTTTTGGCGGATCATCGATTCTATCGCCCAGCCCGTCCTGTACCGTATCACGCGGATATTCTTCCGCCGCCGGCTTATCAACTACCTGGCGGGCGTATTCCTGTCCACCGGAGTACTCGCGGTCCTTGCCGTGGCGGGGACCGTGCTGGTCAACCTGCTTCTGAACATCCTCCAAAGGCTGCCGTTTTAGGGGCCGGCCTCGCGGGACCGGCTGCCGGGGCGGGGCCGGCCTCTCCCCTCAAATGAATGCGATTAAAATTGAAGAAAATATGTCTTTGGTATTTACTACGGTTTTAGACCAACTAAAACTCGGCTTGGTTGATGAAGACGAAGAGGTAGCAGAAAAAACTGATAGAAATTATTGGGAACAACAAAAAGGGACAAAACAGACCATGGGAATTGCTGATGAATTATTGGGCCTAATTAAGTCAGTGGATCAAAACTTTGAATTTAATTATGTAAAACATTATATTGGCCTAACAAATAATGGACAAATAAATAATTTTGTAAAAATGACGCCTCAAAAAAGTAATTTGTTAGTTACATTACGAATTCCAAAATCAGATGAAATTGATGAAAAAATTGACAATGCGGGTTTGGATATTCTTGATTATGATGAAAAATGGAACAGGTACAGGATCAGAATAAAAAAAGATGAATTGGAAAAGAAAAAAGAAACAATTATTGAATTATTAAAAATATCATATAATAATTCATTGTAACAAAGCAGGGTTCTTTTGCCCGTGAAAAGCCTTTTTTAACGCTGCTCCCCCCGGCCCGTGGCAGGCAACCGTGTACATCAGACCAATGTGGCATGGCCTGGCGCCAGTAATGCCAATGATAAGTTATGCGGCGCCGTTTTAGCCGCACCGGCGCGCGCTTGTTTTTTCCCCGGTATCCATATCTTTAACCTGTTGACGGTGATTGACAAAATTAAAACAGATGAATAAACGCGGAAACACGGCAGCAAATAGAGCTGGTAATCAAACCCTATCAGGTAACGGAACATCAATATAACCGGTATTGGTGTGAAACCTGTCAGGCGTATCATACCGCGCCGGTAGCCGA
>JAISPH010000134.1 GCA_031275035.1 Treponema sp.
GACGGCAGTTTCCGGGGGGCCCTGGACCTGAGCCGGCATAATCCGCGGCTGGCGGTAACGGGCATTCCCGGCACCATCGACAACAACATCTTCGGCAGCCAGTATACCCTGGGCCACGATACCGCCCTTAACAAGCTGGTAAATTATATCGACGATATTTCCGACACCGCCATGGCGCTGCCCGGCCGGGTGTTCTTTGTGGAAACCCTGGGGGCCTTTGAAAGTTACTTTCCCATGGCCGCGGTGCTCATGGGCATGGCCGATTTCGGCGTATTGTACGAGCCCCGGACTTCCGGCGAAGAGATCCTCCGCAGGGTCGCCGAATGCCGGGAAAAGGCGCAGCGGAGCTATGTGCTTGTTACCTTTGCCGAGGAGTCAAGGCAGATGTTCGAGGCGGCGGATCTGGTACGGGAGAAGCTCAAGGTAAATGTAAAGTGCAACCTCCTGGGTTTTCAGCAGCGCGGAGGAGTCCCCACCGCCCGGGACCGGATGCACGCCGCCGCCTTTGCCAGGCACGCCCTGGCCGCCATAGAGGAGGGGCTTCTGAAAAAGTATGTGGTGTATTTCAACGGAGTTTACGCTTACCGGGATCTTGAGGACGCCCGGCGGAAGAAAATTTTTGACAATTACGGCTTCGACCGGTAAAGGCGAACAAGACCGTAACCGGCGGAAGCCGGGACGGCGGCAGGGCGCAGAGCGTGTACCGGCGCAGACCTCCCGCCGGCGGCAGGGGCCGATGCCCGTCAAACGCCGGCCCGCGTCCGCCGCGGGGAGGATCATTCCATAAGCCGGGCCCGCTCTTCCTCGTTGTCGGCGATGATGCTGGCCGCCAGAAAACGGGCCACCGCGGTCTCGGTGGTACAGGCCCCCATGGGGACCGCCCCTTCCCGCCACAACTCCCGGGAGGTGCTGTACCCGGAAAAGTCCACTATCCCCTCCTGCTGGGAGGTACAGTAGAACCGGACCTGCCGCCGCTTACCCGCGGCGAATACCCGCTTGAGGGAATAGGGACCCTCCCGGAAACCGGCGGTCCCCGTATCGTACAGTTCCAGGAAAAAATTCTTTACTCCCCGGTCCATGAGGGAGAGGAGGTAGTCGGAGCGCAGCCCCGGATAGATTCGGATTACGCACATGGAGTTGACCGCTTCCTCCAGAAGCTGGGCCAGTACGTACCGGTCCGCCTCCAGGGGGCCCGTAAGGAGGGCGGTCCCGGAAAAAACCGGCGGCCCCATATTCCAGTTTCTGAAACAGTCCCCCCCTATCCGCTCGAATTTAAGGTTCAATGGGGAGAGGACCCGGCCCCCGTGGACCACGTAGACTCCCCCCGGCTTTTTAAGGGCCAGATCCACCGCCTTTTCCATGGTCCGCCTCGCCTCGGAGGAGACCCCCGGCGGGGTGGAGGAGGCGGCCAGGACGATGGGGGCGGCGGCGCCGGCGAAGAGCCAGTAGAGGAGGGGCGCCGTATAGGGCAGGGTATCGGTGCCGTGGGCCGTTACGATGCCGTTGGCGTTCCCCGAGTTGAGCCGTTCCGCCACGGTTTCGATGAGGGCCGCCCAGTCCGAAGGCACGATCTCCTCCGAGAGGAGCCGTCCCACCTGAACCGGTTCAAAACGGACCCTGGCCTTGTTCTTTACCAGAAGATCCCGCAGTACCCGCTCGTCCCCGCTTTCCACCGTCCCGTCTTCGGCGGTCCGGCCCGAAATGGCTCCCCCCATGGAAAGGACATAGATCAGGGAAACCGAAAGCTGCTCCCGGAGCAGCTCTTTTACCAGGGTGGGTTCCGCGAGCCCCCCGGTTTCCCGCATGATAAGCCCCGTCAAAAACTGGATGGGCCCGGCGTCCCCTTCCCGGATCCGGTTTACCTCCTGGGGGTTAGCGCCGATTACCGACTTGACCACCTCCTCTATCAGCTTCCGGTCCGCAAGCTGTTCCCAGCCCCGCTCCCTGACGATATCCCCGGGATCGCTGTCTTCTTTCAGGACCGCGGCGATCAGCTGCCTGGCGATGCTTCCGTGGATGCGGCGATCCTCAAGCATCCTGAGGATCGCCGTGAACCGTTCCGGGCTCAGGGGGGCGTTTCCCGGGGTAAAACCCAGGCGTTTAAATTCTTTTACCGCATAGATCATCCACTGGGCCGCTTCCTCAGGGGGCGCCCCCAGGAAGAGGGTTTTTTCAAAGTAGTCGGCCCGGCTTTTTTCGTCGCAGATAAATTCCCCCTGCTGGGGGCTGAGGCCGTAGTCCATAACTAGGCGGCTGCGCCGGGCTTCGGGAAGTTCCGGCGTGGCCGCCCCGGCGCCGGGCAGATCCGCATAGACAAAGGGAGGGACCTTTACCGGAATGAAACGGGGCCTCTCCCCGGCGGCGCGGATCTGGAAGGATTCGGTCTTCTGGTCCGAATCGTTCCAGATCCGGCTTTCGGGCATCACTGTACCCCCGCTGGTTACGATCTCTTCCTGCCGGAAAAGCTCGGCGTTGACCGCTTTCCAGACAAAGTTAAAGGAATTGAGGTTCCGCAGTTTTACAAAATCAACGGGCTCCTGGGGGTAGGGGGCCATGGCCACATAGGCGTTACAACGGATGCCGGTTTCCGCCGCAGGACCGGGGATGATCTCCAGATACTGGATGCGCCGCCGCAGATCCGAGAGGAAGACCCCGGTCTCCTCGCCGATTTCAAAGTCCGCCGCGGTCCGTATCCGCAGGGAGGGCATCCCCGCCCGGGAATAATCCATCCAGGTTTCGGCCTTTCCCGATTTGTTGGAGTGGATAAGCCGCCCCGCGTCTTCTTCAAGGCGGATCTCCGTAATCCGTATACGCTTCTTCCTCCGGTGGAACATGATGTCCAGGCCCCCGTCCGTCCCCAGCTTTACGGAAAGCCGGGAAAGGGCATAGCCCCCGGGAAGCGCCGGCGCGTTCCGGCTTCGCTCGTAGGGGGCCCGTTCTATGATGGTTCCCCCCAGCCCCCGGATAAGGAGACCGGCCTTTAGGGCGGCTCCGGCATTGAGAACCGGCAGGGCTCCGGGCTCTTCCCGGCATACCGGACAGGAAACCTCCGCCCCGGCGCAGCCGCAGAAGGCCTTGGTTTCCGAGGGCAAAAGGATGCGGATCTCCAGGAAAATATAGGACTTGTACACCGGCTGTACCCCCGACACGGCGGATTACGCCGGGAAACCCTCAAAGCCCCCGGCGGAATTTCTGGAAGCGTCCCGCTCCGGGCGGCCGCCTGCAGGGGGCCCGGAGAAACCTGCCCTTCAAGCGTATCACAATGCGGCGGACAGGTTAAGGCGGAACCGGCCGGGGCAGGCCGGTCCGGGCGGTTCCGGGGTCCGGCGCTTTCCCGCGGGAATTCCGGCGAAAAAGCCGCCGGCGTCATGGAAAACCGTTTTGCAGGGACCCGCCGCCCGGCTTTTTGCGGCGCCTTTTTTGTTTGACTTTTTGGCATTCTTGGGGTAATCTCGACAGGATAGGCATGGGGCATAGGCATGTTCCGAGGAGTAGTGGTTGACAAAACGAGATTTCCCCAGAATTCACTTCTACGATCAGGATTTTGTGGATATTTATGATAAAACCTGGGCCTGGATACAGGACTGCTGGATTCCGGGGGATGAAAAAAGCTTCGGGGAGGGGAAATTTTTTGCCTATCCCGGCAGTTCTGTGGTGTATCAGATGGACGCCATCTTTTCGTCCTTTTTTCTGGTCTATTCAAACCGGATCTACCAGGCCCACCCCACGCTGGATCTCTTTTACAGCCGGCAGGAGCCCGGCGGGGCCATCCGTTCAGCCTATAACCTGGAGACGGGTCTTCCCGAAGCGGCGGAGGACAACCCCGAGGGACTGGGGCTTCCCCTCTTCGCCTGGGCCGAATTCAACCTCTACCATAAATCGGCCAACAAAAAGCGGGTCAAGGACATTATCCCGATTCTGGACAAGTATATGGGCTGGGTGGATGCGGTCTTTCGGCGGCCCAACGGCCTCTACGAGGTGCCCCTGGCCGTTACGGAGATGATCAACGCCCCCCGGGAGGGGACGGCCTATCCCGTCGATTTTAACAGCATCATGGCCATCAACGTGCTCTATATGTCCGCCCTGGCGGATATCCTAAACGACAAAGAGGCCAGCTTTCAGTATAAGCGCCAGTATTTTTCCCTTAAAACCAGGATCAACTCCCTGATGTGGGACCCGGCGGACGGGTTCTATTACGATATAGACCGGTATGAACAGCGGATTCCCGTAAAGACCCTGGCCGGTTACTGGCCCCTCCTGGCGGAGATTCCCAACGACGACAAGGCGGAGCGGATCATCGGCAAACTCTCGGACCCCCGTTTTTTCGGGGCCCCCCATCCGTTTCCCTCCCTGGCGGTCAACGAGGAAGCCTTTGACGAAAACGGCGGCGGCTACCGGGGATCGGTGTATCCCTACCTTACCTTTATGGTGATCAAGGGACTTGAACGTTACCACCGCTGGGATCTGGCCCGGGAATGCGCCATCAGGCACCTCTACTTTGTTCTGGATTCCATGAGCCCCGACGGCAACCACCACAAGGGAAACCTCTGGGAAGCCTACCTTCCCCTTAAAGAGGGACCTGCCCAATGGCCGGGGAGACAGGGTTTTCCCCGGTCCCAGTACCTTACCTACGACGCCCTCTCGACGATCTGCCTTACAATTGAAAATGTTGTAGGGCTTTTCATTTCCCTTCCCCGGAAAACCGTGGACTGGATCATCCCCAACCTGGAGATCATGGGGGTGGAGAATCTTTCCCTCAAAAAGAACATGATAACGATTCTGTCCAATAAGAGCGGCCGGGGCTGGGAAATTCACATGGAAAGCGAGAAGCTGTATTACTTTACCATTAACATCCTGGAAAAGAAGAAAAAGACCCTGCCCATCCCCTCGGGGAAGTGTTCCATGCTGATAGATAAGCTGTAACAGGACAGGTCATTTGCTCCGGTCCCGCATATAGACGCAATTCGTATATATCACTTCTGTCTGCATATAGACGCAGTTCGTCTAATCACTCAAAGCCACATATATACGCACTTCGTCTAATCCACCGATCCCCGGAAGTAAAACGAATACGTGTTACGTCCACCCGCCTGCCTATAGATGTACTTCGTATATATCCCCGCCCCGCCGCAAATAGACGTACTTCGTATATATCGCCCCAGACCAGTCCCTCCGCCCCCAGCCCCGCCGTATTATATATATGTATTGCGTATATATCGCCTCCGCCTGCATATAGACGTATTGCGTATATATCACCCCAAAGCCGCGTATATACGCAGTTCGTATATATCACCGCCCCCAGACCCATATATATACGCAGTGCGCCTAATCGCCCAAACCCGGAAGTAAAGCGAATGCATGTTACATCCACCCATCCCGCGTATATACGCAGTTCGTATATATCACCATCTCCCCGTATATAAACGTACTTCGTATATATCTCCGCCCCCAGCCCCGCCGCCTATACACGTACTTCGTATATATCGCCCCCATTCCGCAAATAAACGCATCCCGTATATATTCCGCCGCTTTTTACTTGACAAATCCCGCCGCGGGATCTACCCTGTTAACACGTAACGGCTCCGGCCTTTAAGGCGGAAAGAGCCGTTGCCGCAGACCGTAACGGA
>JAISPH010000160.1 GCA_031275035.1 Treponema sp.
ATCTTTTTTGCCAATCCCAAAATACGGCTGGGGCTGACTATCGGAATATTTCTGTCAGGTGTTCTCGCCCTGCTTATCCCCCATGTCCTTATCGGAGGCTGTGTTATGCACTCCATGCCATGCCGAAAAATAACGTTTCCGTCGATTACCGTCATCAGCATCCTGCTGCTCATAGGAGCGGCGTTAAACACACTTCATCTTGTCCGGAAAAAGGAATAAAGTTGTTTAAAAATTTCAATTTTCGCCGAACCAGGAATTCGCCAATAACCGCTTAAAAACGTTTTTCCTCGATGTGCCCATTGGACGAGGGTCAACTCTTTCTGCGGAAGATCCGGTAATTGATCCCGGGGAAGATATTGTGCCGCCGTTCCAGGCTGGTAAGCCATTCGGTACTGATATAGTTACTGCCCAGGGATTCATAGATGGTGGTAAAATTCCGCAGGGAACCTTCAATCTGGTTCCGGGCATATTCGGTATGTTCCTGCCTGTAGAGCATTCCGGCCCAGTCGGAACTCTGGATCAGCAGTATCTCCCGGGCGGCCTGGTTGAGGGCCCGCTCCTTGAGGCCCGTGTCGTCGGGAAAACGGTCCGCTATTTCTATCATCCGTTCCAGGGCCCGTATGCTGTGGCGGTACATCCAGTCGTTTGAGGCGTCAAGCCACGCTTCGGCATAACCGTTTACCCCCCAGGAAGAAAATTCGGGAACCACCGTTTGAAACGAGGCGGGATGCTGCTTGTAAAGGTATCCCGCGGGGTTCATAAATTGTACTTCCCGGCGGAGGGCGCCCTCCCGGAAAAGGGCCTCTATAAATTGAGGCCCCTCATACCAGAAACGGCCAAAACGGTCCGCATTATAGGCGCAGAGGCTTACCGCCTGCTCCTGCATAAACGCCCCCGCCTGATTGAACCGGGAAATACGGGCCTCTAAAAAAGAACAGGCATGCTCCTGGACTTTTTCCAAGGCCAGCCGGGGATCGTAGAGCCGTTTATCCTCACCCCGGACCCCGAGGGCCCAGTACTTGTACCCCGTCTGGGTGCGGATTCCCCGGACCTCAAGAAAGGGCCTTACCATATCGGCGGGCAGTTCGTAGCCCGCATCGGCATAATAGTCCCGGTATACCGGATCCTGGGGAAAGCCGCCGAACTCTTCCAGATCCCGGCAGGCATGGTAATCCCTGGGCAGAACCAGAATTCCCGCAGGGGTTTTTACGGGATAAAAGCTTCCCCGCCCGGCAAAGGGTTTTCCCAGAACTGCTCCGTGGGTTTCCATGATGGTATAACCAAAGTTATACAGCCTGAGGTACTTGTCCAGTCCGGCGGACCAGCCCAGCTCGGGAAGCCAGAACCCCTGGGGACTGCGGCCAAAGATACTCCGGTACGAGCTTACCGCTACTTCAATCTGGGCCTGAACCGCCTCGGGAAATTTTGCATAAAAAGGAAGAAAGGCATGGGTCGCCGCGGTGGTCAGAATCTCAATGCGGCCCTTTTTTTGATAGTAGTCAAAGGCCGAGAGGATATCCCCGCCGCAGTGCCCGGTAAAAAAGTCCCGTCTGGCCGCTATATTCTCGCAGAAAAGCCGGGCCAGATTCCCGTATTCCTCCGTACCGGCGTTTCTGATCAACTCTTCCCTGCCGAATTCGATCTGCCGGTCCACATGGGCCCGGTAACGATCCAGGAGATGCCCATCCCGGAGCATGTGGCAGAGAATCGGGGAGAGGACTATCCCCATTTTGAATGGAATATGATCCTTGTCCAGACGATCAAAAACTTCAAGAAGGGGGATATAGGTTTCGGAAACCGCATCAAAAAACCAGCGTTCCTCCAGGGAACGGGACAACTCAGGATGCCGCACAAAAGGGGTATGGGCATTGAGTACTACGACAATAACATTACAGCCGTTCATGTAAACCTAACCAGTACAGGAGCGCCTGGAACGGGATAATCTGTCGGCGCTGCGGAGCACTTGAAAATCTTCCGCCCCGGACAAACGGATCAGCGGGTTTTCATCGTAGGCCCCGGCGGGGGAATGGAGCAGTTTTGGCAGCCGGAATGAATCGGAGGAGGCCAGCACCAGAACCGTTCCGCCCCGGAGGGCGCAGAGATCTACCTTAAAGAGGCCGGAATGATCCGGCGGAAAACCAAGATACCAGGCGGTATCTTCGTTTTCCACGGAAACGGCAAAGGAGGCGGCCTCCGCTTCATGCCGGGGCAATCCCAGGGGGGAAACCCGTATCTGGTAACCGGCAAAGTCAGAGTGGTTTTCGTAGTATTCCCTGTCGTGGGTCTTTATTTCCCAAAAGACAAAGGCCCAAAGGGGGTCCCGGAGCATCACTTCGATAAAGGTGATATTGTACTGTTTGGGCAGGGGGACGGATTCCAAAAAGCCTATCTCCGTTAAAACGGCGGGGGATTCCTCCTCTTCATCCTGTTCGGCGGAAAAATCCAGCAGTTCTTCTATGATGAAAATGCGTTCCAGGCCGGGGGGAATATCAAGCCCCAGGGTATCCGCCAGTTCTATTAATTCCTTGGTGGTCAAACTTTCCAGATAAGGTTCTGTAATGCGCAAATCGTTCATATTTGGTGTATCATCGGGAAAAGGAGGCGCATTGTCAATATAAGTCCGGGCCCGGAGGTTTTTAGCCCGGAGGCGGCTGCCGGCTGACAAAGGGTTCAAAGTAAGGGGGAACCGGAGCTTCAATCTCCAGGGCCTCTCCGGTCAATTCCGGGGGAAGCAGCAGCCGGGAAGCGTGGAGGAGCATCCGCTTGAGGCCCATGGTTTTGCGGAGGGTCTTGTTCAGGGGAAAATCCCCGTATTTACCGTCCCCCAGAATGGGATTGCCGGTTTGGGCAAGGTGGCGCCGGATCTGGTGCATACGGCCCGTCCCCAGGATCAACTCCAGTAGAGAATACGCCATTATGGAGGATGCCGTTTCTCCGCCGGCTTCTTCCATGACGGCGTCCTTCACTGCGCCGCCGCGGGCAATACCCATGCCGGTTTTAAGGACGCCTCCTGAAAGCCGGACATAGGAGGTGTCCGCCTCCTTTTCCCGGTCTCCCGCCGCAAGGCTGATCCGTATCGTTCCCCGTCCGGGACGGGGCCGGCCTGCGCAGACTGCCAGGTACCGTTTACCTATGCGCCGGGCCCGGAGGAGTGCGGAAAACCGGCCCGCCGCAGGCCGGTTCTTCGCGACCAAAATAACCCCCGAGGTATCCTTATCAAGCCGGTGTACCAGCAGCGGCGGCGGAGACCATTCTCCCGCCAGCAGCGCATCCAGGGAAGCCCCTACCCCCGCCCCGCCCTGAACGGGAAGCCCCGCGGGTTTATTCAAAACAAGATAGTCGTCGTTTTCAAAGAGCAGGCTTATCCTTTTCAACTGGCGCATCCTTAAAAAGATCGATACTATGATATAGCATGAAATTAACAAAAGTTCCGTTTTTAGTCTTCCTTATCCAGGCGGCGGCGCCGGCTTTTATCCCGGGGGAACCGCTGGTATCGCCCACCTGGGGTTTCCGGGTCGATCCCCCCGAAGGATACGTTTATGTGGACGGAGACGGGAAGAACCGCTTTTCCTTCCAGTCTCCCCAGGGGGCTTCCCTGGATCTGGCGGTATACGGCGGTTCAGGCCGCGCTGAAAATTACGCTTCGGTCAGGGCCATGGCGGAGGATGTACAGAAACGGCTGAACAACCGGGGAGCGGCCGGCTATTTTACTTACGGCGGCAGGGAAGCGGCCCTGGTAAGCCTGGACTTTGCCCCGGGGGAAGCCGCCAGGGAGGGCTGGGCCCTCTGCATAGAACTGGAGGGGGAGTCCAGGCCCCTGCTTCTGGCCCTGGCCTACGGCCCCAGGGGACAGGAAAAGCTGCGGCCCCTTCATCTTTCCGCGCTGGATTCCATCTGTCCCGCCGAAAAGGAACGGCGAAGGCCCGGCCCGGTTACGGAATTCAACCATCCCCGGGGGGAATTGATACGGAAACCCCTGCCGAATCTGGGAATCGAAGCCCTGGTATACGAACATGACGCCGAAGCCGCCCAGGCTTTGGTGGACCGGGAATTTGAGGTTCTCAAGAATTATCTTGATTCACCCCTCTGGAAAGAGGCGTGGATCCGTTTCTACCGGGCCATATACCGTGATTCCTATGACCGCCTGGCGGACGCCGCATTTATGGCGGAACGGACCTGGCGTAACCAGGCGGCGGAAAATACCGGGCCTTCCCTGGCGGCCCCGGATCTGGCGGGCCGGGCCCTGCAGTGGATCCAGTCCTTTGCTTATGAGCGGAACCTTCTGGGCAGTGATTTTATCAATCTGGTAAGCGCCGCCTTTGAAGGCCGGGGGGATTGCGACAGCCGGGCCCTCCTCTGGGCGATTATACTGGAACAGGCGGACATTCCCGCGGCGATCATGGTTTCCCGGGAGTACCGTCATGCCATGGGCCTGGCGGATCTTGCCGGAGCGGGAGCCCGTTTTGAACTGGGGGGAAAGAAGTGGCTGGTGGCGGAAACCACCGCGCCGGTTTCAATAGGCCTCATCGCCGAATCATTCAGCGTAACGGACAACTGGCTTGGCATTCTCTTTGAATAAGAATAAAGGGAACCTCTGGAAACCCCGGTTGGGTTTCCGGAGGTTCCCTAAAGCTCCCCGGAACCCCGGATGTGAAAATTCGATTGAAAGGCCCTTTTACGCTGAAGCGCCGGCGCTTCCCCTCATCAGCCGACAAGCAGGGAATAGGCTTCCCCGGGATCCCGGGAGACCAGGAGGGCCTCCTTGAGGCTGCGGTTCTTTAAGCGGGCGCTGAAAAAGGCAAGGGTCTGCAAATAGTAGGCATGCTGATTATAGGCGGCGGCGATCATAAAAACCAGCCGCACCGGTTCGTCGTCCAGAGGCTGAAATCCAAGGATGTCGTTCCGGCTTATCCCCACGGAAACCACCAGATCCGTAACCGAGGCAAGCCGGACGTGGGGAATG
Source organism: Treponema sp. (assembly GCA_031275035.1). The sequence goes on from JAISPH010000160.1 coordinate 4,964, forward strand.
GCGATACCCCGGCCAATGGCGGTGCTCATCAGATCTTCCCGGCGGAGTATCTCCTGGGACAGCTCCTTCCGGTTCTTTACCTGGGGGGCGTTGGCCAGATTGTCCGCCAGGGCTAAAAGCACATCCCGCTTTGTGGAGTAGTCAAGGAAAAGAATACGGTCCGGGGAAACCACCGATTCTACCTGTACCGAACTGAACTGGGGAATAAGCTTGCTGGCGGAGAGCTTGTCGTTTACCCAGCCTTCAATTTCGGCTTTTTTGAAACGCCAGACGGTCCCTATCTTGCCGGCGGGGATCTCCCCCCGCTGGGCCCAGTCATAAACGGTCCGTTCGGAGACCCGTAAATACCTGGCAACCTCTTCTATAGTTAATATCTCGTCTTCTGTCATCGGCGCTTCCTGTGCGAAATATTTCCGGTTTTGCTGTTATAATACACTATACCGTAAAAAATAGCAAGTTATACGCCAAAACCACAGGCCGAATCCTCAGAGCGCCCCGGAAAGCGGGGCGGCGGCAAAGACCGGGTTTATGTCGCCAGATCGTGGAGGGAGTCGTAGGGATAGAGTTCTCCCATGGTGGCCTCCACCCGTTCCGGCCCGGAACCGCCGAAACGGATCGGGGCCTCCGGCGCCATAAACTCGCTGAGCACCTGCCGGCAGGCGCCGCAGGGGCCGACGGGAACCTCAGAATCCGGGGCGGCTATGGCCAGGGCGATAAAGGACCTTCGGCCCTGACTGATCCCCTGAACCACGGCGCTCCGCTCGGCGCAGATAGTCAGGCCGAAGGAACGGTTCTCTACGTTACAGCCCTTAAAAATCGTCCCGTCCTCGGAGAGCAGGGCCGCACCCACCCGGAACCTGGAATAGGGGGCGTAGGCGTTTTCCGCCGCCCCTTGAGCTTCCCTGAATAATCTGTCCATGTCCATTGCCGCCTCCCGGTATTTTTTCCGGAACCCCCGCCGGAGTCCCGGAGTTTCCATTGACATATTTCTTTAGAGTATATCATACTGTTACGGAGGGTTCCGTGGCAAAGAATAAAAAAAAATACTGGTTCATCCTCGGTTTTTTCTTTTTCGGCGTTTATTGTTTTCTTGCCGCCCGGCCCGTACCGGTAGAAACCATCCTTACCCGCCGGTGGATCAGTTCCCTGGAAAGCGCCTACCCCGATTCGGAAGAGACGGAATCGCTGCTTCCCTTCACACTGGGAGACCGTTTTGGTTATGTGGATTCCGAGGGCCGCTATACCGTCAATCAGGTTAAAAAAGGCTATGTAGCATTATCCGAAGAATACTGGACCGAATACGAGGCGGTTCCCGAAACCATCGAGGTATTGGATCCCGGAAACAACAGCAGGCTGACCATAGAAAACGGCCGGGGGTATCCCCTGTTTCTGGACAAGCGGATCTTTCTGGTTAAAGAGGAACAAAACGCTATCGCCGAACTTGACGTATCCGGCGCGGTCCTCTGGACCTACGACTTTACCGCCCCCATTACCTGCATCGACGCCGCCGCGGGGCTGGTGGCGGCGGGTTCCCTGGAGGGCTCGGTGGAACTGCTGGACAATAGGGGAAAGCGGATCTTCTTTTTCGAGCCCGGCGCGTCCCGGCTTTCGGTGATTTTGGGCTGCCGTATTTCCGGCGACGGCTCCTATCTGGCGGTCGTTTCGGGAATCGACGATCAGCGTTTTCTGGTGCTGGAACGTTTCGGCGATTCTTATAAGGTGATCTACCACGAATTCCTTGAAGACGGCTTCAGGCGGAATGTCCACCTGGCCTTTACCGACCGGGACCGCCGGATCCTCTTTGAGCGGGAAGGGGGGCTGGGTATCTATGAGATCAACGCCCGGAACAGCCTCAAGCTGCCCCTCCAGGGGGAAATTGCGGCGGTCGATGAAAGCGGCGGGGACGATCTCCTGTTTCTGGTGCTGGCCCAGGGGGAACGGCGGAAGCGGCTGGTGGCGGTACGGTTCCCCGGCATGGTCATTATCAACGCCCCGTTTCAAAGTGAGGATGTCTTCTTCAAGCGCCGTAATTCCCGGTTGTACATCGGAGGGGGCATGACCCTGGCCTCCTTTGAACTGGATAAGCGATGAAGCCGCGCCGCATTAAACCCGGGCGGACCGTCCTGCTGATAATCCTGCTCCTCCTTTGGATCCCCGGCTTCGGCATGGACTGGCCCTCCCAAGATGCGGAGCTCCTCAGCAACTTCGGCTGGATCAACGGAAATCGGCCCATCATGGGGGTTTCCTTTGCCTCCCGGGGCCCCGTCCACGCCGCAGCGGCGGGGGAACTGCTCTTTGCCCACAGCCAAACCAATACCGCCTGCCGGATGCCCTCTCCCCTGGGTTCCTGGGTCGCCCTGGATCACGGGGACTGGCTGATTGGCATCTACAGCAGGTTCGAAGACAAGGAGGAAGCCGCATACCCGGCCATTGTTGAAAAGGACGGGATCATCGCATCCTCCGGCCGGTCGGGCTGGACCGGAGAGGACGGCTTTTACTTTTCCTTCTTCGACCGGAAGGAACGGCGCTGGGTGAATCCTTCCCTGTTTATTACCCCCCTGTCCGATTCAAGGCCCCCGGCGATCCAGGGGGTACAGCTTAAAAACAGCGGCGGCCGCATCATAAATCCCGCTTTGACGCGGAGCATGAGCCAGGGCCGCTATGCGGTTTCGGTACAGGTAAGCGATACCCGGCTGGATCCGGGGGAGAATCCCCTGGCCCCCCACCGTATAGCCTGTTCGGTCAACGGCATCGAAATCGGGGGGCTCAGCTTTGAAACCTTCGCCGCCCGGGACGGCTCCCTGATGGTAAACCGGAACGGCTTGGTAACGGCGGAGCAGATCTACGCCCCGGCCCCCTTTTTTGAAATCGGCGAGGTCTGGTTTAACCGGGGACAGGTAAATCTGGAAATAATCGCCTACGACATCAGCGGAAACGTGCGGAACGCCGGCTACCGTCTGCAGATAGAATAGCCATGGAAAAAAGAGCCGTCAAAACCTGGTCCACCCCGGTAACCGGCGAAATAAAGGTCCCCGTCCCCTGCGCCCTCTGCGGAAACGGCGTCAGGGATGAAGGCGCCATCCATGACGGCGTCTTTGAAGCGTACCTTTCCTGCGGGGGCTTTTCCTATGTCCGCTGCCGGAACTGCGGCCTGGTCCAGATGAACCCCCAGCCCGTCCCGGAGGAAGTACGCCGGCGCTACCGGGAAGGCCACGGAGACGACTATCTCTCCTACGAACGGGCCAATGAAGCTTCGTTCCTGCGCCTCCAGAAACTGTCCCTCGCCGGCGCCGGTTTCTACCGGCTGGAACAAACCCTTCTGCCCGTCCCGTCGGGAACGGAGCGGCCCCGGATCCTGGACATAGGCTGCGCCACCGGGGCGCTGCTGGAAACGCTGCGGGAGCGGGGCTGGGAGGTCCGGGGAATTGAAATCTCCGGCCCTCAGGCGGAGTACGCCCGCCGGGTCCGGGGCCTTGAGGTCCTGGAACTTCCCCTGGAGGAAAGCCGCCTTCCGGACCGCTTTTTCCAGGCGGTCCTGGCGTCCCACCTTATCGAGCACCTCAACAACCCCGCCTCGTTTGTCCGGGAGGCGGGACGGGTACTGGCGCCGGGGGGCCGCTTTTATGTAAGCACCCCGAACATTGCGGGATTCCAGGCCCGGCTCTTCCGGGAACGCTGGCGTTCGGCCATCTTCGATCACCTCTACCTCTTCTCGGTACGGACCCTTTCGGAACTGCTCCGTTCCGCGGGCTTTATCATAGAGAAGGTTCGGACCTGGGGGGGCCTGGCCGCGGGAACAGCCCCGGCGCCGGTCAAACGCCTGGCCGACCGGGCCGCCAAACGTTTCGGTTTCGGGGACGTAATGCTGCTGCGGGCCCGGAAACCCCGGGAGTCTGCCGCGCCCCCCGCGTAAAACCCCCAAAAACCGCCTGAGGGGCGGTTTTTTACCCCGCAAACTCCCAAGGCCCCCGGAGGCTCCGGCTTTTGCTTCGTCCGCCATGGCTTTTAACCCATACGTCCCTCCGGGCCGTTTGCCGGAAGGTATGTGATTCATGGGCGCTGCCTCGCCCGGCGGCGTCCGCCGGCATGGGCGGAGCATTGGCTGGAACAGGCGGCCTTGCCGGGAGCCCCCTTTCCCGGTACACTTGCCCCATGAAAGTCCAATTCCGCTGCGTCATTTTCGATCTGGACGGCACCCTGGTGGATACTATCGCCGACATTGCCGGGGCCATGAACGGCGCCCTGGCGGCCCATGCCTTTCCCGTCCTTGACGAGGAGGATTTTACCGAAAAGGTCGGCTGGGGCATACGGAAACTTGCCTGGCTGGCCCTGCCGGACGCCGCCCGGGACGACAAGACCGTGGAGGCCGTGGCCTCCGATGCGCTGCGGCTCTATACCAGGCGGCCGGTGGTCCATTCCCGGCCCTATCCGGGGATTCCCGAACTGACGGCGGAATTAAAACGGCGGAACATAAAGACCGCGGTCCTTACCAACAAACCGGACCCGGTGGCAAAACTGGTGGTGGCAAACCTCTTCCCCCCGGGAAGCTTCGATCTTGTCTCGGGGGATCTTCCCGGCCGTCCCCGGAAGCCCGATCCCGCCGTTACCTGGGAGATACTGATGACGCTGGACGCTACCCCCCGGGAAACTATTTTTATCGGGGATTCCGAGGTGGACATCGAAACCGCCCGGGCCGCTTCCTGCCATGCCCTGGGGGTAAGCTGGGGGTTCCGTTCCCCGGAGATCCTGCGGCAGGCCGGGGCGGACCGGATCATCGGCAGCCCCGGAGAGCTTTTGGAGCTTATTGACCTGCCCGTTTAGTGGTATACTTTTGCCATGGATAGAAACGATCCCCGGGTTGCCTCAAACCTGGAAGAACTGTCCCGTACCATCGCCAAGGCCGATGACGGGGAACTGATCGAATCCTTTCTCCGCTCCCTCCTGACGCCGGCGGAGATTGTGGACATCGCCGTCCGCTGGGCCCTGGTTAAGGCGCTGGAACAAAAAGTTCCCCAGCGGAAAATAGCCAGGGATCTGGGATTGTCCCTCTGCAGGATAACCAGGGGCTCCCGGGAGCTGAAAAAGGAGAACTCCGCCTTTCTGCGTATGCTTGCCCTCTCCCGGTCCTAGCGGCCCGCCCCGCGGTTACCGGGGCCGCTTGGGACTAAAGTCCGGGGGTTTGTTCCGCGGGAGTCTGCAGGGTAAGAAACCGCCCCTCGGGCGGTTTTCCGGGATTTTACCCGCGAAGCGCAGCCGACTCCGGGCCGGGCCGTTTCCGCCGGCGCGCGCGTGCCCGGACGCCGCGCCTAGGGCATAATCTTCACCTGGAAGGATCGGCGGATCCAGGCCCGGCGGGCCCGTTCCAGCCATACCGCAATAAAGGCCGCCGCCAGCCGGGGCAGGACCGCCCAGACCAGGGGCACTCCCAGGGTAGTAACAAAGAGCAGGGTATACTCGACATGGGAATGGCTTATCCCCGCATGGTGGTTGAAGAGATCCGCCTCACGCCGGGAAACCGCGCCGGAACGGACCTGTTCTATCAGAATCGCCGAGCCGTACACTATCCCCGCCACATAAGCGACAATCCAGGAATAGCCCGTATTAAAGGGAAGGCCGAAAATCTTCAGAAGGGGGGTAAAGATCCGCGCAAGAAACCGCATGACGCCGAATTCATCCATCAGCTTTTGGACGAACATCAGGGCAAAAACGATACAGATGATCCTGACGATAAGCCGTCCCGAATCCCGGGCCCAGTTTTTAATTATCCCCGGCAGGGTTCCCAGGTTGAGCCCCAGGGGCGGGGGGAAAACCGGCCCCGCCCCGGCTGTGCCGGTTCCCACCGCCGGGGGCAGGATAAAGCGCAGGATCCAGGCGGCCAGGAAGGCAAAGAAGAGCCGCAGCAGAACCATCTTGAACAGGGAAGAGCCGGTCTTCTTCATCACCGTACATTCGACAAAAAAGTTATGGGCGATGAGGCACATAACGGCCAGGATAACCACCTCCCTGCCGGAAAGGCGCAGGGTCTGCATGACCGCAATGGCGGAATAGATGTTGAGGAACACCGCGCTGAGGAAAGCCAGGGCCGCCGCTCCGGGAAGCCCGAGAAAATGCATAAAGGGGTCCAGAAAACGGGCCACGTAGTGCAGAAGGCCCGAATTTTCCAGAATAAGCATGGCCAGGGAAACGGGGATCATGACGTACAGCAGAAAAACAATGGTGGACAGGGCGGGCCTGACCGTACTGTGAGCCGCCTGTCCGAGCCGCTGGAAAAATGACGCCATGGAGCTATTAAGCGGGGAATCATAAACAATGTCAATGCCTGGCCGGCATGGATACCGGCGGCATCCGTGCCGGCGGCCGCGTCGTATTGTCAATCCCCGGTTCCCCTGATAGGCTTGGAACGATGAAAGACGTGTTTGTCCTCTCCCCGGATGAGTATGGCCGGCATTTTATACCTCCCCAATACCTGCCGCCGGGCAGGGACGAATACTGGCTCAGGAACCGGCAGAGCGGATCCCGGCCCTGGCGGAAGCTCCGGGACGGCGAAAGGGCGGCGCTGCTTAAAAACAATAATTACTGCGCCTGCTGGGATGACTTTCTGGTCTGCGATCCCTTCGATCCCGCCCTGATCAGCAACTCCCGTTTTTACGGCCTTGTCAGGCTGGGGGAACTGCGGAATGTCCTCCTTGCCCATCATGATTTCCGCATCCCCGCGGGCATAAGGAACAGCGCCATCATCTCCTGCGACATAGGCCGGGATACCGCCGTGCAGGACTGCGCCTGTATCTCCCATTATATCATCGGGGACCGGGTCATCCTCTCCCGCATCGACGAAATGCAGACCACGAACCACGCCAAATTCGGCAACGGGATAATCAAGGAGGGGGAAGAGGAGGATCTGCGGATCTGGATTGACGTGATGAACGAGGCCGGGGGCCGCTCCATCCTTCCCTTTGCGGAGATGATTCCCGCCGACGCCTTTCTCTGGGCCTGCTACCGGGACGATGCGGCCCTGACCGGGGCCCTCAAGGCCGCCACCCAAAAAAGCTGCGAAAACCGCCGCGGCGTCTACGGCGCCGTCGGATCGGGCTCCGTCATCAAGAGCTGCAGAATCATAAAGGACGTAACCGTCGGCGAAGGGGCCTATATCAAGGGCGCCAATAAGCTGAAAAACCTGACCATCCTCTCTTCGGAGGAAGAATCAAGCCAAATCGGGGAAGGGGTTGAGCTGGTCAACGGTATCGTAGGGTACGGCTGCCATATTTTCTACGGATCCAAGGCGGTACGCTTTGTCATGGGCCGGAACGCCAACCTGAAATACGGGGCCCGGCTGATCCATTCGGTGCTGGGGGACAACTCCACGGTTTCATGCTGCGAAATTCTCAACAACCTGATATTCCCGGTCCACGAACAGCACCACAACAATTCATTCCTCATTGCGGCCATGATCCAGGGCCTGTCCAACATGGCCGCGGGAGCCACCATCGGGAGCAACCACAACAGCCGGGCCAACGACGGAGAGATCCGGGCGGGCCGGGGTTTCTGGCCGGGGCTTGCGGTAACCCTGAAGCACTCCAGCCGCTTTGCCGGCTATGTCCTTATCGCCAAGGGGGACTATCCCTACGAGCTGAACATCACCCTGCCCTTCTCCCTGGTAAACAACAATACCTTCAAGAACAGGCTTGAGGTGATGCCCGCCTATTTTTGGATGTACAACCTCTATGCCCTGGAACGGAACGCATGGAAGGCGCTTAACCGGGACCGCCGGAAGCATCCGGTCCAGTTTATCGAAACCGCCTATCTTGCGCCGGATACGGCGGAGGAAATAATCGCCGCCCTTACCCTGATGGAGTCCCTGATGAACGAAGCGGGGATGAAGATGGAAGCCCCGGGTTCCGAGGCGCCCTCCCCTTCCCCGGAGATGGAAGATCCCGAGTATGAGTATACCCCCGCCGCGGAGGAGGAGCTGTCCGCGCCGTCCCTGGAACGGCACCGGCGGGGGGCGGTGATCATCAAACCCCGCCGGGCCCGGGCCGCCTACCGGGAGATGCTCCGCTTCTATGCCATGAAGACCCTCGCCGCGTACCTGGAGGCCCGGCCCGCCTTGAATTTCAGCGGCCTTAAAGAAACCTTTGCCCCCGGCGGCGTGGCGGCGGAACGGGTCAGCCAATGGGTAAACCTGGGGGGGCAGATTGCTCCCGCCTTCAGGGTTGACGCCCTGAGGCAGGCGATCCGGGAGGGGGCCGCCGCCACCTGGGAAGCCATCCACGGCGCCTACCGGGAGATGCAGGAACACTACCCCGAAGACAAGGCCGCCCACGCCTGGTCGGTCCTGCTCTGGCTCAGGAAGGGGGAGGCGCCGGCGGCCCCGGATCTGCCCGCCTTTCAGGGGGAGCTGCGGAAAGTCCTGGAAATCCAGCGCTGGGTTACGGACCAGGTGTACGTCAGCAGGGCCAAGGATTTTCACGATCCGTTCCGGGCCATAACCTACCGCAGCAAAGAGGAGATGGATCAGGTTGCGGGAAGGGCGGAGGAAAATTTCTTTATCAAGTACAGCCGGGAACAGCTTAAACAATTTGAAGAAACCTGCAAGACCGTGGCTGGACAGATTATACGGGAATGAGCCTTAATAGAGTTGTTCAGAAACTTCAGTTTCTGAACAACAACCGCTTAAAAACAACAAAAAACGTGGATTTCTTAATGAAATCCACGTTTTTTGGGAAACTTGTTTGATAACCCGGTTGGTTATCGAACAAGTCCAATGAACCTCCGGCCCAAAAGCCATGGCCGATGCCGCCGGCATGGACGCCGCGGGCATGGACGCCGCCGGGCGCGATAGCGCCCATAAATCCATACCTCCCGGCAAACGGCCCGGAGGGACGTATGACCTAAAAGCCGGAGCCGCCGGGGGAGAAGCTGCGATGCGGAGACCGGAGGCTGCGGCATACGCTCTCCGGGGAGACGGGCCTCCGCGGGGCAGGGCGCGGGCCGGAGGTCCGGGCGGCGGCGGGTCCGGCGACTGGCCGCCGGTATCTTTGCCCTAGAGCCTTGTCAGAATGGGTATGGCCGGTTCGGTCAGCTCGATGGAGGCGGGAAAATCCACGGGATGCAGCAGCACCGCCTCCCCGTCCATCTGGGCCAGGATGGGGTACTCCCCCCGGAATTCAACCCTGGACGCGTTAAAGAGTTTGGACTCGGGCTTATTGATATGTTTCCCCGAGAGGAAAAGCCCTTTCAGGGCCACCTTCCTCAGGAGGGACATCTGCTTTACGGCGCAGACATTCCTGTCGTCGGGCAGTATCCATTTGTGGGAACCGTAGGTCCGGCGGCCGCTGATGCCCACCGCCAAAAGGAGCAGCGGCTCCCTGAAAGAAGCCGTCTCCCTGCCCTTCCCGTCCAGGGCCCGCACTTCCATGGGCCCCACCTTGTACACCAGATCGTAGAGGAGGGAGGCTATGTCCACCCACAGCTTATAGCTGTCTCCGGGAAGCTTCCCCTTTGTTTTGTTGGTCATGTGGGTAATAAAGGCGTCGATGCCCACCGAAAGAATGTTAAAGGCCAGGAAAGGGCCCTTCCCCTGGACGGAGGTGGTAAGCCGCAGCGCCCGGGTATACCCTATGTTGGAAGGATAGATCAGCAGATCCAGGGCCTTGTCCAGTTCCCATGCGTCGGCGCCGTCGTTGCCGGTTCCCATGGGAAGGCGGAGAATGGCGAAACCGGAGCGTACCGCCGCTCCCGCCTGGTAAAGGGCGATAAGGGCCTCCAGGCTTGTGCCGTCCCCGCCGGCGGTGATAATAAGATGAAAGCGGCCGGACCGGTCCGAAGCGGCCTCGCCGGTAAGGGCTTCCACGATTTTACCCGCATGTCCCGGACCGGCGGTGGGGATGAGCCCCAGGGCGCCCAGGGCCCCGCCCTGTTCCAGGGCGGTCCGGGAAGGCCCCGCCCCGGACCGGCGGGGATTGGAAGCGGCCCGGGCCGTATAATCCCGGAGAATCCGTTCATGCCGCTTCCACCGGGAACGGATGGTAAAGCCCCCGGCGGTGGGGTTGGCGATGACAGTCCAGTCCAGGGGCCGTTCGGGAACGACAAGACAGCGGGAACAAATATCCGACAGGGCGGAGGCAAAATCTCCCAGGTTCACCAGTACAGGATAACCCAGGTCCGGTCAAATGACAACCGGAAACTTACGAAAAAGAGCCCGCAGCGGCGGCGGAAGCCGGTAGACATCCTCTACTCCCCCGACCAGGACGCCCCCCATTCCCATCTCCTGGGGCAGTTCAATATCAATCTCATAGCGGTCCCCTATGGAGACGCATCCCCGGGGATCGAGGCCCAGCAGTTCCGCCGCCTTGAGGTAGGGCGCCCGGTGGGGTTTTGAAACCCCGCAGGTATCCATGCCGACGATGACCGGAAAGAATTCCTCCGCCCCCAGGGCCCGGAGGGTTTTGCGGGCGACCAGCACGGGATTATTGGTAACCAGGGCCAGGGCATAGTCCGCCTTGAGGATGTTGAGGGTTTCCTTCAATTTTGGATCCTCCCCAAGGAAATCCCCCGGTTCCAGGAGCTCCTCCCGCCAGCGTATGCTTTGGTCCAGGGAAATCCCCATGGCGGCCAGAACATTTCCCAGGCTGGTCCCCTTTCCGTTATGGGAGGCGGCCCATTCCTTCCGGTAAAGGGCGATATCCTCCTCCAGTTCTTCCGCGGTTTTTCCTTTGAAGGCGGCGGCCTGCCGGAGAATGCGGTCAATCTGGAACCGGGCGTATTCCTGGCTGGTATAGAGGGTCAGATCCATATCGAAGATCAAAGCGGTAATTTCTTGAGGAAGCCC
>JAISPH010000169.1 GCA_031275035.1 Treponema sp.
ACCCGCTTTTTGCCGCGGTGAAGATACGCCCATTAGTATAACCACTGTCAACTGAAGTAAAAATACTGGAATTATCACTGTACCAATATGCGGATACTGCAACGTCTCCTGTTTTAGTACCGTCACCCTGATACCTGTCATTCCACCGTATCGTGTAGGATGTTCCCTGGGTTGCAAAGAAATAATAATACTGGGAAGCAGAAGAGCTTATGGTGTTTGTTGCCCATCCCCGGTCGGTAAGTTCCGTACCAATGGTGGGGGGATCAAGCAGCCGGGTTGTTACCGCGATATACGCCGACATTTCACTTTCTTCGCTCAGGCTATTTACCGTGCTGATACCATAGTAATAGGTAGTACCCCTTGAAAGACCGGTATTTGTGTAGGCGGCGGTATTGCTGGTTCCAATTTCGGAGTAAACCCCGTCGGCGGCATTGGAACGGTATATTTTATAGCCGGCGGCGCTTGAAACCGCTGTCCAGGAAATGGCTATACTGCTTGTAGTGGTCGCTCCAACGCTTAACCCGGATGGCGGCGGCAGCCGTGTTGTTGCTGTCACATACGATGACTGCGGGCTTTCCCCCCACATATTTACCGCGTTGACTTTATAGTAATAAGCGGTGTCCGGCGACAGGCTCAAGTCCGTGTAGGCGGCGGTATTGCTGGTTCCAATTTCGGAGTAGGTTCCGCCGGCAACGGCAGAACGGTATATCTTATAGCTAAGGGCGTTTGAAACCGCTGTCCAGGAAATGCCGATACTGTTTGAGCTTACCGTTCCCGCGCTTAAACCGCCGGGGATGTCCGGCGCTGCCGGGTTCAGCAGATATACCGCTCCGGCGGACTCGCCAAAGCCGTTAACCGCTTTTAGCCTAAAGGTTGTTGAAGCAGGCGCCGGAAAGGCAATGCTGTAACTGGTAGCGGCCGGGGCGATGGGATAATCCGTAGTTCCATCGTTTAATATAAAGCCGGTTTCGTTCCAGGAATTGTCGATCCAGCTCAGGGTAAGATCGCTGCCGTCCCAGGCTGTTGCCGTTAAACCGGAAGGGGCCGACGGCGGGCCGTTAAGGTCTGTTGCGGTAAGGGTGATTGCCTTTTCGCTCCAAGTTCCTCTTCGTACTACCGCGATCTCCGTAATGACCGCAATAAGATTCCCCGTCCCGTTTATCCCGTCATACAATGAGAATACCACAAGATGATCCCCCACGGGCATTTCCTGGTCTTCATACACTATTTCTATGGTGGCCGTACCGATGTCCGGTTCCAGCGCGGGAACAAGAGGCGTCCCGTCAATGACCGTTTCAACAGAGACAACGCCGGAATCAGGCGGGAGCGTGATTCCAATGTTGATGAAACCGGTCCCCCCCTCGGCGGTGTCGGCGAAGGTAAGAAGAAAGTTCAGTGTTTCGGCAAATTTTTCGGTAATAACCTTCTGCAAAGACCCCTGGAGTACCACTTCGCCATCTTCGGAAAAACCCTGGAGGGTAAATTTCCAGGTTCCTGCCCGTACATAAACTATTGCGTCATCAAAATCGTAAAAATCCGCGAGCCAGCTTTCTTTTGCGTCCTGCGCGGTATAGGCGGTCCCGTACAGGCTAAACCAGCTTATATCCTCCAGGCCCGCTATGCTGGGCAGCACGGAACGCGTTCCGTGCTGCCCAGCCCCGATACGCAGGGCCACAAGCCCATCGCCGGGAACTGCCGCTTCCGGTTCTGTCAGAAACTGACAGGCACTCACAAGCAAAGAAATACCGATAAGCGTAATCGCCGTAATTTTCTTTCTACTCATCATGTGCTCCTCAATTCGTTACCGTCACACGGCAGCTTGCGGAACGTTTTTCGCCCTTGCTGTCTGTAACCACCAGGGTAACGGTATAAATTCCCGTGCTGTACGTATTGCTGTTGAAGATAAAAGATGAAGAAGCTGCGCCGGAAACAGGCGTCCCGTTCACATACCATTGATAAGTGTTCCAGCTTCCCGTCGCCGAGACAGTGGCGCTCTGTCCTTTCGGTATGGTAAGCAGCGCTTCCGTTGCAAGATCCGCATCCGTAACCGGTATAAGCTCCGCGCTGATACGAGGCTGACCGGGCGCGGCGGCGGTAAAAGCCGAAGCGTTCCGGGGAATCGCGGCAAGGCGGTTGCCGCCCGCCTTCCCCATAAGGTCCGTACTGACAAGAAAGCTTTCATAAGTAGTATCGTTGTAAATCTCAACAAGATAACTGCCTATGGCGTTGTGGTGAACTGAATAGATGTAAGCGCCGGGGTAATCGTCGTACACAATTTCCCATATTTTCCTTGAAGCTGTTAAATCGTATTTGATAAGCCAGGGTTTTGCTTCCCCCCCTGCCTCAGCGCACCAACCCCCAAACACCATTGTACCGTCAGAGTCAAGTACCATGTTGTTTATTACCGCCTTTCCGTTGGCATACTTTGAATCCACAAGCCAGGGGCTGGAACCAAAAGTACCGGCGTTTACATCAAGTTTATTGATAATACCCCGGTATCCTGTTGCCCCTTCATAAGTTCCGGCTACGTAGAATTCATTGTTCACCGTAAAGATCGTGGTTATTTCGTATCTGTCAAGACGGACACGGGTTTTTTGTACTCCGTCGGCGCCGACAAAATACAAATATGAGCCGAGCAGACCGCTTGCCGGCTGGTAATCGCCGGCAAGCACAATGTACGTTTGTTGTGCGGCATCGTATTTTAGATCCAGAAAATATGTGTCGTCTGTTTCAGGCGATGTCCAGAGTTTTGTATGCTGCGCGGTATCCCAGCTTGCCTGAGAAATAGAAGCTATATAAATTTGGGACATATTCCGGTTATAATCAAAGAGTTCCGCTCCAAGGGCATACCCGGTATTATTCTTTACAACACAATCTCCATAAAGCGCCTGCGTTTCCGGGTCTATATCATTAATAAAGTCAGCGTAAAACACGCTGGGTACCCCGTTCAAATCGGTATTCAGGATGAAGGGAAAACCGTCGGCATCTTCATCATACGCCTGCCCGGAAAATACCAGTCCTCCCGAATTTTCAATAAAGCCCCGGATATTAAGGGACGCGGGAGCATTGTTGAGGGTTATTTTTTTCTCAACGCTGAGGGAACCATCGGGCGCAAGCATCCCAAGATAAGAGACAGAACCAACCGTCGGCTGGGTTATCATAGCAAGAGAATAGTTTGACCTGCCGGTTACAATGTAACCATCGTTTATATTGGCGCGGGGAGCAAGCAGGCCCATAGAAAAATAAATTCCCGTTTCCCTGGTAGTAGGGATAGTCCAGATGTTTTTTGCCGTGTTGGGGTTAAAGTGTTCAACCAGATACAGGCTGGGATTAGCCTGGCTCGTATATATAAAACTGTATACCCGTCCCGGCTGTAAGGGCGTAGCGGGAAAATTCTTTCTTGTAAGATCCCCGATGGTAATATTACTAAGGGAAGTAACGTTTTGATCAAAAACAAAAACAGCGCCGCTGCCGCCGGGGATTTCGTTCCCGGTGGAACCGTAGGGTTTTTTTATATAAATTCCCTGTTCCATCCAAATAGAATCACTGGAATCGTTGCGTATCAACACAAAAATTGAATTTGTCGAGACATCAACCAGAGGCGGTACTTCCTGGGTGTTTACCTGGCCCGCCTCCAGCTTTTTGATTTTTACGTTGGCGGTATTGTTGGCATAATAGGGGACAGTCACATTTCCGAAGGGTATCAGGTATTCAAAATACAGGGTTTCGCCATTTTTATCGGCGGAGGTGGGCTGTAATTCCCACTGATTGGAACCCTGCGCCGGAATCTGCCTTATGGTATCCGGTACATTCTGATATATCGGAGGATCGTTGATATATACGTTAACCGCATAACCGGTGTTGTTTACTATCTTTAGATATGTCTTGTTATCCGAACCCGGTGTATCCGGCTGCTGCTGATTGCCGGAACTATCGTCGGAGGGCATTTCACAAGCCACGAGAAATAATACCAAAATGATAAAAAAATAGTGCTGCTTATAGACGGCAGGCATAATAATTCTCCTTTCACGTAGTGAACAAACCGGCGGGGCATGTTTCGCCCCACCGGTTTTGTCATTATTCAAATGTCATGGTCCCTATCTCTTCTATGGTTGATATGTTTATATCACCCGGATTAGCGCCGCTGACATTGATACGATAAATTTTATCACTTTCAAATTCAAACGTCGGAACCGGCTCCTGATAAGCCGGGGTCCCGATTTTGAACTGGGCCTTGGTAGCCGTATCGAGATACTCATCGTTGGAACCAGGCTTCTTTGCCATATCTATCTGGAAGGTCAAAGAGTTGCTTGGGTTTATGGCTTCACCGCCGGTTGAAGTCTGGACTGTTCTTAATCCATCGTAAAGGGTCATACCGGTACTGTGGTTGTTTTGTATAACCAGATACGCGCTGCCGGTTTTTAACACTATATCGTTCCCCAAATAATTACTGGCATTAAGGGTTGCCTCCTCCAGGGAATCATCCAGGGAAAAATATTCAAACTTTGCTTTTCCATCCAGGTTACCGCCCTGATACTTGGGGTATACCGTGATAATCTCTCCCCGGCTCTGGTTAAATCTTCTAAATACCGGGAATATCATATAGGTACCGCTCTCCACGTTAAACGTGGTGTTATATGATCCCTGCCCCGCATAACCTATCAGGTCGCCCTGTATGCCGTCCCTGCGCAGCTCTATGTTATAGGACGTACTGTTTTGAAGGGTAATTTTCTTGTTGCCTCCCAAAAAGGCGCTGATCGTGTAAACCAGTTTGTTTTCGGCATTTGTGTTATAAAATGCGTAAATCCTGGTAAAGGGCTTATTGGTCAGCGCGGAAAGGTTGTTTTTGTTTGCAAGATAATCCGCTTCGGTAACCAGAAAGAGCACAAAATCTCCGGTAGTCGCAAAAAGGGTGGAATCTTTTTTCAGTCCATGCTCCCCGCCGCCTATGGGTACCCCGCTTATCAGGCTTGACGCGCTGGGGGCTCCCTTAAAGGCTACCAGTTTCTCATTGGCATCGTTTTTAACCTTAATGGAGTAATTCGTGAGGTAGTTCGCGTAATCAATGCCATTACCGCTCCCGTTTCCATCCCCCTTGCCGTTACTATTGTCGTCTTCCCCCGCCGGGTTCGGGCAGGCCATCAAGACCAGCGCCGCCGCCAAAAGAAACAGAAAAAACGTATTCCTTGTCTTCATCTTCATATCATTCTCCTTCGAAAATATTTTTACAGAGATACCCCTGTAATGAACGTTGTGGAAAAATAAAAAAACCGGAATATTCCTGTAAGGGAACATTCCGGCCTGAATTGGAAATGGTAAAAACTACGGTTTCAGCAAGACTCTCATGGGGGGGGGGGGGGGGGGGGG
>JAISPH010000239.1 GCA_031275035.1 Treponema sp.
TCGGCCTTATCGGCGGCGTGCTGGTGGTTCTTTCGGTTGAATTTATCGACAAGGTTCTCAAGGTTGACGATCCGGTGGGGGCCTCTTCGGTACACCTGACCTGCGGCATCTGGGGAACCCTGGCGGTCGGCATCTGGGGTAATGTGGAAGGCGCCGCGGTTGGCCTGCTTCACGGCGGCGGCTTTGCCCAGCTGGGGGTCCAGTTGTTGGGTGTCGTCACGGTAGGCGCCTGGGCGGCTCTTACCAGCCTTATTCTGTTCCTGGTCATCAAGGCGATAACGGGCCTTCGGGTGAGTCCCAAGGAGGAGGCCATGGGTCTTGATCTTTCCGAACATAAGGCTGAAGCCTACGCGGGCTTCCAGATCTTCAGCAATATGTAAGGCCAAAGGAGTGTAATGATGAAACTGATTATTGCGTATATACAGCCCCATGTGCTGAACGAGGTTAAGCAGGAATTATACAAGGCTGAGGTTTACAAAATGTCGGTAACCAACGCCATGGGCTGCGGCCAGCAGAAGGGCTATACCGAACAATACCGGGGCGTTGAAATTGAGGTCAACCTCCTTAAAAAGGTACGTATCGAAATTGCGGTAAACGACAATTTTGTAAAACCCACTATTGACGCCATCATCCGGGGAGCCCGGAGCGGCGAAATCGGCGACGGGAAGATCTTTGTACTTCCCATCGAGGAAACCATCAGGATTAGGACCGGCGAGACCGGATCTACCGCCATAGGGTAATCCAAAAAGCACGTCTTACCTGGACGGGGCAGGCGGGACCGTATAGGTCCCGCCTGCCCCGCCGTTTATGCCGCTGGTCTTCGGGAACCAAAGACTGCGCATGGCGTTAAATACGGCGATAAGGGTAACCCCCACGTCGCCGAATACCGCGGCCCACATGGTGGCGATTCCCAGGGCGCCCAGAACCAGAATGACCGCTTTAACCCCCAGGGCAAAGATAATATTCTGCCAGACGATGATCCGGGTCCGCCGGGCTATTCTGACAGCCTCCGCCGCCTTTGAAGGTTCATCGGTCATAATCACCACATCGGCGGCTTCAATCGCCGCATCGGAACCGAGGCCGCCCATGGCGATTCCCACATCGCTACGGGCGAGCACCGGGGCGTCGTTGATGCCGTCTCCCACAAAGATCAGTTTTCCCCCGGCGCTCTTCTCCTGGTCCAGCGCCTCAAGGGCGGCGACTTTTTCCTGGGGAAGCAGTTCCGCATAAACCCGGTCAACCCCCAGTTCCCGCCCTATGGCGTTCCCCGTCAGGCTGCTGTCGCCGGTGAGGATGGCGATATTCCGTATCCCCAGCTCCCGCAGTTCTCCCACCGCGGCGGCGCTGTCCTTTTTTAATTCATCGGCGATAATCAGAGAGCCGGCGTAGACCCCTTCCACCGCCAGGTGTACCGCAGTACCCGGCAGCTCAGGCGCCTCAAAGCCGATTCCTTCCCGGGCAAGAAGTCTGGCGTTCCCCGCCAGCACCGCCTTTCCGCCGATACGGACCCGGATTCCCTCTCCGGCTATTTCCTCTCCTCCGGCCGTATCTTCAGCGGGAACTTCCGGCGGCGCTCCCTCCGTCCTCAGCGAAGACCAGGCTTCTTGTATGGAAAGCGCTATGGGATGGTTGGAGTGGCCTTCCGCACAGGCTGCAAGGCGGAGGAGTTCGTCCCCGGGACGGGTCTCCGGGGGAAGGGCCGCCGCCCATGCGGGATCGGGAAGAATCCGGGAAACTTTGAAGATCCCCCTGGTCAAGGTTCCGGTTTTGTCAAAAACCACGGTCTCCGCCCTGGTCAGGGCCTCAAGGTAATTGCTTCCCTTTACCAGGATACCCCGTTTTGAAGCCGCCCCGATACCGCCGAAAAAGCTCAAAGGGATGGAGATTACCAAGGCGCAGGGACAGGATACCACCAGAAAAACCAGGCCCCGGTTGATCCACTGGGTCCAGGAAGCGCCGGCCACGAAGAGGGGCGGAATGACCGCCAGAGCCAGGGCGGAGAATACCACCAGCGGCGTATAGTACCGGGCAAAACGGGTAATAAAATTTTCTACCGGCGATTTTCTGCTTCCCGCGTTTTCCACCAGTTCCAGAATCTTCGACACCGTGGATTCCCCAAACTCCCTGGTTACTTCGATTACCAGAAGGCCGCTTTTATTTATCGATCCCGAGAGGATCCCGTCCCCCGGCCCCGCATCCCTGGGCAGAGCTTCTCCGGTAAGGGCCGAAGTATCCAGGGCGGAGGTTCCTTCAAGCACGATACCGTCCAGGGGAACCTTTTCTCCCGGCTTAACTACGATACGGTCCCCCGGCTTTACCTCTTTGGGGCTGACCCGCCGGAGGCCCCCGGCGGTTTTGAGATGCGCAAAATCCGGCCGTATATCCATCAGGGCGGATATGGAAGAGCGGGAACGTCGGACCGCCAGCTCCTGGAAGAATTCTCCAATCTGATAAAAGATCATCACCGCCGCCCCTTCGGGATATTGGCCGATGGCAAAGGCGCCGATGGTGGCGGCGCTCATCAGGGAATTCTCGTCAAAGATCCGGCCCCGGCCTATGTTTCTTGCTGCGGAGAAAAGTACATCCCAGCCTGTCAGGAGGTAGGCGGCAAGGAAAACCCCCAGAGACAGGGGGCCGAACCACGGCGCCCCGCCGGCATGGGCCGCCATACCAAAAATGAAGAGGACCGCCCCCAGCCCCTGTAATCCCCGGCGGAGGGGAATCCGCGGGGGAGCCGTTTCTTCCTTTCCCCCGGAAGAAACGCTGATCCCCGGTTCAATATCCCGTACAATCCGGGAGACCTCTTTGGTAACTCCCGGTATTGCAGCCTTATCCGCAACTTCAATGGTTATTTTCCGGGATACAAAGTCGAGGATCGCCGCGGTAACCCCGTCGATAAGCCGCACCCGTTCTTCAATTTTGCCTGCACATACCGGACAGCAGAGGCCGGAGAGGCACATAACCTGCCGGCCCAGTTTGTTTCTATTCGCTGACATGGAGAAGCCCCTGAGCAAAAATAGTTTTAACGTGTTCGTCGTCCAGGGAATAGTAGACCACCTTTCCATCCCTCCGGTATTTGACCAGTTTGGTCTGCCGCAGGGCCCGAAGCTGATGGGAGATGGCGGATTTGGTCATTCCCAGGAGGACCGCAATATCACAAACGCACATTTCCGAGTTCAGCAGGGCGGAGAGAATCTTGACCCGGGTAGAATCCCCGAACATTTTGAAGAGGTCCGCCAGTACCATCAGCTGTTCCTCATCGGGCATCTGTTTCCGTACCTCCGCCACTACCTCTTCGTGGATAGTAGTACAGTCACAGCGATCGAAATCCGGCTCATATTCGCCCATAGTATCCTCCGAACAATGATTGAACAATTGATTGTCTATTCAACTATAATATACAAATTCCGGGAAAAAAGATCAAGGTTTTTTTGAAAATTTTTAAAACGGAACTCTGTTTAACGGAAACTTAGGTTTCCGTTAAACCCATTAAAGTAAAACATCATAATATGCTCCGAATGTGCAGCCGGGACAGCCGAAGCCGCCATATCTGGCATTTCGTTGTTCTTTATGGTAGAATTGTTTTAAGAATGACGGTAAGGAGCTTGTCCAATGGAACCTGCAAAACGAGACCCCCAGGCCCCGAAATTTCTTGAAATTATCATCAAAGACAGCGGCGGCAGGATCTGGAATACCATTTACGCCCAGGCGAAGGATTTTTCCACCGGATCGGTCGGTTACTATGCCTCAGAGAAGGCGGTCAACCCCGAAAGCGGAGAGCGGTACCAGTGCGGTCTGTCCTTCACCCTCATAGGGTCCAAACCGGGAAAGTAGCGTCCTGGTACATTTCCTACATTACCGTAGTAAAGAAATAAATTCCTACATTTTTGTTTGCCTTTAAGGAAGAATAACGGATTTCCAACTCTTTCATCGTTTTTGGAAAAAATATAAAGCGTTAATTCCTTATAATATATAGACTTAGCGATCATATAAATTCTTCTATAAAGCGCCTGCTTGGCACAGTCCATGCTGTATATACAGCAAAGCATTCTGATTATACGGAGGATTATATGAGTTATTGTTGTTCTGACGATTGCGGCGGGCTGGACTTTACCAAAACACCCGTGGCCGAGATCTACGGTTCGAATTGTTTTTCCAACGCCGTAATGCGGGAGAGGCTGCCCAAAAATATTTATAAGGAAATTGTGGCGGTTCAGAACGGCGAAAAGGAACTAACTTTGGAAGTTGCCGAAGTGGTGGCCGCCTCCATGCGGGAATGGGCCATTGCCAAGGGGGCTTCCCACTATACTCATCTCTTTCAACCGCTTACGGGGCTGACTGCGGAAAAGCACGATTCCTTTATTGCCCCCACCGGGGAAGGCAAAATATTGATGGAATTTTCCGGGAAGGAACTGATCAAGGGTGAACCCGATGCGTCGAGTTTCCCCTCGGGGGGGCTGCGGGCTACCTTTGAAGCCCGGGGTTATACCGCTTGGGATGTAACCAGCCCCGCCTTCCTCAAGCAGGACCGGACCGGAACCACCCTCTGTATTCCCACGGCGTTTATCAGCTACTACGGTCAGGCCCTGGACAAAAAGGTGCCCCTGCTGAAATCTATCGACGCCCTCTCCAAACAGGCGGTCCGGGTGCTCCGGGCCCTGGGGAACACTACCACCAAGCGGGTCTTTACCACGGTGGGTCCCGAACAGGAATACTTTCTGGTGGATAAGGCCTTCTATGATCAGCGGCCCGATCTGATGCTCACGGGCCGGACCGTATTCGGCGCCCTTCCCGCCAAAGGCCAGGAGATGGAGGATCACTACTTCGGCGCCATCAAGGAACGGGTCGCCGACTTTATGCGGGAGCTGAACTATGAGCTGTGGAAGGTGGGGATTCCCGCCAAGACCCAGCACAACGAGGTGGCCCCCAACCAGTTTGAAATTGCCCCGGTCTACGCCAACGCTACCGCCGCGGTAGACGCCAATCAACTGGTGATGGAGACCATCCGCAGCGTAGCCCGGCGCCACGGCATGGAGGGCCTGCTCCACGAAAAACCTTATGCGGGGGTAAACGGCAACGGAAAACACAACAACTGGTCCATGGGAACCGACGATGGAATCAACCTCTTCGACCCCGGCGAGAACCCTGAATCCAACGCCCGGTTCCTCCTTTTTGCCGCTGCGGTGGTGGAAGCGGTGGACCGCTATGCCCTGCTGATCCGTTCTTCCGTAGCGACCAGCGCCAATGACCACCGGCTGGGAGCCAATGAAGCTCCTCCGGCAATTGTATCCGTTTTCTTCGGCGGTCCCTTGACGGAAATTCTTGACAATATCGCCGAAGGCAAATCCGGCGGAAAATCCGCCTCGGGAGAGAAGATCCAGCTTGGAGTTACCAGCCTTCCTGCGCTGCCCAAGGATGTCTCCGACCGGAACCGGACCAGCCCCTTTGCCTTTACGGGGAATAAGTTTGAATTCCGCATGGTCGGTTCCTCCCAGTCCATCGCAACCCCCAACACCTACCTGAACGCAGCGGTGGCCCAGGTACTCTCCGAATTTGCGGACAAGTTGGAAAAGGCTTCCAATAAAAACGACGCCATCCAGTCCATCATCAAGGAATCCTACAGCAGGCACCGGAGGGTCGTATTTAATGGAAATAATTATGCCGATGAATGGGTCCGGGAGGCGGAACGCCGGGGTCTGCCCAATGTACGGAACGCCGTGGACGCTTTGTCGGTATTGACCCGCAGCGAAATAATCTCCCTTTTTGAGGCCCACAAGATCCTGACTAAAGAGGAGATGGAAAGCCGTTATCATATCTACCTGGAGAAATACTCCAAACAGATAAACATTGAAGCGGGGGTTACCATCGAAATGGCCCGCCGGGCGATCTTTCCCGCGGTAACCGGCTTTGCGGCGGATCTGGCCCGGGACGCCGCTTCCCTGGCCGCCATCGGCGCCGTCAGCGTTCCCCAGGAAAAGCGGGCCAAGCGCATCGCCGAGCTTGCCTCGGAATTGTACGACGAAACCGCAAAACTGGAAACCGTCCTTTCCGAAGCCCAGGGAACCGAGGATGCCTTTGCCCAGGCAAAAACCTATTTTGAAAAGGTCCGGCCCGCCATGGACAATGTCCGAATCCGGGGAGACGCCCTGGAAAAACTGACTGCCAAGGAAGCTTGGCCCTATCCGGGGTATGAAGAATTGCTGTTCAAGCTTTAGGCTTTGGTCTAAAAAGAGGTGATGGGGCTGTTCCGAAAGGGCAGCCCCTTTTTATCGTAATAGGTTAACCGGGATGCCTGTCTTTAAGAAGACACTGGACTTGTTCGATAACCCGGTTGGTTATCGCGGACTTTCGTCCGACACAAGTCAATTCAGCGTCTCCTTAAACGCCGTTCGAAGCGCGGCCCTGTTTTCCCCCAAAAAGACGGTAAAGGCCGAAACGGAAAGAGACACGCTTCCGGCGGCGATTACCGTTACGGCTCCGGCGGACGGAATTTTCCGCCCGGAACAGGAAACCGGCAGACCCAGGATGAGCCTCCCCGGAGCAGAGCTCCGGGGTATCCCTAGGCGTTGCCATATTTGCGGGGAGGCTCGTTCGATAGGAAATTTATAGTACCGCGTCTGGTTTAATACCAAATTTTTGTAAGC
>JAISPH010000103.1 GCA_031275035.1 Treponema sp.
GAACTGTGTCTATATACCAGGGAAAGACCGGTTAGACGTATTGCGCTTATACGCCGGGTAGGCGGATGTAACACGCATTCGCTTTATTTCGGGAGGAATGGATTTATGGGCGCTGTTGCGCCCGGCGTTATACGCCCTTCCGGGTCGTTTGCCGGGAGGCAGGATTAAAGGGGCGCTGTTACGCCCGGCGGCGTCGATGTTTGCGTTTTAAGAAGCCGCTGCCGTTCGGCTTCGGCGGCGGTGTGCATTCCCTCGAGGAATTCCATAACGGCGTTGACGGTCGCCTGTTTCTTGTCCGCTACCCCGGCGGCCCCGGCGGCTTCACGGGCCTTGTTTCTAAAGTCCGTACAGGACAGGACGGGCCCTATGGTAAGGCGGATCAGATCGGGGCTGACCGAGTCTTCCATCATGTCGCCCTGACGGACATGGAGCACTTCGCCGTTAACCGCCACGGGGCACATATAATCAAAAATGCGGATGTAGGAATCAATCTCCCGGACGCCCTGTTTGGTACCCGGGTCCCAGGGGCGGTAACGGGTTCCCGAGGGAAAGACCAGGATTATCCTGCCCTTCTCTTTGATTCTGATAAGGGCCTTGGTAACGGCCCGGTTGATGGAAGCGCTGCGGAGCAGTTCGTCCCGATCCTTTTCGGGGTCCAGCCCCTGGAGGGAACGGCTGGGATAAATGACCAGCCGGGTATAGGCGCTGGCAAAGGCCGCCACCACGGGATTGTCTTCGGTCAGCTTCATCCCCGCGATGGCTACCAGGGAATCGGCAATGGGCTCCCCCCCCTCTTCCCGGCGGACCAGATAATCAAAAAGGGAGAGGTCCATGTTGCTGTAGTGTTCCAAAAGGAGCAGGCAGGAACGGCCTTCCCGGCTTTTTTGATAGAGATCCCGGAGATTCTCCATGCCGCTTATCCCCGAACCGGGGAGAACCAGGGCCTCTACCATTTTGTCCAGCAGGGGGCGGATCTCCGTGTTTCCCTGCTGATACACATTGTCTTCGGTTATCCTGGTAACCGCCCTGGAACGGACAACTGCTTCTTTGATAATATCACGAAAGGCGGTGGTCAGGGTTTCCATTGTGCCAGTATACCTGCGCCTTTAATGGGCTGTCAAGAAAAACGCCGCCGGAAAGCCGGATCATCCGGTCCGGTCTTCGCCCCAGAGACGGATAAGTTCTATCGTCAGTTTGCAGGCGGCGATCATGTCGGAAACGGGAATCCACTCGGCGCGACTGTGAAAGTTCCGGCCGCCGGTAAAGATATTGGGGGTCGGGATGCCCAGTTCGGTAAGCCTGGAACCGTCGGTACCGCCCCGGATGGGTTTAAGGCGGTATTCAATCTTCAGATTGGCGGCGGCCCGTTCCAGCGTCTCCAGTACCGCCGGCCGGGCGCGGATCTTTTCTTTCATATTGTAATACTGGGGCTTGATGTTCAGGGTTACCTTGCCGCCGGGAAACTGGGCTTCCACGGTCCGGGCAAAAGTTTCCAGCGCGGCGGCCCGGCGTTTGATTCCCTCCTCCTCAAAGTCCCGGATGATTATTTCCAGATCCGCCTGTTCCAGATCGCCGCGGATCTCCATGGGGCAGTAATAGCCGTAGTATCCGTCGGTGGCTTCGGGGCTTTCCGAGCGGGGAAGCATGGCGGCAAAGGCGGCGGCCATAAGGCAGGCGTTGGCCAGAATCCCCCGGGCATGGCCGACATGGATCGCCCGGCCCTGAAAATGGACATCCGCGCTGTATGCGTTGAAACATTCAATTTCCAGCTCCCCCAGGGGACCGCCGTCCAGGGTATAGCAGGCTTCTGAACGGAGCCGTTCCAGGGGAAAACCGGGGAGCCCCTTGCCGGTTTCCTCGTCGGGGGAAAAGATAATCTCCACCGGGCCGTGCTGTACCTCGGGATGGTCAAGAATCCAGGCGGCGGCCCCCATGATTTCGGCAATCCCCGCCTTATCGTCCGCCCCAAGGAGGGTTGTTCCATCGGCATGGATCAAGTCCCGTCCCCGGCAGGCGGCAAGGTCCGCATCGGTTTCCGGGTCCAGGGCATAGCCGTCAAGGAGATCTATCCTTTTGCCGTCGTAGTTTTTAACCAGCCGGGGCTTTACATCCCGGCCGGATACGTCGCCTGCGGTGTCTATATGGGCCAGAAAACCCACCGCCGGCAACTGCTCCCGGCCGGGGCTTGGGGGAATCCGGGCGATCACATAGCAGTGTCCGGTTAGCTCCACATCCTCAAGACCCAGGCCCCGAAGTTCCTCCGCCAGGGCCCTGGCCAAAACCCACTGGCCCGGGGTGGAGGGGGTCTCTTCCACATGGCGGTCGCTGGTGGTCCAGCAGCGGACATACTGTAAAAAGCGGGGGACTATCAGTTCTTCAATCCGGGCGTCGTCAATTTCCATAGGCGTATTTATGATAAACAAGGGGGCTGTATTGGTAAAGACCGGACAAAAAGTCCTCTTTAGGGAACCCAACCGGGGTTTCCAGAGGCGCCCTTTACTGACAGGAAACAGTTTATTATTATTCGCTATATGGACATTCCCTGTTTTCCTTCCTTTGTTCCTATGTCCCTGGCTTTGAAAGAGGCTATGCATCCGGTGCTTTCCATGACCCCCGACGGCGTTTCAGAGTATACCTTCGCCAATCTTTACCTGTTCCGCAGCCGCTATCAGTACAAGGTCTCCTGGTTCCCCGGCTCCAAAAACGATCCGCCTACCTTTATCATTTCCGGGGAACTAAGGGGGAAAAAATTTTTTGCAACCCCCTGCGCTGCCCCGGACAGGGAAACCCTTTCCGCCCTTTTTGACACCCACGATTACTGGAAGGGAGTCTCCGATTCGGTGCTTAATCCCCGGCGGCCGATGCTGGAACAGCAGGGCATCGAGTTTACCGAGGACCGGGATAATTTTGATTACCTTTTTTTAAGGACCGATCTTGCCGAACTGTCGGGGAAAAAATTTCATAAAAAACGGAATCTGGTAAACGCCTTCATCAATTCCTATACCTATGAGGAACGTCCCCTTACGGCAAAGCTTGTGCCCCAGGCGGTGGAAGTGCTGGACCGCTGGAAGCTTGACAAGGGGTCCGAGGGGGATTACGCCGCCGCCCGGGAGGCTCTGGATATTTTTGAGGATCTGAAAATGCGGGGCGCCATGTACTATGTGGACGGCAGGCCCGCGGGCTGGTGCCTGGGGGAGCGGCTGACCAGGGGAAGGATGTTTGCCATCCATTTTGAAAAGGCCATCGATGCCTACAAGGGGATCTACCAATTTATGAATCAGGCCTTTGCCGCGTCCCTGCCCCGCCACTATGTCCACATCAACCGGGAACAGGATCTGGGGGACGAAGGCCTTCGCCAGGCAAAGATGACTTACCGGCCCTGCGGTTTTGTGCGGAAGTATCTCGGGAGGAGGACCGGCCGGGGCGCGGCCCCGGAATGACGGCGGCAGGGGTTTCTTCGTCCGGGGGCAGACCTTTTCTTAAATGGGCCGGGGGAAAACGGCAGCTTCTGGAGAAAATGCGGCGCTTTTTCCCGCCGGGCAGAACCGGTTATACCTATTACGAGCCCTTTATTGGCGGCGGGGCGGCGTTTTTTGATCTGCAGCCGGACCGGGCGGTGATCAACGATTGTATCGGGGATCTTGCCGCCGTTTACCGGGTTATTCAGCGCAGCATAGACGAACTGCTTGAGCTTTTGGAAAAACACAGAACCCAAAACAGCCGGGACTACTACTATTACATCAGAAACCAGGACCGGGATAAGGACCTCTATGCAAATATGGGAGAGGTCGAGCGGGCCGCCCGCCTCCTCTACCTTAACAGGACCTGCTACAACGGCCTTTACCGGGTTAACCGCCGGGGGGAATTTAATGTTCCCTGCGGCCGTTACGGGACGGCGCCCGTCTATGACGAAGCGAATCTGCGGGCCGTTCACCGCTACCTGGCGTCAAACAGGATATGTATACTGAACGGCGATTTTGCCGGTGCGGTAAAGACCACCGTCGAAAAGGACTTTGTCTACTTTGATCCGCCCTACCACAGCCGGGACAGATCCGGCTTTACCGGTTATCAGGCTCCGGGTTTTGACGAAGGGGAACAGCGACGGCTGAGGGATACCTTTGCGGAACTGACCCGGCGGGGGGTCTTCTGCCTGTTAAGCAACTCCGACACCCCTCTTATCAGGGAGCTTTACCGGGACTTCGAGATTACCGGGCTGGACGCCCGCCGGGCCATTAATTCCGACGCCGCCGGGAGGGGGGCGGTACGGGAGGTGCTGGTAAGGAATTTTGCCGGGCGGGATGTATTGCCCGGCGCTTAAACAGGCGGGGAAACGGCGGCGGCGGCGATCTACCGGTACAGGCCGCCGGCGGCAATTCGCCGGCGCAAACAAGATTCGGCGGCCCAATTTGTTTGCGCCCCTTTTTTAGTATCCCCGCTCCCGAAGCCATTCCCGGGTAAGCCGCCGCCAGTACTGACTGCGGCCCAGAGGGCCTATGGCGCCCCGCACTTCCAGAACCTCTTCCTTGTGGCGTCCGCGGACGGTGAACCGTACATGCTGCCGTCTTCGGGGTTGATGATATTTCCCGCCATTCCCCGGACCGGTGCAGGGAGAGGCCGAAAATCCAGGTGGTTCCCGCCACCGGCATCTGCGAGACCCTTCCCGGCAGGGAAAGCCCCGGTAATCGTCTGCGCCTTTCGGCTTTTACGTCCTGGGGATAGGCGGTAACAAAGAGGATTTTACCGTAGAGCCGACCCCCTTCCCGGTATATCAGTCAGCCCGTGGTATCCAGTCCGGTCTTTTCATCGATACTGAGCCAGCAACCCTCCACGGGATCGGCCCAAAGTCCTGCGGCTAGGAACAATCCCCACAGCAAAAGAACGGCTTTTTTATGGCTGTCCTCCATATATTCGGAAGTCCGGTTTAGTACCCATACTACGCAGCTTACCGTGTGGAGGCTTATTTTGTTCTGGTTTACTATAAAAGGGCCATTCCCAATCTGCAAGGGGACCATAACAGCGCCGGTATTACAGGCGGACGCTTATGCCGTCTCGTAGCCCGCTTCGATTACCGCAGCCTTCAGGGCGCCTAGTTTAACCCCGTCCCCGTGATCCACCTCGGCGGAATTATCTTTAAGGCTTACCCTAGCGGATTGAACCCCCTCGACAGCTTCCAGGGCTTCTTTTACATGCTTGACACAGTGATCGCAACTCATACCTTCTATTTTCAGCGTTGTTTTCATCTTTGACTCCTTCGCCTTAATGTAAACTAAAATAGACTTGTTTGAGAACCCGGCTGGTTCTTTCGGACTAAAATCCGGCGCAAGTCTCCCCAAAACGCAGATTTCCTGATACAATCCGCCTTATGCAGCATGATTCCGTCCGTGGGGTAATACCCAAGAGCCCGCTTGCGCGGTGGAGCCTTGGGGCGGTTTTGGCCGCGGTCTCCGCTTTTGGATCAAAGGCATTGGATCCCGCATACAATCTATACCTTGCAGAACGAAGATACCGGCAAGCAAGCTTGCTCCTGGGTATCTTCATTATTTATGTTTTTTCCGTATCGCCGGTATTATATGCACAAGAAATAAATGAAAATGATATTACCGCCGAAAATAAAAAATATGCGGTATTATATTATTATATGCAGGTATATAATGATGAGAATTATGTGAATAGATTTGTTGAAAAATTATCTGAAACAAAATCACAAGATCGATTGAAACTAATCAAAATAGACAGGACTATTGAAAATGACAATATCACATATACCTTTTCCGGTGAATGTATATTTCAGTCAAACGAAGCAGGATACATTATCTCCAGAATAAAATTGACGGATACGTTTACCGGAGATCCGGCAATAGATGATTTGATTGCCAGCCTGCGTGATGGAAGATTTTTTGGGGATAACCTTGAAATTATTGACGAATTAGTTGAAGAGGGAATGGATGAAAATGGTAAATTTAAAATACATACAAAGTGGGAATTGGGAAGGGCTGATTATTTATTAAGAATATTTAAAAATACGCTTTATAGTGTCAAAAACAAACTGTTAAATTATAAGTATCTTGATAAAATGCCATGGTAATGAATTGGATCTAAAGAGAACAGCCGCTGCCATGTGGTCAATAAAACCAGTTCAATATATTTTTCCAATAATGAATCAATTTCAAAAATATATGAAAAAGAAGTAGCTTTAGAAGAAGGGGAATATCATTTAAAAACGGCCTTGTTTACTTTGGGCAGGGACATAAAAAGGGAAGGGTTATTTTATGAGAGTTTAACAGGAAAACGATTAATCTCGACTTATACAGTATTAAACATGGAGTTAAAACTATAATTTTAACGTATTTGATTTTTTACGCAATTATACCGTAACGTACACAGAGAGCGTATGAATTTTCATACGCCAAAATGAGCGCTTTTGGCCCGATTATTCAATCAGCCCGCCATAATAGCCATAGCCATGAATAATTAGTCATTCTACTTATTACTTGTGTCTAACGAAAAACTTTTTGAGAAAATATTGGACTTGTTCGATAACCCGGTTGGTTATCTCACAAGTCTCCCAAAAAACGTGGATTTCTTAATGACATCCACGTTTTTTGTTGTTTTTAAGCGGTTGTTGTTCAGAAACTGAAGTTTCTAAACAACTCTATTACATGAATTTTGTTTTCCACATGCCGACCGCAATGAAGAACAATTTGAAATGA
>JAISPH010000143.1 GCA_031275035.1 Treponema sp.
AAACGGGATCCCTTGTAACGCAGACGGGATCCCTTTTAACCCGGACGGAACCCCGTTTAACCCGCACGGAACCCCGTTTGCCTTAAACGGGCAAAACCCCATCGATATTTGTCCACAACCAATCCAAAAAGGAGCAGACACCAATGACAGTAGGCAAGGACTGGCTTCCGTCCGCCCGGACGGAGATTCTGGAGATGTGCCGGAGCTGGAACGAGTACATGACCGCGGCCCGGCGGACTGCCTGGGGGGTGCCCCAGGATCAGTACAACGAGCTTCTGGGGCTTTTCGACGCGGCCCAGGCTTTGATGCGCAAAGCCATGGACGAGGCGGTACGGACCCATGTCATTACCGTGGAGTGCCAGGCGGCTTTCAAGGCCCTCAAGGAAAAAATGAGGTTCTTTAAGGACCGGTATTTTAAACTTTTTCCATTGACGGAGGGTGATTTGGCGGCCCTTGGGCTTAAAGAGCGGGACCCGCCTTCGCCTATCGCCCGGCCCGAGGCCCAGGCCGAAGCGGACATCACCTTCCCCGGCATACACCTGGTGGAGCTGCAGAACATCCGGACCGTCAAGGGTACGGTTCCGGACCCCCGCAGCGACTACGGGGTGCGGATCTACTACGGCCTTTCCGGGCCGGCCAGCGAGAAATTCCCGTTCCGCATAACCGGGACGCCCAAAAGCGGCAGGGACCTGCCCTATTCGCTGTTTACCCGGCGGAAGAAGGAGCGGTTCGACTTTGACGGGGAAAGCGGCAACACGGTGTACTTCTGCCTCCGCTACGAAAACAGCAAGGGCGAGGCGGGACCCTTCGGGCCGGTACTGAGCGCGGTTATTCCATGACGCCCCGGATTGCGGGACGGCGCGGCTGACCATTGGAGGGACAAGAGAGCGTAGACCTAAGCGGCCCCCGAGTCAAAGACGGATTGGAGAATCTGCCGGACGTTGTCCGGGGCTCTTTGAACAGGGGGGCCGGTTTCAGT
The DNA here is from genome assembly GCA_031275035.1 of Treponema sp. The sequence goes on from JAISPH010000143.1 coordinate 980, forward strand.
GTATGGAGTTTTGCGGCTCCAGGGCAAGCGCCGCTTTCAAGGGCGCGCCGCTTCCGCAAAACTGGAGGAGTGCAATGAATATTTTTATGAAAAAGTTGTCCGGCCAGGGATGGCGCTGGTTTAAGGCTGTCCGCCTGCGGGCCGGCCTTGCCGCTCTTATCGCCTTTGCCCTCCTGGCCGCCGGCGTCCTCAGCGCCTGCAGCGGCGGCGGAGGGGGCGGCGATGGTCTGATTCCCGCCAAATTCCTTTTTTCCGGCAGCGCCGGTCCTTCTTCCCCGTCAGGCAGCAGCATGATGGCCCGGAGCCTGTCGATCGGCGGCCCGAGCAGATCCTGGGGCGATACCGGCGAAGAAGGCTTTGAACTCTATACGAATGCCTACGGGGAACTTGGCGATAAAGTGGGTTCCGCCATTACCCCCACAGAGCTCAAACTGGCCATCATTGGGCTGACGCTGGCGGGCGACGGCGGCGCTCTTCGCGCGGACCTGATAGAACCCCCAACAGAGGAGAATGTGCTTAACGCTTCATACAAACCGGAGGTAGTAGACCTTGCCAATCCTGTAACGCTGACGCTGGGCAATGTTCAAAGCGGCTTTTATGACGCGATAGTTTTCAACTATATAGACGGGCATCTCCGGGTAAAAATTTCCGAGGAGGAGACGAAATACTACGCCTCAAAGGTAACGTTTCCCTGGCCCGCCGGTATGAATAAAGACGACTGGGCGGCAAACGCTTCGTGGGAAGACAGCGATGGTAACGCCGATATTTGGGGGTTTACGGGCGATCAAATATACGCGTACCCCCGTTTTCTTGAGGTTTACGAGTATGTGGACGCGCCGTTGATTGGCGGCTTGCAGGGCATCTTTTTTTACGGGGATACCTATAAGATGTTCAATACCAACGGCACAGACGACAGTAACGGAACCGGAACCATGAAAGAAGAGTACTTTGCCGGGGATTTCTTCGACGGTTATCCTGTGAGCAGGGACTGGGTGGTACTCCATTGCTACAGGGCAAAGAACACTTCCGCAAGCGCCCTCTTTGTTCCCTTTGAGGGCATCGACATCCCCGCGGACGCAAAGGCGGTGCGCTTTGAGATCCGTTGGAAGGTAGACGGCCTTATCGAGCGTTACGACGCCAAAACGCCGGTTGATGTTAACGACGACTATTTTGTGTTCAAGAACGGCTGGTGGAATAATTTTTCGATACAGGCGTTTGTGGAAATGTAAAAACGAAGCCGCCCCGGGGCGTAAGTTCCGGGGCTTGCCCCTAAGTATCTTCGCAAAAGCGCCCAGCTTGCCGGGTAATATTTCCGCCGGCCGCCGACAGTCTCATGGCGCGCAGTTGACAAATCCCCTCCGGTTTTGGTACGCTTCTTCAGCGCCCGGTGGAATACCGCCATCCGGCCGTTTGGCGGTATGCGTCCCTCCGGGCCGCGTGCCGGAAGGAATGTTATTGTATTATCGCCTTCGGCGATTATGGCGGCATAGCTCAGTTGGTAGAGCAAACGGCTCATATCCGTTCGGTCATTGGTTCAAGTCCAATTGCCGCTAGTGAGTAAATAGAACGTATTCCCTTTGCCGTTAAGCGCAATTGGCCTTGAAGGGCAAAACGCTCCGGCCAAGGGGAGGAAAAGGCGCCAGGGATGGCGCCGTCAGCGTTTTGCCCCGGCCCGGATAAACGAGGCAGGAGGCTTGCGGCTCCGGCCAAACGGGGTTATAACAACAGGTATGAAGGGCTTCTTCCTGGGAATAACGCTTACTGTTACCGGCCTTGTTCTCTGTGCCGCGGGTTTGCTTGTTGTTGCCGGCGTATCGCCCGGCGGGATTCCCTTTGGAATAAGCTCCAAACAGGAAGAATCCGCCAGAACCATGGTAAAAGAGGCGCTTCCGGTCTCCGAATATGTCAGTCTGGTGTACCGGTACACCAGGGTTGCGGAAAGCGAGAGCCATGCTGCGATCCGGGGCTGGAATATACCCCTCACCGCCAAAAAATACCTGGTAGTTTACGATGGAACCTTGAAACTGGGTATCGACGGCGGGGATATCCGGGTCGATCAAACCGGCGATACGGTGCAGGTTACCCTGCCTCCGGTACAAATACTTTCCCATCAGATCCATGAAGAAACCACCAAAGTTTACGATCAGACCTTCAATATTTTTAATCAAATTAAACTCCAGGAGTACATTGATTTTACCGCCGGCCAAAAGGCGATAGTAGAAGAACAGGCCCGGGAAGACGGCGCCGTGTTTGACATGGCCCGGACCTCTCTGGAAGAGCAGTTCGGCGCCCTGTTCCGGGGGCTTCAGGCCCTCAAGGACTATCGCATTGTCTTTATTTGGCCCGGTATTTCCGAAATTCCGCCTGGCGAAGACGGCCCCTGACAGCTATTATTGACAGAGACGGCAATGGAGGACTACACTGGACAAGTGAAGGCTAAGAAAACGGCGCTTATTGTTACCGATGGAACCGGACCGGTCCATGAGATGGCGGAGCGCATTGCGGCAGCTTTAACTGGTTTCACAGTAACCCTTCGGGCCGCTTCCGGTTTTGCCGGCACCGATATGCTTCCGGCGGATATTTGTTTTTTCGGCTGCGCAGTTCCCCGGCCCGCTTCATTCGCTTACCTGGAAGAACTGCTGCAACATATCAATCTGGCGGGCCGTCCCTGCGGGATCTTTTCCCCCGGGTCAAAAGAAGCCGCCGCATATCTGGCCCGCATGGTACATGATTCGGAACTGGCCCTTAACCCGGAACCGCTCCTGGAAATCCCGGCGCTTACCCAATGGGTCGCCCGGGTTATAAAACAAGGTTAGGAGATTATGGGACTCAATCTGGATGATTATATAAGAAAAATTCCCGATTTTCCTAAAAAGGGGATACTTTTTTATGATATTACCGGGATTCTGGTAACTCCCGCGGCTTTCAGGTACTGCATTGATTCCATGCTTGAAATTTACCGGGACAAGCACATCGACGCCGTAGCGGCCATAGAAGCCCGGGGTTTCCTCTTTGCCGCCCCTTTTGCGGAGCGGGCCCAGATTCCCATGGTTCTTATCAGGAAGAAGGGCAAACTGCCGGGGAAAACCCTGACCAAACAGTACCAGCTTGAGTACGCCTCCGCGGAAATTGAACTTCACCCCCACGATGTTCCCCAGGGCAAACGGGTCCTTCTTATGGATGATCTCATCGCCACCGGTGGAACCCTTAATGCCGCCCGGGAGCTTATTACCGCCGCCGGAGCGGAGGTGCCCGAAATATTCGGCATAGTGGGCCTTCCCTTTTTACACTACAAGGCCGCCCTGGGAACCATCCCCATTCGTACCCTGGTTGAATATCACTCCGAATAATTGACAGATTTATTAAAAAATGCTAGCGTTAAAGACCGCTCCCCGGTTGTGTAATGGTAGCACGGCAGACTCTGGATCTGCTTGTGGGGGTTCGAATCCTCCCTGGGGAAAAGGGAAACTACATAAAGCTTTTTCAAAATGCCGGATTTTGAAAAGGTTCACGCAACAATTTGGTTTCCGTGAAGAAACCGTCAGGTTTTTCAGTGTGAGGCCCCTTCGTCTATCGGTTAGGACATGAGATTCTCAATCTTAAAAGAGGGGTTCAATTCCCCTAGGGGCTAAACTTAACAGTACCAAATGAAAGGGGAATTAAACCCTTTTGGCCCGCCGGCCCGCCCGGAATGAGCCTCCCCGGAGCAGAGCTCCGGGGTATCCCTAGGCGTTGCCATATTTGCGGGGAGGCTCGTTCGATAGGAAATTTATAGTACCGCGTCTGGTTTAATACCAAATTTTTGTAAGC
>JAISPH010000149.1 GCA_031275035.1 Treponema sp.
GGTCCGCCGGGCCGCGGTCATGTACTCGATCCAGGCCCGGCACATCTCCAGGATCTCCGTCCGGGGGCCGGGCATCCAGTCGCTTCGTTGGTTCATGGTCGTTTACCTCCTCCTGGTTCCAAACGGGGCGTTTTATCTAAAGATTTTGGGTCCGTGTCTATAGATTCCGGGTCCGTGTCTAAAGATTCTGAGTCTGTGTCTAAAGATTCTGAGTCTGTGTCTAAAGATTCTGAGTCTGTGTCTAAAGATTCTGAGTCTGTGTCTAAAGATTTTGGGTTTGTGTCTAAAGATTCTGAGTCTGTGTCTAAAGATTTTGAGTCTGTGTCTAAAGATTTTGGGTCCGTGTCTAAAGATTTTGAGTCTGTGTCTAAAGATTCTGAGTCTGTGTCTTGAGCTTTTAAGGCGGGATGCGTTCTATACGCTATATATGGTGTCTTTTGCGGGGAACCCGGCAAAAACGACGCTATACGTGGGGGGGGGGGGGGGTAATTCATTACTATACAAGGAATTACGTGCATATTACCGGGAACCCTCCGTTATGGTCTGCGGCAACGGTTTTTTCCGCCTTAAAGGCTGGAGCCGTTACGTGTTAACAGGGTAGATCCCGCGGCGGGATTTGTCAAGTAAAGAGCGGTGGAATATATACGAAATACGCTTATTTGCGGGATGGGGCGGGGATATATACGAAGTACATATATAGGCCGGCCTGGGGCGATATATACGAACTGCGTCTATATGCCGGGCGGGCGGCGATATATACGAAGTACGCCTATAAGTACTGGGACGGCGATATATACGCAATACATATATATCGCCGGGGGTGGGGATATATACGAACTGCGTATATACGCCAGGCGGGCGGATGTAACATGCATTCGCTTTGCTTCCGGGGATTGGCGGATTAGACGAAGTGCGTATATATACCGGGAAAGGGCCGATTATGGGGCGATTAGGCGAACTGCGTCTATATGCCGGGCGGGCGGCGATATATACGAAGTACGTTTAACGCGGGATGGGGCTAGGGGCGGGTTTTGCCTTACCGGGAAAGGACCGATTATGGGGGGATTATACGAACTGCGTATATATACCGGAAAGGCGGACGTAACACGCATTCGCTTCATTCGAAGCCGGAGCGAATATCCCGCTCTTCAGGGCGAGTCTTCGAACCTGCAAAAAATGTTTAACCGCGGACTTCACGCAGGGCCGGCAGCAGTTTAAGGTCCGATCCGGCAAAGTCGAGGGTTTTAATCTCCTCCAGGTCCGCCCAGCGCCACCGTATATGTTCATGCAGGGTAAGGTCCCCGCCGGGAAGGCGGACCCGGTAGGCGTTTACAATATGGGTCCTGCCGTGATGTTCAAAGGAAGCGCTCCCCAGGAAGGGGCCGGTTTGTACGAGGACGCCGAATTCCTCCAGGTATTCCCGGCGCAGGGCCTCTTCGTCGGATTCGCCCTGTTCCACCTTGCCCCCGGGGAATTCCCACTTGCCGCCCAAATCGCCCCCGGCTTTACGCTGGGCAATAAAGAAACGTCCGTCCTTGACGGCTATGCCTGCGACGGATCCGGCCATTTAGAGGAGGGGCGCTGAGGAAAACATAAAATGGAGGACCGCCGCCGCTATGACGGCGTAACCTATCCATTTTCTGCTCCGGGACAGAAAATTCCCCGCCTTTTCCAGCGGTTCCGGCACCAGGGACGAGCGGGAACGGTAAAAATCAAAAACCAGGATCAGTCCCGCCGCCAGGCCGGCGAGGGCGGGGAAAAGATCCCCCGCCACGGGCAGGTCCCCCCGTACCGGAGAGAGCAGTTTTAAGAGGCCCGTTATGACGGCAAGGCCCCCCAGGATAAGGCGGAAGGTGTCATTGTTGATGGAAAAACGGAACCGGGCTGCCGGATCCGCCTCTTCCTGCTCGCCGCCCATAATCAGCACATAACCGGCCAGGGCGTTCAAAAAAATGGATAAGAAATAAATTTGCATCATACCTTTTTTCTATGATACTCCATTATCCCCGCCGGGTCAACGGCGCTATTCGGGCTTTATCCTGAGGGTTATCCGTTTTTCTTCAGCCTGGAAGAGGAGCAGCAATTCCTCCCCTTCAAAGGGGACGGAGACACGGTACTCTTCATGTTTTTCCAGGGTAAAAAATATCCGCCGGGCAAAAACCGGCGCTTCGGTTCCCGCGGCCAGCTCCTCTTTGGAGAGCGCCGGAGAAACCCCCAGGTCCACGGCCCCCGCATAGGGGTTCCTTTCGTCCTTCAATTCTTTTTTGATAACCAGAATGGTTGACCCCTGATAGCGCAGGGCCGAAACGGCAAGGGCGTTCCCCCCCAGAAGGACTTCGCCCCGGGAGGAATAAAAGAAGGAAGTGAGGGCCATGACCACGGATATGATGACAATCGAAATAAAGACCGTGGCTTGGGATTTATTGGCGGTAAGGGCGCGGAAAAACCCCCGGGGAGGAGGCCCGGACTCGCTGTTAAGGGCCCGCAGTTCCGCGGAGGCCCGCGCAAGCCGCCGTTCCCGGGAATAGTAAAAGACCGGCTCCTCTATGGGTTCCGGTTTACGTTTCGGCGATTCCCTGTTCTCCATGGGCGTTTCCTTCAAAACCCCGGGGCCTGAACCGGGGCGGAAGCCAGGCGGAAGCCGCCGCCGCGGCAACCCGGTCCGCCAGCTCCAGGGGGTCTAGGAATATATCGGCAGATTCCGCCGCTTTGAGGAGCAGCGCGGCGGCGGCGGCGGCGCAGTTATAGGGGTCAAAGCATCCCGCCCTGACCGCCCGGGCGGCCAGAGCCGCGCACAGCCCCGCCAGCAGATCCCCGGAACCCCCCGTCGCCAATACCGGCTCCATCCCGTCCAGATACCCCAGCCGGCCCTCCGGCCCGGCGATGACGGTTACATGGCCCTTAAAGAGTATTACCGCCTGTTTTTCCCTGGCCGCCCTTTCCAGGACGGGGCCGGGCCGGGCCAGCGCCTCCTCCTTGGGAATGCCCGTAAGGGCGGCGAATTCTCCCGGATGGGGCGTGAGGATGGCATTGCCGTGGAAGACCAGATCCTTCGCCAGGGGTATGGCGTCGGCGTCCAGAATCAGGGGCATCCCCTGCCCTTCCCGGATCAACGCGTTCCTCAGGATGAGGGGCCGGTCGGGGGTCTTTCCCCAGCCGGGGCCGAGGAGCATGGCGTCGGGATGAAAAGAGGGGGCCGAAGCGGCGGACCCGCCAGGATCCGGTTCCGGGGCCCCGGGCTGGGCGGTCCCCGCCGGGACAACCATGATTCCCCCGGCTCCGGCGGCCAAAATGGGATAGATGGAATCGTCCGCCACCAGCCGTACAAGACCGGCTCCGGCGGCCTGGGCGCCCCGGGCGGCAATCCGGGCGGCGCCGGCGCTGCCCGCCGATCCGGCCCGGATCTCCACCAGCCCCCGCTGATGCTTATAGGCGTCGCCCCGGATCTGCGGCAGGGTCCGCCGGATATGTTCCCATTCAATCAGCTCGGGCCCCCGGCGGCTGTCCAGAAGCCGGGGGGGAAAGATCTCCCCGACGGGAAGAATTATCCCCGCAAAGGGCCGGGCCGCCGGTTTGTAGAGGGCCTCCTTCAGGGGCTCGACGGCCAGGACCGCATCCGCCTTGAGGATGGGCATGTCCCGGGTCCAGGAATCAAAATTTCCCGAAGGTATGTCGATGGAAACGATGAACGGAGAAGCGGACCGCCCCAGGGCGTTAAGGGCCTCCACCATCTCCAGGGCCGTTCCCCGGAGGGGTCCCTCCAGGCCGGTTCCGGCTATACCGTCAATGATAATGTCCACCCCCTCCGGCGGGCCCCCCGCTTTCCAGGCCGAGACGGAAACCCCCATGGCTTCGAGGGAACGGACCGCCTCGGAACGGGGGTTCCGCTCACCCGGAGCGGGCAGTTTGTTGACAAGCGCCGCGGCGTTTTCCGCGGGGATCCAGCCGCTTACAATCAAGGCCCGGAGCATTACCAGGGCGTCGGCGCCGTTGTTCCCGGAACCGGCGGCGGCGGCAATCCGCAGGTTTCCCCCGGCATGGACGCCGCCGGCATGGAAGCCGCCGGCATGGAAGCCGCCGGCACGGAGGCCGCCGGTAAAGGGCCAGGCTCCGGCAAAGACCCGGGCGGCATTCCTGCCCGCCGCTTCCACCAGGGCGAACGGATCAAGCCCCCAGGATGCGGAGGCTTCCCGGTCAAGCTCCCGGGCCCCGGCGGCGGAGACGAGCCGGCGGACCTGGGCGCTCACGGGTTAATGCCCCCCATCAGTTCATCGGTCCGCCACCACGCCAGTTTTACCTGCCAGTACGAGGCCAGAAGCCCCGAAAGGATCCCGTCCTCGGAAAGATCAAAGACATTGTACTCAAGCTCGTCCCCCCCCACCTGGATAAAACCCCGGCGCTGCCGTTTTGATTCGGCGGAGAGCACTAAAATCGAATAGCCGCCGTTTACCGGAAAGGTAAGGAAAACCCGGCCGTTTTTAATAACCCCCAGCATGGAGTAGAGCAGATTTTCCGTTATCCGGCGCTCGTTTTCCATAAAGGTATATTCAAAGAAGGGCACCTCTATGGGCCTGCCGTAAGAGCCGCTCTCGACATCCATGATCCAGATAAAGGAGCTGTCCGGTTCAGTTCCGATGACCGCCCCCTCTTCGTCCCGGACTTCGTGGAAATAATCAACCTTTATGTAGAGCTTCCGCTCGTCCGGGGCGGCGGTAATGGCGTCAACCGAGGGAATCAGCTGCCGGTCGCCGGGAGGCAGGAGAACGGCTTCATCCTTCAAGGGCACAAGGAACAAAAGGGTCCCGTTGTCGTCGAACCAATAGATATTCCATCCCCGGGAAAAACGGCAGATCACCGCCAGTTCATCCTGGACCGACGTATAGAGCCCCTCGATCCGGGGAAACGGGGAACCCCCTATTCCCTCCTGGCCCAGGTATTCAAGAAAATGGCCGTCCTCGTCAAAGTGGAGGACCATGCTGTTCAGGAGGGCCTTGTTCTCAACGTCAAAACTGTGCCGTTCATAGGGAAGCCTGTCCTCCACATAGATATGCTTCCGGGAATCCACGGTAATCTCCCCCGGCTCCTGCAGAGGATAGGCGAAGGCCCAGCGGGTAACGATGCCGTTTTCTTCCACGCCGGTTCTGAGGTTCAGGGGCGGCGGGTTGGTCTCTTCGTTGTAGATCATGAAGAGCAGATCCCCGTAGGAGGTAAAACGGGTAATCTTTTCGCCGTTGCCGTCGGAAATATAGAAAAAACCGTCCCGCATGGCAATCCTGGTCTTGCGCATACTCCGGTCCCCCTCCAGGTTGTAGAGATCGATCTGATCCTCCAGCCGTCCTATATCAAGGCTGAAAATATCCTCCCGGCCCACCGAAGACACCCCGGTTTTTGCGCAGGAATTCAGCCATAACAATCCGCAGAGCAGGATCAACAGACACTTCATGCCCCCATTTTATCTGTTAACCAATGCCGAAGCAATACGCGGCTAAAGCCGGAACGGCGGCGGCGCGCGGAGCGGGGCCGCGGCTTTTAGCCCGTGCCGGCGGCATCCGTGCCGGCGGCGTCCACGCCGGATCCCCTTTGGCCCCGGGGGGATCCCCTTTAACCTGGGGAGGATCCTCTTTAACCTGGAGGGGCTCCCCAATGACCCGCTGGGGACCCCCAATGACTTGTTGGGACCCCCCAAGGACCCGTTGGGGCTCCCCAATGACCCGTTAGGGTCCCCCAATGACCTGTTGGGGCCCCCCAATGACCTGTTGGAGCCCCCCAATGACCCGCTGGGGCCCCCCAATGACTTATTGGGGGCCCGCGCCGGACCCTATGCCCTCCGGGCCCCGGCGTCCGGGACGCGGCTTGCCAGAGGAAAAGTAAAGCGGTACAGTACTGGTATGCTCGACGCTTTTATCAAGGCTCTGTTTGGCTCCCAGCATGAACGGGACCTCAAGGCCCTGCTGCCTCTATTGCACGCGGTCAACGAAAAGGAAAGCTGGGCGGTCTCCCTCCCGGCGGAGGACTTCCCCCGCCAGACCGCCCTGTTCCGGGAACGTTTTTCCCGGGGCGAAAGCCTGGACAGCCTGCTCCCCGAAGCCTTTGCCCTGGCCCGGGAGGCCAGCCGGCGGAACCTGGGGGAACGGTCCTACGACGTACAGGTCCTGGGATCCATCGTGCTGCACCAGGGCAGGATTGTGGAGATGAAAACCGGCGAGGGCAAGACCCTGATGAGCGTCGCCGCGGCCTACCTCAACGCCGTCCCCGGCAGGGGGGTCCATGTGGTAACGGTGAACGACTACCTTGCCGGCCGGGACGCGGACTGGATGCGGCCGGTTTTCAGCTATCTGGGAATCACCGTGGGGACCATCCTTTCGGACATGGACAACGAAAGGCGGAAACGAAACTACCTTTGCGACATTACCTACGGCACCAACAATGAATTCGGCTTTGACTACCTCCGGGACAACATGCACTGGGATATGGGCGGCCGGGTTCAGCGGGGGCACAACTTCTGCATCGTGGACGAGATCGACTCGATCCTCATCGACGAAGCCCGGACCCCCCTTATCATCTCCGGCGCCGCCGAGGACGATACCTTCAAGTTCGCCGAAGTGGACAAGCTGCTGGGCAGCCTTACGGAGGTCCGGAAGAAAGAGAACGGCGAGTATCCCGACGAGACCCAGGGGGAAGAGGTTTCCGGGGATTATAAAATAAACGAAAAGAACAAGCATATCTCCTTCAGCAATGCGGGGCTGGCAAAAATCGAAGAGATTCTGCAGAAGCGGAACCTTATCTCCGGGGCCATCGTGGACGAACAAAACTTTGAGTATATCCACTACTTTACCCAGGCCCTGCGGGCCCACAAGCTCTTCCATATCGACGTGGATTATGTCGTCCAGGAGGGGCAGGTCCAGATTGTGGACGAGTTTACCGGCCGCATACTCCACGGGAGACGCTACTCCGACGGACTCCACCAGGCGATTGAGGCCAAGGAACGGATCAAGATAGCCCAGCGGAACCGGACCCTGGCGACCATCACCTTCCAGAACTACTTCCGGCTCTACGAAAAAATCTCCGGCATGACCGGAACCGCCGATACGGAGGCGGTGGAATTCAGCAAGATCTACAACCTGGACGTGGTGGTGATCCCTACAAACCTTCCGGTAGCCCGGAACGACGAGGACGACGTGATCTACCTGAACGAGGGGGATAAATTCAACGCCCTCTGCGACGAAATTACCGCGGCCCACAAAAAGGGCCAGCCCATGCTGGTAGGAACCGTATCCATCGAAAAGTCGGAGACCCTCTCAACCCTCCTGACCCGGCGGGGCGTGCGCCACGAAGTCCTCAACGCCAAGAACCATGCCCGGGAGGCGGCGATCATCGCCGAGGCCGGGGCCCGGGGGGCGGTTACCATCGCCACCAATATGGCCGGCCGGGGTACGGACATCAAGCTGGGGGGCAGCCCGGAGCACCGGGCCCGGAAACGGGCGGGCGCCAACGCGGACCCGGAACAATATGCCGAAGCCTGGCGGGAAGAATACGAAAAATGGAAAAAGGACTACGAAGCGGTTAAGTCCCTGGGGGGCCTCTATGTGATCGGCACCGAACGGCACGAAAGCCGCCGCATCGACAACCAGCTCCGGGGCCGCTCCGGCCGGCAGGGGGATCCGGGAAGGTCGAAATTCTTTATCTCCATGGACGACGACCTGATGCGTCTCTTCGGCGGCGCCAACATCAAGAACCTCATGGCCAGAATAGGCATGGAGCCGGGGGAGCCCATCTATCATCCCTGGCTCAGCAGAAACATCGAAAAGGCCCAAAAGAAGGTGGAGGAGCGGAACTTTGAGATCCGCAAGCACCTCCTGGAATACGACGATGTCCTTAACCAGCAGCGCAAGTTTATCTACGAACAGCGGGACGCCATACTGCAGGACGCCGCCCTTATCAGCCGGGTCAATGACGCCACCCTCGACATGATAGACGCCGCCATGGACGAGTACGAAAGGACCCTGCGCCGGGACATGGCCGCGGCGGAAAAGGACCTTGCCGCCTATTTGAAGGAACAATTCGGCTACCGGTACGAGGAGAAGGAGGACGCCCGCAGCCCGGAGGAGCTGAAAAAACGGATCGCCGCGGATATTGAGGGGGACCTTAGGGAAAAGGAAGCCCTGGCGGGGGCGGCGAACCTGAACGCCTTCATCAGAATCCAGTACCTCCAGGCCATAGACCGCAAGTGGCTTGACCATCTTGAAAACATGGAGGCCCTCCGGGAAGCGGTGCACCTCCGGGGTTATGCCCAGAAGAATCCCCTGACGGAGTACAAGGTTGAGGGGTTCCAGATCTTCGAAACCATGATTGATACGATACGCCGGGAAATCGCCTCCCGGGTCCACCTGGTACGGGTCCAGGCGTCGGCGGAACGGGATGTCCGAAGCCGGTCCATCGCCGCGGTCCAGTCCGCCAACCACGGCAGCGTCGCCGCCTTTGCGGGGGGCGGGCCCGGCCCCTCCTCCCGGTCCCAGCCGGAGACCGCCACGGTGGTCCGGGTCTATCCCAAGGTAGGGCGGAACGATCCCTGTCCCTGCGGCAGCGGGAAGAAGTATAAATTCTGCCACGGCCGTTAAGCGCGGAGGCTGTTTTGGAAAAAGACCTGGGTATCGGTATTGATGTGGGCGCCACCAAGATCAAGTGCGGTATCGTGGACCGGCAGGGAGCCATCCTGAAAACCAGAACCATGGAATCCTGGCATTATACGGCGCTGGAGGACAACATAAAGCTCCTCATTTTCCTGGTAAAGGAACTGCTTGAAGGTTTCGACCGCCGGCGTTTCAACAGTATCGGCGTGGGTTTGCCCGGCACCGTGGACGATGCCCGGGGGGTTGTCGTGTATACCCCCAATCTGCACTGGAACGATCTGGCCCTGGCGCCGGCGCTGCAGGGGGAGACCGGTTTGGCGGTCCGGCTGGTACAGGATACCGCCGCCGCGGTGTGGGGGGAGTACCTCTTCGGCGCAGGCCGGGGACTGCGGAACGTGATCTGCGCAACCGTGGGCAGCGGCATTGCCTGCGGCATTATCATCAACGGTGAATTATACGGCGGCGCCAGCCATACCGCCGGAGAGATAGGCCACATCCACATCGAGGACGATCCCATCGATTGCGCCTGCGGCAATACGGGCTGTCTGGAGGCGCGGGCCTCGGGCCGGGGACTGGTCAAACTGTTCATGCGGGAACTTGAGCGGGGAGGACAGACGGAACTGACCAGGCGGCTTCCCCCGGATCAGATCGACGCCCCGGCAATCTTTGCCGCCGCCCGGGAAGGGGACCGTTTCTGCGCCGGGGTGATTGACGGGATGGTACGCTACCTTGCCAAGGGACTGGCCGCCACGGCGGTGGTACTGGCCCCGGATGCGGTAATCATTTCCGGCGGCCTCTCTGCCGAGAAGGAACTGCTCTTCAAACCCCTGACACGGTACTTTTACGAATACGCCTACCGCAGCGTCCGCAGCCATGTACGGCTTGAGCTGGCCCTGCTCGGTGCCGACGCCCCGCTTATCGGCGCGGCCCTTCTGTACCGGGCCCGGGGCTACCGGGAAACGGATTAAAAAGACCTCTTCCCGGCCGCCCCGAGGCCCTATCCGTCCTGCCTGATAAAGGCGTCTTCGTATCCGCTTCCCTTAAAGCGCCGCAGCAGGGCGCCGCTTTCGCCCAGATTAACCGGCCCCAGGAGGATGCGGTAGACGGGATTCTCCGGGCTGCCGCCGTTTTGAACCGCCAGCGGGTAGGTCCTTCCAATCCTGTTAAGCTCCGATTCCACCGCTTCGGCCTTGCTGAAGGCGCCCAGCTGCAGGTAATACTTCCCCGCTTCAAGCCGGCTGATCACGGGCACCGAAAAAACCGAATACGCCGCGGGAACCGTTTCGGCCGGGGGCTCCGGTACGGCGGCATGATCCGGCACGGGATCGATAACATACCGGGGATCGATAAGAGGCTCGGTTACCGGCCGGAGATCCTCCGCCAAAGGAGGCGCCGGGGGAATACCGGGCAGGATCTGATCGCCGGGGATAGTCAGGCCGGAGGATTCAGGAGGCCGTTCTTCGGCGGGAACCAGGGCCAGGTCCCAGGCGCCGGCGTCCGGGGACGGAACGCCCGCCGGGCTGCCTCCGGGAGCCGGAACCGGCCCGGCGGCGGGCGGAACCGGATCGGGTCCCGGCTGATACCGCGGCGCCGCCTCCACATCCGCGGGGATATAGGGCGCTCCGGTAATTCCCGGCCCGGGAAGGGCCGCCGGAGGCGTCTCAGGCGCCGGCGTATAGGCTTCGGGGCGGTAGACAAGCGGGGGCGGAATCGTTCCGGAACCGGAGGCGGACGAGGCCGCTTCGGGGGAAACCGCTTGGGGATTATAGGCGGCCGGAGGCGGGGCCGTTCCGGGAAGATCCGTAATCCCGCCGTCCGCCGCCGCGCCGGGGCTCACGGCCAGGGAATCAGGATTCCGGGAATCCCGGGGATTCCAGGGGTCCCAGGGATTCTCCGCGGCGGGGGGCCGGGAGGGTTCCGGCAGATCCACAAAAGCCTCGCCGGGCCGGGAAGCGGAAGTTCCGCCCAGGGTCTCCGCTATCCGGGCCCTGGGATCGTAGTCGGGATCGCCGCTGGAACCGAGTCCTTCAATAAACCGGGAAAAGGCGATGGGATCCGAAGGCTGGGTCATGCGGATCCTGCCTATGGACCGGCTCTGGAGGCCGACGGCCTCCGCGGCGTCCCGGGACACCACCGCCAAAAGGCCCGGAGAATCCAGGCCCGCCGCCACAATCACCCGTATGGTCTTTCCCGTTTCAAGATTGGTGATATCCACCACCGTATTCCGGGGAAAGGAGTTGGTCGCCGCATAGTATCCTCCCTCGGGAAGCTCCCCGTTCGGGGCCACCGCCGCGGCGCCTTCCCAGACGGAGGCGCCCTGCAGCAGCAGGGCGGCGATTATAAGCGCTGGAACTGCTCGTTTCTTCATACCATACCTCATCTTTGTTACTGATCCCGCAGGCGGGAAACAATCGTCCGGGCCGCCTTTTGGGCGGCGGCGAATTCCTCAGCCTGGGCCGCCGGCGGACTGCCGTCAACCTGTTCTTCATATATAAACCGGCAGGGCCTGGTCGTGAAAAGCCTGAGGGACACGCGCCGGGGTTTCGGATTATCCCGGGGGCCCTGAAATTCCAGCAGGGCCAGGACAAAAAAGTCCGCCCCCCCCTCCAGGGCTTCGTCAAAGGATCCCCTGGCCTCGTCGGGAAGCGGCTTGTCCGGCTCCCCGGAAAGCCGGAGAACCGGGGCGTTGCTTACAATATGGCCCGCATCGAAGAAGACATCCATGAGGCCGCTTTCCCAGATGCTTGAGGATTCGGCCGCCGTTCCTTCCGCAAGGCCCGTTTCAACCACCAAAAACGAAATGGTCGCCGCGGAAGCGGGAAAAGCGGACAGGACCGCCAAAAACAGAACCGGAAGCCGGCGTTTAATCAACCAACCCCGCCGCAGAGTGGACGGGCTATGTACCCGCCTGCCAATCACCATAGAATCCTCCGCTTATCTATCGGCGGAAAAAGGGGAAGAGTTAAGCGGGAAGAGTGGAGAAGGAGGCGGGTCCGGGGCGGATATATACGAATAGCGTATACATGCCGGGACGGTCGGGATATAGACGCAATACGTATATTTGCAGGGAGGTGGCGATATATACGAATAGCGTATACATGCGGGACGGGTGGGATATATACGCATTGCGCTTATATGTCGGGGGATGGATGTAACGCGCATTCATTGTACTTCCGGAAAAGGGCTGATTAGACGAACTGCGCCTATATGCGCTGAGGTGGGATATATACGAACTCCGCTTATATGCGGGACGGGTGG
>JAISPH010000165.1 GCA_031275035.1 Treponema sp.
TATGATTTTTACAAGCGGGATTGACCTATTACAGGGAACGGATTAAATGGGCATAAATGACGTATCGAATTTCAGGGAAATAAATATCGGAAAAATTTCTCCGGGAATAGTATACCGGAGCAGCCACCCCATTTATGACGGAAACCAGGTTGAAGACGTGGTTTTGTACGCACAGAACGCGAAAATAAACATCGTATTGAATCCTTCGGACAACCTTCAGTCATTACGATCAAAAGTAAGCCGCTGTCCCTGGTATGATAACATGGTAAGAAAAAATAACGTTATAGCCCTTGAAATAAATACAAATTTTAATTTCATGGAAACTAAATTTTCTAAAAAAATTAAACGGTGTATATTGTTTATGCTTGAGCATGAACCGCCGTATTTGATACACTGCGAGACCGGTACGGCCAGGACGGGTTTTTTATCAATAATGCTGGAAGCGTTCATGGAAGCGAAATTTGTCTAAAAAATATTTTATTGAGAAAGTAGAATTAGAGGATGATGAATTAATAAAGCTGAAAAATAAATTGGCGATTGGGAAATGAGCCTCCGCGGGGCAAGCCCCGCGGTATCTTTAGCGTTGGGTTGTGCCGGATCGGAGGCTCGTTCGAGAGGAAATTTATAATACCATTCCCTGCGAACTGGTGAGCGGGTTCTTTTGTTTAATCAGCCCGTTGGGCTGGCAATTAGAAGAAGGATTTATGCGCCGCTATACAGCGGCGCGGAATTGTACCAAGTTTTTGAAAGCGTTGCTTTAGTTGAACCGCGGCAAGCCACGGGGTATTAAACCAGACTTTCGAATAAAACGCGGCACGGGAGGTTTGTAACGAAGATACCCCGTCCGTTTGCGGCGGGGTTGTTGATTGGTAATCGGGGTCCATACCCCGGAGCTTGCTCCGGAAAATTTACCACCACCGAAAATGTTGTAAACCGATTTTCGGATCGGGGTATGGCCACGGCCAGTACGATAAATTTCCTATCCAACGAAGATACCGGCAAGCAAGCTTGCTTCGAGCTTGCTCCTGGGTATCTTCGTTTCCAGGGAATAATGGGGAGTGGGAAATTAGGAAAAGGGATACAGATGAATTTACGTTGGTGTTTCCCGGCTGGAATTGAGGCCGTATACGAGGCTGGAACCAGTTCTGCCCCGGATGCGTCCGGCAAAGGCTTTGCGGCAGGGAAAGATGTCTTTAACTTCATTGTAGGTGGCTTCATCCATTAAGATCTTTTCCGCCGCCCGGCGGGTCAGCTTTTCAAGGCGGCTGGCGATATTGACGGCATCCCCCAGAACCGTGTATTCCTGGCGGCGGACCGAACCGATGACTCCGGCAAAGACCGTTCCGGTGGCAAGTCCGATGCCGGCGGCGACGGGATCGGTTAAATATTCGGGGCGCACGTCGTTGAAGGTCCGCAGGTAATTGTAAATTTCCTGGGCCGCCTCTATGGCGTTTAAGGCGTCCCGGCCGCTTGTAAGGGGCGCGCCGAAGGTGGCCATAAGGCCGTCTCCGATAAGTTTGTTCACCGAACCCCTGCGTCCGTATACCAGGTCCATGATGTCCTTCAGAATGTCATTAAGCAGTTCCGCAAAAATTTCCGGTTCCATCTTTTCCGCAATTCCGGTAGAATTCCTTATGTCAAAAAAAAGAACCGTTACCTTTTGTTTTTTGGTTCCTAGGGGATTCTTGCCGGTTTTCCGTATATAATCAATAATGTCTTCTCCCAAATACCGGTTCAGCAGCATGGTGTCGGATATTATGTGCCTGCGCTGTTCCCGGATCTGCCGGCGTTCTTCCTTGAGCTGATTAAAAAAAGAGACAAAGGATTCGATCCATTCCATTCTGGTTCTGATAATGCCGTGATACCCCAGGACAGTATTTCCTTCCTTCCAGGTTATGGCGTCGATAATGCAGGGCAGGGGAGTACTGTCCTTGCGTTTCAGTACCAGAGGGTATTGATGAACTACGCCCTGCTTTTCAATGGTTTCCTGATAGGGGATGCGGTCCGCCTGGGAATCGAAGATGGCAATAACCTCCATCCCCAGGAGCGTTCCCCGGGCATGGCCAAGGAGGGCCTCCATGGCCTGGTTCACCTCCAGAAAGCGGCCTTCCCGGCTGGTAATGAACATGGCTTCCCGGGATTCCCGGAAAAACCGTTCAAATAAAGAATGATTTGGATTGGCGCTGTTCATCCTGTACTCTTCTCAAAGAGTTCGTCCGTTCCGCCGGTCAAGGCATGAAGAGGAAAAACCAAGGTGAACTCGCTATGCGAGCCCCGGCGGGATTTAAGGGAAAGCCTGCCTTTTAATTCCCTGAGCCGGGCCGTTACCAGGGAAAGCCCCGCCCCTTTGCCGGCAACCCGGTCGGGGGTTTCGGCGGTTGAAAAGCCGGGATGAAAAATAAGCAGCATCTGTTCCCGCTCGCTCATAGTATCGGCTTTTTCCCTGGTAATTATACCGGTCCCGAGGGCCCGCCGCTTGATTTTTTCACTGTCGATCCCCATTCCGTCGTCCCGGTATACGATGCGCAGATTGGATCCCTCGGCGGCAGCCCGGATGCTGATGGAGCCGCTTTCGGCTTTGCCCACCTTCCGGCGCTGTTCCGGCTTTTCGATGCCGTGGTAAACGGAATTTCGCACCAGTTGGACGAGAATATCTTTAAGAGCCTTATGGGTATCCGGTCTAAGGTTCCGATCCTCAAGTCCCGTTACCGTAAGTTCCACCTGTTTTCCGTAGCGGCCGGCAAGCCGCCGGGCCATCTGCCTGAGGGCGTCTTCCATCAGGCTGACCTTTGCGCCGGTACCCGTATTAAGGGCGCTGGAAAACCGCAGCCATTTGGCAAGCAGGGCGTTGAGCTGTTCCAAGGTTTCAAGCAGGGAAGAACAGGAAAACACCAGGGGCAGAAAATCTTCCCCACTCAGGGTTTCTGCATTCCGTATCGTCAGGATCTTCTGTTCCAGATCCTCCGCCTGCTCGGCGATAAAATCCAGGGCCAGCAGTTCCGCATCCCCCTTGAGGGAGTGGGAGTGACGGGAGATGACATCCAGCCGCCGCCGGTAATCACTGATATCCGCCCCGGAACCGCTGCTGCTGGATTCAGGCCGGCGGAGAAATTCGTTAATCGCCTCGGCATCCTGTTTTGCGCTTTCCAGAAAAGCCAGAAGGGTTCCGGGTTCCAAATGAAGGATCTTTTGGAGCATCTCCATCTCCCGGCGGTTTTCATCTTTGGTTTTCTCGATTTCCTCCACCAGTTCTACCCGTTCCGTCGTGTCCCGGACCACCACGAGAAGCTGTTCCACCCGGTCCTCCGGACCGACCCGCCGGAAATCAAATTCCAGATGCCGTTCCGCAAATCCCCCGGCAAGATTGTCGAAGTATGCGGTAACTTCCCTGAGGGGATTCAGCCGTTCCACATGCCGCCACCGGAGTTCCCGGTTAAAGGCCGCCTCAAAAAATTCCTGCGCCACGGACATGGTTTTCCCGTCCAGAAAAGCGCCGAACACTTCCATTACGTCAAGACCCGCCAGGCCGGTCCGTTTGAAAATCGTTTCCAGTGAGGAGGAATAATAGGGGCCTATCTTGAACGAGGAATCAAGCAGAAACAGGCCGTCGCTGACATTTTCCAATATGTTAAGGTACTCCCGTTTTTCGACGGTTCCCTCCTGGAGCTTGTCCAGCACCGAGTTGTACATCCCGGCGATCTGTCCCGTCTCGGTAAAGGGTTCTTCCGGAGCCCGGAGGCTGATGTCTCCGGTCCGCGCCTGGGTATCAAGAACGGTGAAGAGATCGTGGATCTCGGTGGTAACCCCGTGTTCCGCCTTGTTGAGCCCCTCCGTCTCATGCTCTATAGTAACCCGGATGGGACGGAGCCTGTTCAGGAGCAGCATGAAGGGCAGCGCAACGCCCAGGGCCAGCGCGCCGCAGGCAAGGATGCCGATGCCCTGAACGCCAATCTGTTCAAGCCGGGAAAGGCCGGTGCCCAGCAGTTCCGGATCCCCGAAGATTCCCGCCGCCAGGGTTCCCCAGATGCCTGCGGCAAGGTGCACCGGAATGGCGTCCACCGCATCATCAATTCTGAGCCGCACCAGAAGGACCGATGCTCCCAGCATCACCAGGCCCCCAAGGCCGCCGATGATCACCGCCTGGGTTTCGTTGACGGCATGGCAGTTGGCGGTTATGGCTACAAGCCCCGCCAGGGAGCCATTAAGTACCAGCCCCACCTCGGGCTTTTTGGCGATGAACCAGCCGGCGGCCAGGGTAAAGACCATGCCCGCCGCGCCCCCCAGCATGGTCCTGAGGATGATTCCCGGCACCGCGTCGTTTGCCGCCAGGGTACTGGAACCGTTAAAGCCTATCCACCCAAACCAGAGGAGAAAGACCCCCAGCACGGCCATGGGTATGGAGGATCCGTTGATGGTCCTGGCTGTTCCGTCGCTGCCAAAACGGCCCGTCCGGGGACCGATGACGATGAGTATGGCCAGGGAAATCCAGCCTCCCATGCTGTGGACCACCGTGGAGCCCGCAAAATCCACGAAGCCCCGTTTTGCCAGCCACCCCGACGCCGTTCCCTCCAGGGCCCCGCCCCAGGCCCAATGCCCAAAGACGGGATAGACCAGGGCCGAGAGGAGAATAGTGGAAATGATGTAAGAGCTGAAGCGCATCCGTTCCGCCACTGCCCCGGATACGATAGTGGCGGAGGTACTGCAGAATACCGCCTGAAAGAGCAGAAACACCGCCGGCCATGTCGATGAGGGATTGAAAAGGAAAAAACTGCTTCCCAGAACGCCCCCCAGGCTGGCGCCGAACATAAGGCCGAAACCGGCGATCCAGAAAACCATGGTGGAGATACCGTAGTCGGTCAGGTTTTTTATCGCCACATTGATGCTGTTCTTTGACCGGGTCAGTCCCGATTCTACCATGGCAAAACCGGCCTGCATCATAAACACCAGGGCGCTTCCAATAACTATCCAGACATAGTCCAGGGTTGTCCGTTCCATAGCCTACTCCAGTCCTACCGCCAGATGGGAGGTATGATCCTTCCATCTGATCGGGATCACAAAAACCGGCGGTTTAAGCTGCATGCTGATAGTATCGATTTTTCCCTTTAGTATTATGGGAACCGATATAAGGAAGGAAGAACCGAAGATCTCCCGCATGTTTCCGGCGATGGTATTGGTCATTTCTCCGACAAGGTCATTGAGAGAAGCGTCATCCAGTTCTTCCTCCCCCAGAATAGATTTGCCGAATGCCGCCAAAAGCTCCCTGTCTGCGGTATAGTACACTCCGCCCCGGCGCGCCCCGGAGATGCCGATAACGCCGGTAAAATCAAAGACCGGATCGTTTTCACGCTTGATATAGGGCAACCCCATAGCGGCGGAGACGCCCGTTATATTGAAGAAATATTCGGTTACGATTTTGATGATAGGTTTTAATTCATGTTCGGTCATATCCCGCCCCTTAATACTTCATTAATTTCCTGCTGCAGTTCCGCCGCGGTAAAAGGCTTGGGCAGAAAGCCCTTGGCTCCCTTCTTGAGGGCCTGCAGGCCCGTAACCGGATCTTTTAAGGCTGAAATGACGAGGATCTTGGTATCCGGTTTTACGGCCAGCATCTTTTCCAGACAGGTAAGGCCGTCCATTTTAGGCATGGTAATGTCCAGGGTAACCAGGTCGGGCAGGAACTGGAAAAAGAGCCGCAGGGCGGCTTCTCCGTCCGCGGCGGTCCCCACCAGGGTAAACTGTTTGGCCTCCAGATACTTCTCGATAGCCCTCCGCATGATGTTGGAATCATCCACAATAAGCAGCTTCATACAGACCCCTTTTGACCCGGCCTCAGATCCGGCCCACTAACCGCATACAAATTTATGCATAAATATATAATATTATGCTTTCTTATGTATATTTATACATTTAATGATCAATGTCAACCATGACCGGAACAAGCCGACAGGCATACTCCCGGAGTCCGGCCGTAAAGGAAGCATGGAGCGGCGCCCGAAGGGCCCCCGAGATGCCTCATTTAGAAAATGTTACCGTAGCTGTTGCTGCTCCCGCGTCTGAACACGGTTCGCCTGAGCAAGCCGCTGACGCAAACGCAGAATAGCCTTGTTGACATTCTGCTG
>JAISPH010000176.1 GCA_031275035.1 Treponema sp.
CGGTTAGAGTTGGCAACGCCAACAAAAAAATGGTAGTAGACCCCACGTTAATAACTTCCTTACAGAACGAACCTCGTAAACAATGCAACGCTTACAAGATACCCCGCCCTTCAGGGCGGTTAGAGTTGGCAACGCCAACAAAAAAATGGCAACAGACCCCACGGTTAAATAACTTCCTTACAGAACGAACCTCGTAAACAATGCAACGCTTACAAGATACCCCGCCCTTCAGGGCGGGGAGGTTCATTGGTTCTTTTCATCTCCCGCTACCAGGAGATGAAAATTATGTTTTACCGATTCAAAGAGAACTCCCAGGGTTTTGCCTATCAGGGTTTTGGTGGCGTCGTCAATGGTATTGTAGCCTTGAACCATGGCCACGGCGCTTTTAAGCCAGTTTGAGCTGAGCTCCGTAAAGGACCGGGCCTTGGTGGCTTTCAGAATATCAAAGAGGGCGTCGACAAATATGCGCCGCTGATCAACATCCAGGCCGCCGATCCAGTCCTTTATGGTCCGGTCCACAAAACGGCTCTTCTGGGTAATCCGGTCCAGGCGGACTACATCGTTAAAGCCTACCTCCCAGGAGTAAAGATCGTGCTGCATGATTCCGGTCTGGGTGCTCTTGACCACGGTATAATCATCATCATGTTCAAAGATCATGCCGAACACCGAGGACTGGGGAACAAAGGTTTGAATCCGGTCCTTCACCGCTTCGTAGCCCCTGGCCGCAAGTACATCCCCGTTAAAGCCGGGACCGTCGTTATTGTAGACCGCGGCGATCCGTCTGCGTACCCCCCGCCGGCAGAACGAAGCGGCATACACCGCCAGGTTTCCCCCCTTTGAGTGCCCTCCGGGGAGAAGCGGCGTCATGCTTATCCGCTTCGCCATGGTCTCCAGGTAGGCCGCCGCTTCAAGCTGGGAGGGAACCGGGGTAAAGCTCATGTTGAAGTCTTCCTTCCAGCCTATCAGAGTGTCGTCGGTCCCCCGGTACGAGACATAGGCGAAACGGCGGGGACTGAGGATGGTAACCGCGGCGAACTGCTTTTCCCGGGAAACGTCGAAGCGGCTGGCATAGCCCATAAGGCGGAGGTTCCGGTAGCGGTTGGAAGAGGACAGGGCCCTAACAAATTTGAGCGTCCTCTTGTCGGAAAACACGGAAGCGCCCTCTCCGCCGGCGCCGTTCCTGGTCCGGTGATTTGGGGCGGCGGCTTCCGCAGACGCCGCAATCCTGTCCATTACCGTTCCCAGGAACGGGGCTGTCCGCTCCTCCGGTCCGGGAACGATGCCGTCCATGGGCAGATAGGAAAGCATCGAGCAGAGTATATTGTCCACCGCATTAAAGGGAGCCTGCTTAAAACTTAAATCCCCCCGCCAGGCCAGGTACTCGAAGATCGACGCCATAGCCCAATTTTAGCATACGGAAGCGGAAGAGGCAAATCCGCCGGGCATCTTCAGCCGTCCTCCAGGGCCCGCCTTACCCGTTCCGGGTCTCCCCCGCATTCCAGGATGATCCCGTTTACCCGGTCATAGCCGAGACGGGGCACATAGGCGGCGGCAAACGCGCAGGAGGCGTCCAGCAGTTCCGCACAGCGTTCCGCATTGGGGGTCAGGGTTTCCACGCATTTGGTTCTGAAGAGGAAGACCCCCCGTTCCAAAAGGGAGAGGCTTTCCAGAAGCGCATCGGCGATGAGGGGCAGAAAGGCGTTAAGTTCAAATTCGCCCCGGGAAGCGGCGGATGTAATTGCCCCGTCGTTGGCCATTACCCTGAGGGCCGCCTGGATGACCATTTCGGGGATGACGGGGTTTACCTTTCCGGGCATGACGCTACTGCCCGCCTGAAGGGGGGCCAGCGTTATTTCGCCCAGGCCACCCCGGGGGCCCGAATTCATAAGCCGGAGATCGTTGGCTATTTTGGAAAGATTCACTGCCAGGGCCTTGAGGAGTCCCGAAACCTCTACAAAGACATCGTTGTTCTGGGTAATGTCCATGGGATACTCCGCGGCGGCAAGGCCGATACCGGTAAGCTCCCGCAGTTCCTCCACCACGGCATAACGGTACTTCCGGGCAATTTTCCCCTGGGGGGAATCCGCCCGTTCCGGCAGACCCACCGCCGTACCCCCCAGGTTTATCTGGCGGAGCCGTTCTTCAACCTTGTAGAGCCGCCAGCGGTCCCGGGCAAGGGCCTGGGCATAGGCGCCGAATTCCGCCCCCAAGGTAACAGGCACCGCATCCTGCAGTTCGGTACGGCCCAGCTTCCTGACGCCTTCAAATTCATTTTCCCGCTTCTGCAGGGCCTCCTGGAGCGCGGCGCAGCCCGCGCTGAGTTCCCGCAGCAGTTCTATGGCGGCAATGCGTAGCGCCGTGGGGTAGACATCGTTGGTGGACTGGCCCCGGTTTATGTCGTCCAGGGGATGAATGATATGATAGCTGCCGGGGCTTTCGCCCAGAATGGTAAGGGCAAGATTGGCTATTACCTCGTTGACATTCATGTTGGTCGAGGTTCCCGCTCCGCCCTGGAGGGCGTCAACGATAAAGGCGTCCTCCGCTTCGCCCGAGAGCAGCCGGTCGCAGGCCCGGACGACGGCGCCGCAGATCCTGTCTTCAGCCTCCGCGCTGCGGAGGGCGGAACCCCCGCCGGCTCCGCGCTCCTCCGCCGCCAGTTTCCGGTAACACCGGGCGGCGGCTTTTTTTACCGTAACCATGGCGCGGATAAGCCGCATATTGACCCGCCGGTAACCCAGGGCAAAGTTATCCCCGGCCCGGAGGCTTTGAATGCCGTAGAGCGCGCCGCCGGGAAGTTCCGCTTCGCCAAGGCTGTCCCTTTCAATGCGCATCTTAATCCTCAAGCTCCGCAAGAATATGGGGAAACATGGCTATGCTTCGTCTTAGAATACCCTGAATATGGGCAATGGCGATGCCGTAGTTGGTAAAGGGAACATGCTGACCGGCGGCGCACTCCCGGCGGTAACGCATCTCCCGCCCGTTCAGCATACAGGCGCCGCAGTGGAGGACCAGATCATAGGATGAAAGATCTTCGGGGAAATCCCCTCCGGAGGTAAAGACAAATTCCGGCTCCCGGCGGGTATACTGCCTGATCCACCGGGGAAGCTTTACCGTACCGATGTCGTCGCACTGCCGGTGATGGGTGCAGCCCTCGGCCACCAGAATACGGCTGCCCGTTTCTATGCGGTCCAGGGCCTTTACCCCCCGGACCGCCGGGGCAAGGAAGCCCTTGTACCGGGCAAAGAGGATAGAAAAACTGGTGAGGGGAATATCCGGCGGGGTATCGGCGGAAACCTTGGCAAAGACCTGGCTGTCGGTGATGACCAGGCTGGGCTTCTTCCCCAGATGTTCCAGGGTCTCCCTGAGCTCAAACTCCTTTACCACCACTGCCGCGGCGTCCGCCTCCAGGATGTCCCGGATAGTCTGCTGCTGGGGAAGGATGAGCCTTCCCTTGGGGGCGGCCTTGTCGATGGGGACCACCAGAATCACGAAATCGGAGGGATGGATCAGGTCCCCGGCGATACGGAGCTTTGTTTCCTCGGCGGAGACAAGGGCGGCGATACGCTCCTTGAGCCTTGCTATGTTGTATCCGGTTTTGGCGCTGACATAGATAGAATCCGCCGGAACGGCGGCGGGCGGTTCCGGCAGCAGATCGCTTTTATTGTAAACGGTGATATGGGGGACCTCTTTGGCTTTGAAGATACGGAGCAGTTCCCGGTCGGCCGCGCTCAGGGCGGTTCCGTCCCCGGCATCTTTACCGGCGGCGTCCGCCACCAGCACCGCCGCATCGGCCTTGTTCAGCACCTGCTTTGCCCGGCGTACCCGGATCTCCCCCAGGCTTCCCTCGTCGTCGATCCCCGGGGTGTCGATGATCATTACCGGCCCCAGGGGCAGAAGCTCCATGGCCTTGTACACCGGATCGGTGGTGGTTCCCTTGAACCGGGAAACAACGGCGGTTTCCTGGCCGGTAACGGCGTTTACCAGGCTTGACTTTCCCGCATTCCGGCGGCCAAAAAAGCCAATGTGAATCCTGCCCGCCTGAGGGGTGTCGTTTAATCCCATAACATCAATATACTATACTTAGCGTCTGTCCACAAAGCCGCTTGCCTTAAAGAAATACCGCGAACAACACGAACAAAGACAGAAAGAAAGAATGCAGATTATTAAAGTAAACGTTCGTATCCGCCGCTCTTATGTTAAGCCGGGTTTCCGCTTTACCAGGGAAAAGGAATAGAGCAGCACCGCCAGCCAGATACAGCTAAAGGCCGCGAGGTTATAGGCGGGGAAGGGTTCCCGGAAAACAAAGACCCCCAGGAGAAACACAAAGGTGGGGTTGATAAACTGGATAAAGCCTATGGCCGACAGGGGAAGCAGTTTTGCCCCCTGGGAAAAGAGGTAGAGGGGAACCGTGGTAACGATGCCGCAGAAGACAATCCCCGTCCAGAGGAGGGGAGAGAGGCCGCCCAGATTCCCCGGATTATGCAGGGGAAAGATGAGCAGCGCCGCCGCCAGGGGGGAGGCCGCCAGAGTTTCCGCCCCCAGCCCTTCAAGGGAGCTGAAGGCGGCCTTCTTTTTTAAGAGGCCGTAGACGCCGAAGGTCAGGGCCAGCCCCAGGCTTATCCAGGGAATGGTCCCCGAGAGGACCGTTACGATGGATACCCCCGCGGCGGCCAGGCCGAAGGCGGTCCACTGCAGGGGAGAAAGCCGTTCCTTGAAAAAGACAAGCCCCAGAAGTATCGACACCAGGGGATTGATAAAGTAGCCCAGGGACGCCTCGATGGCATGGTTCATATTGACCGCCCAGATATAGAGCCCCCAGTTCATCGTAACCACCAGGGCGGAGAGCAGCGCAAAGCGCCGCTTCTTCCGGTCCCCGAATGCCCGGATCCAGGCGGTATTCTTTTTTGCCAGAAGCAAAAGCCCCGTAAAGAACAGGGAGAAGAGGATTCTGAAGGCAAGAATATGAAGGGGAGCCACCGCCGCCAGCAGTTTCCAGTAGAGGGGCAGCGCCCCCCAGAGCGCATAGGCGGAAACCGCATAGCCGATCCCCCGGCCCAGGGATGCTTTCATGGTTCAGGATACTTCAACCGGGGGAAAAAGGTAAGGGACGCCGGCATGGACGCCGCCGGCATGGATGCCGCCGCCGGGGGTTAGCTCTTAGGCCCAAATACTACCATTATTACGCCGGCAGGTATCAGAGCGCCGTCCGCGTCTGTGGCGTTCTTGGTAAAGACAATACCACATTCATACTGGCTGCCGCCATATTGGCAATATGCCGCCTTGTATGTCGCTTCTTCTGTCTCTAGGAAAGTTCCGCCCAAAAGAGCTGCCGCCAGAGTTTTTACGGAAGTATAATCGGAGGCGATCCTCCCGG
Source organism: Treponema sp. (assembly GCA_031275035.1). The sequence continues at coordinate 5,375 of JAISPH010000176.1, forward strand.
TCCACACCAGGGTCAATTCGCCGTCAAAATCATAGCCCTGGTAACCGCCGGTACTGGTCAGCGAAGAAAGGTTTTTACCGGTAAGCCCCACCGGATTCAGCATACTACTGTCGCTGGGAGTTCCTCGATTGAGATCGGCCAGCGCTTCATTAAATTCCCCAAACGGATCGTCCGTGCTGCCGTCGCTGCAGGAGCCGAAGGCAAGCAGAACGGCGAAGATCAGCGCGGCGCCCCTGCCAAATCGTATCGTTTTCATCTTGTATCCCTCCTTATGGATGGGTTACGCTACAAACCCCCGGTTCAACGCCGATACCGAATAACATTCGGGGACCGCGAATCCCGCCGTTGATCCCGGGGGGTTTGCCTTAAAGCCGCAACAAACGCCCCCTTAATGTGATGTACCGCCCGGCGCGCAAAGCCCTTCGCAAAGGAACCCTCCGCATACGCTGCGGTTTCTCATCTTCTTCCCTCATTAAAGAATTCAACCGCCGCCGGCATGAACGCCGCCGGCATGGACGCCGCCGGCACGCCGGCCGCTCATACGCGCTCCTCCTCTGTTTTGCCGGTTACAGCGAATAGCCCGCGGGCCATGACGGACAGGTTGAGGGCCGGGGAGAACGGTTTATTTTCTTGAGAAAATGACTTGTTTTCTGAAGAAAATGGCCTGTTTTCTGCGGAAAATATGTCATTCCGGGGGGAAAAAGGGTTATATTTGCAGGATTTTGTAGTTAAATGTAAACCAATGTCAAGAAACCG
>JAISPH010000188.1 GCA_031275035.1 Treponema sp.
AACATGGTAAAAACACTTGACAATATGTAGTATAATGCATATCATAAATTATGTGGGAAATATATGCGGCAGATGAATATTTTGAATGGTTTTCGCAATTATCAGAACATGATAAAGAGGCCGTTCTTATAAAAGTTCATTTATTAGTTGAATTCGGGCCGGAATTATCCAGGCCTCATGCCGATACATTACATGGTTCAAAAATAAGCAATATGAAAGAATTAAGGGCAAAAACAAATGAACATATTTACCGGGTCGCCTATTATTTTAACAGCAAACGCCAGGGAATATTATTGAACGGCGGGGACAAAAAAGGCAAGGATGAAAAACTGTTTTACAGGGGCTTGATCAAAAAGGCGGAAAGCCTTGCAGAAAAATATAAGGATTATGAGTGGGGGAAAAAAGATGGCTAAAAAAACAAGGGAAGCGGTTGATGTAATGGAAGCGATGATGTCTCCTGAATCAGCGCAAAGGGCCCGGATGAAGGCTGAACAGGAAATATTGGCAATAAAACTCGGTCAATTAAGGGAAAAGCGGGGTTTAAAGCAAAATGAAATAGATAATTTCAGTCAAACATCGGTTTCACGTTTGGAAAAGAGGCGGGATATAAAAATATCAACATTAGCAGAATATTTAAACAGTTTGGGGATGGGATTAGAAATAAAAACATATCCCAAAGATAAACGTGTAAAGGCAGAAGAGGAAGTATTATTAAAAATATAAAAAGGCCCGGCACCGTCTGACAGGACTGTAACCGTTGCGGGGTCTGCGGCAGTTCCGGGGTTCACTGCGTCCGGGCCGCCGCGCTCCCGCGGCTTGTTACCCTCATGCGGGCGGGCGGCCTTGCCTGTGAAAACCCTTATATGCCCGCCCGAACAAGTGAACCGTGTTTTTCAAAACGACTTCTTCTGCTATTTGCCTTATTGCATTTCCCACCTTCCCGGCGAGACTTCCCGCCATTTCCCGTTATTGTAGGCTTCACATTCCCGTTTTTGGATTTGGACATTGATGACTTTTTCCCCGGTGGTCCCGTCATACCGTTTATAGGTCAGTTTAATCTGCCCGTAGCAGGTGCCGGTGACGGCGGAGTTTTTGCTTGGCGTTGGGGTAGCGTACCGGTGATATTGCCGGGCCGGAAAATCGGCGCTGTCGGAATCCTCAAAGACCCACCATCCTTCGCTTCCGGAACCGGACATACCGGGGCGGTAGTAATTCGGATTGGCCTTAAACAAATCTTCCCGCAGGGCATAAAGTTTCACGTCGCGGTATGACACGTCGACATACCCGTCTGCGGATTTCCTCGATCCGGTAACAGCGTTCATATCACTGTCATAATAATAATACGGTTCATAGGAAGTCCAGGAATACCGTTGAGCGGTCCCGTCATACGAATCATTCCCAAGGCCGTAACGGATTGCCTCGGAAGGCGAATCGCACCGCAAGCCAATATCCACACTGCCTGACGCCGTTAGACCGGCAACGGCCATGGTACCTGTTATCAGGGAGAAAAATATAATTTTCCCTTTGCCTCTATTCATTTTCGACCTCCGTTAAAAGCAGGTATACGCTTGTTATCCTGCCGTTATTATATTTTTTCAATCGACCTCTACCCGCCATCCGGTTATCCCCTGGCCTTGCGCGGCCGAATAGGTAGTGTTTTCGGATTCACTGGTACCGGAGTTACGATCTGTCCAATCCGACCGGTAGGTGTATTTTTGCCCAAACACGGTATAAAACAGATCCCTGGTAATGAGGTAAAAAAGGTTTGTGGAAAGATGATCCAGAGTATGCCCGATTCTCCAGAGCTGTTTTCCCGAATCAGGGGTACCGTTTTCTTTGGCAAGGCGTATATGCCCGCCGTTCTTTACCTCCGTGTTATTAGCGGTTGAACCGTCCACACCCTGCCAAAAGACCTGGAGGTTTTCAAGTTCCGCGTTTTCCTCCGAAATATTAAGGTGAAAGAGGCTTTGTTCCCCGTCGCCTAAGTACAGGGTATTCGTCTTCGGGTCATAATACGAGAAGGCCCCTGCCTCAAAGTCAAAGACCGGCGTGATGGTCAGGTCCTCATAGCGGAGGTTTATGTGCTGGGTCCGCAGGAGCGGGGTATTGACCGGATCCCGGGGATTAAGAGCGCGTACCGTCACGGCAAGGCCGTTCTTTTCCCCCAGGGGGGTAATCTCCACGGTTCCGTCCCCGGTAAGGGTATTCAAAGAAACGGACTTTATCTCAAGTTTTCCGGGGTCCGAGACTCCGGCGGTAATTTCAAGGTCCGTGGGGAAGATCCGGAAGGGGATAGTAATGGTAGTCCCGGGTTCCGGTTCCCTGGTGATTATCCCCGATGTTTGTAACTCAAACTCATAGGTATATTCCACATAGACCTGTATGCAGGTGGTAGTACCGCCGGAAGTCCCCACAAAGAAACCGTTCAGCATACCGCTTCCCGGCTTTATGCCGGTAACGGAAACCGTCTTAGCCGCCTCGTTCACCTGGAAGGTAAAATACTCCGAAGCGTCGGCAGCGCTGTTTGACTGGGCTATCCAGGATACCTGTGCGGCCTCGGGGTTGGTTTTGTAGCGGATGGTTTCGCTATAGCCGGGGTTGACATGGACGGCCATGGTTTCAGGGGTAATCCCGGCGGCGGAAGAAACGGACACCACGCAGTCGGCGTACTTGCCGTTGGGAAGCTGCGCCCGGAGGGTGGTAGTCCCCACATTCCGGGGAACGATGTTACAGGTCTTGCCTGAAGCTTTTGATACGGACACGATGACTTGCCCCGCGACTTTGGGGGCGGTCCAGGTGATGGAGGCGTAATCGGCGGGGGAACCGTTCGCCAGGGTAGCGGTGACGGCGGCGGCCCCGTCGTCCTTATACAGTTCGAGGCAGGTCCGGTCCAGGGTGATGGATACCTCGTTCCGCCGGGGGATGAGAACCCATATCTCAAGGCTGTGTTCGCATTTAGGGTGAGTCAGGGTAAGCACCGCTTCCCCGGCAGCCTTCGCGGTGATGTAGGCGGAGTTTCCTTTGGTAATATGCTGCTCGGTGGCCAGGAGGCCGGCAATGGAACTATCGCTTGATTTCCAGGTAATCTCATAGCCGTCCGTGGGGCTTACTCCCGCCCCCTGGAGGGCGGCCTCAACGGTGAGGCTGGTTCCGGCTTCCATATTGAGGACGGTGGATTGGGTGGTGATCCTGGCCTGGTTTTCCGCAACCGGGGATACGATGACCGCCAGTTCCGCAACGGCGGTAACCGTCGTTCCTGTTTTCAATGTAGCGGTCACGGTGGTATACCCGTCGGTGAGGCCGGCGATCATGGCAACCTCGTTGCTGCCGGTAACGGCGCAGACAGCGGGATTCGCACTGGTATATTCGACGGTGGTTTTTTCCGCGGCCGGCGGGAAACGCAGGGGGATAAACGCGATGGTTCCTTTCTTAACCGTTTTCGAGCTGCTGCCAAACGCGAAGGACTCATAGTCGCTTACCATGACCACAATATCCGCCGTTTCCTGAGCCTTGGGGTGTTTGACATGGACGGCGGTAAGGCCCGGTACGCCTGAGCTTTCAATCCGTGCGGTATCGGTAAGAAAGGTTGCGTTAACGATATGGTAGTCGTCCGCCCACCACACGAAGCCTTCCGGGTCCAGGGCTTCCCCTCCCACCAGGGTTGCCTTAAGGGTTATCTGGTCTTTCACGTCCGGTTTGAGCTTGACGATCCGCTGGCTGACGGTAATGTAGCATCCTTCTTTAATACGGTCTTCAACCAGGACCAGCACGGTTTTCGTGTAACTGTCCGGGTGGCGGCTGTTACGGACGGTAATATACGCCGTACCGGCCTCGATCCCCCTGACCGAGGCGGAAGCGCCCGCGGCAGCCAGCATGACTTTTGAGGAATCGGAGGACGACCAGAGGAACAGCGCGTCATCGCCGGGATCTCCCCCCGCCATTTCCGCGGTAACGGCGGCGGAGGCCCCGGTGCTCACGGTGATGATGTTGGAAGAGGTTTTTATCCAGGGCCTGGACTGCGCAAGCCCCTCATCGAGGCAGATGGCTATGAGCTTCAGGGGATAGGGGGCGGCGGAATTGGCCACGGTGATAACGGTGGCGCCGGGAGCGTTGCCGTGGATCATGGCGGTGGTCCCGGTATGCGCCAGCGGCCCGGCGATACGGGCGTCCTGGCTCTGCCAGGTCCAGGAAGCGGGGTCAAGGGCTTGGGCGTTGGCGAGGGTAACGGACACGGGCGTATATTCGCCGCGTATGACGGTGATGACGTTTTGGCTTGTCGAGATATAGGGGACGGCCCCGGTATCGCCCTGCGGGCGGTCCACGATGAGCAGCACTTCCTTGTCGTATACCGCTTCGGCATGGGAAATGGTCAATATGGTTTGGCCGGGGGACAGGGGGGAGATAAAACAGCCGTTGGAGGCGCTTGACCAGGAGACGGCGGCGACCGCGGTATCGGCGACGGTGAAGGAAAAGCCTGACGTGGAAAGGGCCGGTGATTCGGTATGGGCGAGCACGGCCTGGAACCGCGTGTCCCCGTCCCCGGCACGGAGGAACAGGGTATCGGCGGGGGTGGAAATATAGGCCACATCGGTATTCCGGTATTCATATTCGTCCCCGATATGCACGTTGATTTCCAGGGCATTGGCCGACAGCGGGTGCGTGACGGTTATGACCGCCTTCCCGCTTCCGGCGAGCGCGCGTACTACCGCGGTTTTGCCGTTGGGAAGGATTTCGACCAGCAGCGGATCGGAGGCGGCCCAGGAAAACAGGGAATAGTGGCTTTCGGCGATGTTGACCGGGATAACCGAGATGGTGTCTTCACCCCCCGCCTTGAGGGTTACCACGTTCTGATTAGTGGTAAGGTAACAGGGAGCGCGCGCGTCAACCACCCCGTCCTTGAGGACCGTCACGGAGAACACCGCCTTTTCGGCGGTTCCCGGGAGGGTAACTTCCGCTTCGGCGGTACCGGGGGACAGGGCGCGGATCCGGGCGTTGGATTTATCAAGCTGCTCAAAGGCGATAACCGTATTATGCCCGCTTTTCACGTTCCATTGAAGCGTATCGAGGGGAGTCAGGTGTACCGCGTGGACCGCGAGATAGGCGGTTTCCCCGGTACGGAGGGTATGGCAGGGGGTATCGGCATAGATGAACTTTGCCGCGTCCCGCTGCGCTTCCGTGTCGTAGCGCAGGACGGCGATAGTAAGGGGGTAGGCTGCCTTGGGGTGGCGGACGGTGACGGTCTCGCGGGAGGCCCCGGTTCCTGCCGCGGTGATGCGGGCGCTTGTGCCGTTG
>JAISPH010000070.1 GCA_031275035.1 Treponema sp.
CTGGCTCCGGCTGGAGGCAAAACGCAGCCGGTAAACCACATTATCCAAGCGGCGTTCCAGTAGCACAAAGAGGTTCTCGCCGGTAATGCCCGGCATGCGCAGGGCCCGCTCAAAGAACAGGCTGAACTGCTTTTCCTGCATCCCGTATATACGCTTAAGTTTCTGTTTTTCCCGAAGCTGAAGCCCGTAATCGGACCGCTTTCCTGTCCGCCCCTTGGGGTCTTTCCCCGGCGCAGGGCGTTTTTTATTGATAGGACATTTGTCGCTCTTGCAACGATCGCCCTTAAGCATCAGTTTTTTTTGTTCCGCCCGGCACAGTCGGCAAACAGGTCCGGTATATCTTGCCATATCTCTCTCCCTTTCTTATATCCATGCGCCGTTAAATGCGGCGAGTCTTCCGCGGCCGGCAGCCGTTATGCGGAATCGGAGTAACGTCATTGATCGATTTTACCTTAATCCCCAAGGCGCCAAGCTGACGGATCGCCGACTCCCGGCCGATGCCCGGTCCTTTAACATACACATGGACCTCCCGAAGCCCCACCTGCAGAGCCTTCTGGGCTGCGGTTTCGGTAACGGTCTGGGCGGCAAAGGGGGTAGACTTCTTGGCGCCCCTGAAGCCGAGGCCCCCGGAACTGGCCCAGGAAATCGCATTCCCCATAAGGTCGGTAATGGTTACTATTGTATTGTTAAAGGTAGCCTGGATATAGACATTTCCCTCGTATACCGACTTCTTCTCTTTCCGCTTCTTTGTCGTAGCAGCCACTTACTCCTCCAATCCTCTGTTACAAAGAAACCGCCTGCGGCTCCTCCAAAAAATCCGGTCCCCCAAAGAAACCGGCTACTTCTTCTTTCCGGCGACGGTCTTCTTTTTGCCCTTCCGGGTACGGGCGTTGGTCCTGGTCCGCTGACCCCTGAGGGGCAGCCCCCTCCGGTGGCGGAGACCCCGGTAACAGCCTATATCCATAAGCCGTTTAATATTCAAGGCAATCTCCGTCCGGAGCCGCCCCTCAACCTTGTAGTCATTTTCGATAAGCTGCCTAAGCTCGTTCAGTTCCTCCTGCGACAGATCGTTGATAAGCCGCTGGGGATCGATCTTTGCCTTAACGCAGATCTCATCGGCGCTGGGACGGCCGATGCCGAAAATGTAGGTCAAGGCAATGTTTACGTGCTTATTGGGGAGGTCAATCCCGGCGATACGTGCCATACAGTCTCCTAACCTTGCTTCTGTTTATGCTTAGGATTCTGGCAGATGATACGAATAATACCATTCCGCTTGATTACCTTGCATTTATCACAAATAGGTTTTACGCTGGTCCTGACTTTCATCTTCTTCTCCCTTAGCCTGTACCCGGACAGGATTAGATGCCAAAGCCTTTTTCAAAATCCGATATTTTGAAAAAACTTCTCCTATTAAAACGAATTTCAAAGAATCCGTCAATCTTCTATAAATATCTACAAATTCCGGCCCCTGAGGCGTCCTTTCCGGGTTAAGCCTTCGTGGTGATGCATCTTGAGGAGGGCCTCAACCTGGCTCATCGTATCCAGGTCAACTCCTACCAGAATCAAAAGGGAAGTCCCTCCCATTATGTAGGAGATTGACGTGGGAAACTGGAAAGCCCACTGAATAAAGGTCGGAATAACCGCAATAAAAGCCAAATAGAGCGAACCGGGAAGCACGATACGGTTAAGTATCTTGGTCAGGTACTCTTCGATCCGCTCCGTCCTAATCCCCGGAATGGACCCCCCGTTTTCACGGATATTTTTGGCTATTTCAATAGGATTCAGGGACACCTGGGTATAGAAATAGGCGAAAAATATGATGAGCAGCACGTACAGGATATTGTACAGGGGCTCCCGGGGACTGAGAATCCGGGAGACCGCCGCAAGCCAGGGTACATTACCGCCGATGGTGGAGGCAATCTGCAGGGGAAAGGTCAGAATAGAAGAGGCAAAGATGACCGGAATAACCCCGGAGGGGTTAATCTTAAAGGGAATATAGGTATTCTGGGCGCCGTACATTCTGCGGCCCACCACCCTTTTGGCATAATTGACGGGGATCTTCCGCTGGCCCTGCTGTTCAAACACTACCAGGGCAACCACCGCAACAAACATGATAAAAACCACAATCACAAATACCGGATTGAGGTCCCCGGTCCGTACCCGGCCCCAGAGCTCGTAGACCGCATTGGGGAGCCGGGCCACGATACCCGCAAAAATCAGCAGGGATATGCCGTTTCCAATACCCCGCTGGGTAATTTGTTCCCCCATCCACATCAGGAACATGGTTCCGGTAGTTACCGTAAGCATGGCGATCAGCGTAAAGTGAAGCATGGGCAGGCTGAGCAGATTCTCCACGCTCCGGGAAATGCTCTGGGCATACTGGGTTACCGCAAAGGACTGGATAAGACAGACCGCCACGGTTCCTATGCGCTGATAGCCCTGAATCTTCTTTCTGCCCCCCTCTTCCTCGGAGATCTTCTTGAGTGAAGGAAAAACGATGAGGAGAAGCTGCATGATGATCGACATGGAGATATAGGGCATAATCCCCAGCATAAAAACGGAGAAATTGGAAAAGGCGCCGCCGGCAAAGAAGTCGAGGTAGTCGATAATCGCATTCCCCGAATTCTGCTGAGAAAGAAAATACGCGTTAAGCTCCTGGACATTGATCCCCGGTATGGGCAGCACCGCGCCGAGGCGGAAGACGATCAATATGCCGATCGTAAAGAGAATGCGTTCCCGAAGCTCTTTGACTCTAAATAAACCGACCAGTGGATTAGCCATGAACCTTCCCCGTCAACGCGCTACGCGTTGTCTCCGCTCCTGCCGGAGTCCTGGGTTCCGTCCGTACCGGAACCCTGTAAATTACCGCCGGAAACGGCCGCAGCAATAACCGAACCGCCCGCCTTCTCAATCTTTTCCCTGGCGGAAGCCGAGAGGGCGCCGACCTTGAAACTGAGCTTTTTGGTAAAATTTCCGTTTCCAAGAACCTTAACCGGCGCCGCAAGCCGTTTTACCGCCCCGTCCCTCAAGGTCCCTTTAACAAGCCCCTTTCGAATCAGCGTAACGGCGTCCACCGTTTCCCCGTCTTCGTAGCGCTTTTCAATTTCTCCCAGATTTACTATCTGCACTTCTTTCTTAAAGGGATGATTTGAAAAACCCCGCTGAGCCAAACGCCGGTACAGGGGCATCTGACCGCCTTCAAAGCCCACATAGGTCTTCCCGCCGGAACGGGCCTTCTGCCCCTTATTGCCCTTTCCCGAGGTGGTTCCCAGGCCGGAACCCTGACCCCGTCCGACGATACGCTTCTTTTTATTGGCGCCCTCGGGGGCATGTAAATTAAAGTCCTGCATTATTTAATTTCCTTTTCGGAGTCTTCATTGGCAACGGAAACCATGTGGGAGACGACTTTGATCATCCCCAGAACGGAAGGACTTGCCTCCTGACAAACCGAGGAGCCTATTTTCCCCAGCCCCAGGGAGCGGATCGTAGCCCGCTGTTTGGGCAGGGAACCTATGGTGCTACGCACCAGGCTGATCTTTATTTTCCGCGCCATGCCTTAACCCCACAGTTCCTTCAGGGATTTACCCCGGTTCTTGGCGATTACCTTGGCATCCATCATCTGCTTGATGCACTCAAAGGTGGCCTTCACCACATTGTACTGGCTTGAGGCGCCAATGGACTTGCTAAGTACATCCGTAACGCCCCCGGCTTCCATAATCGCCCGCACCGGACCTCCGGCGATGATGCCGGTCCCGGAACAGGCGGGCTTCAAAAGGACCACCGACGATTTGAAGATCCCCTGTATTTCATGGGGAATGGTTCCGTTTCTGACCGGCAGGGATATCATGCTCCGCTTCGCCTTATCGATGCTTTTACGGATGGCCTCGGAAACATCGTTGGCCTTCCCAAAGCCAAAACCGACCTTTCCTTTCCGGTCGCCTACTACGGTCAGGGCGGAAAAGGAAAACCGGCGGCCGCCCTTTACAACCTTGGCGGTCCGGTTCAGCTTGACCAGTTTTTCGACAAATTCTTTGTCCTTTTCCTGATAGTTTCTATCCCTGTCTCTGTCCCGTGAATGTTCCATTCCGCCCCCTAGAATTCTATCCCGGCTTTCCGGGCCCCGTCGGCCATTGCCTTTACGATGCCGTGATACAAATAGCCGTTCCGGTCAAAGATCACCTGCTTGATGTTCTTTTCCAGAAGCCGTTTACCCATAATTTCCCCCAGCTGACCGGCGCCCTCTACATTGGCTTTAAGGTTCCTCAGATCCTTTTCCAGGGTTGAGGCAGAAGCCAGAGTATGCCCCCTGGTATCGTCAATGACCTGTATGGAGAGGGACCGGCTGCTCCGGGTAACGCTCATCCTGGGCCGCTCTGCGGTTCCCGAGATGTTTTTGCGGATATGGGTCTTTCTCTTCAGCCGTTTCCGGTCTTTTTCAAGCATTTTTCGCAGCATAACTCTTCTTCCTACTCCTTAGTCGGTCAAACAGCAGGATTATTTGACGCCGGACTTGCCGACTTTCCTTCTGATCTGTTCGTCTTCATACCGGATACCCTTGCCCTTGTAAGGTTCGGGAAGCCGGAGTTTGCGAATCTGGGAAGCAAATTCTCCGACCCGCTGTTTATCAATGCCGCTTATGGTTACCTTGCCGCCGGCCTCGGCGGTTACCGAAAGCCCCTCGGGGATACCCACAAAGATCTCGTTGGAGTACCCCAGGTTCATCGCCAGAAGCCCGCCCTGAACTTCGGCCCGGTAGCCTACTCCGGTAATGATGAGAACCCGGGAAAAACCGGAAGACACCCCGACAACCATATTGTTCAGCAGGTTCCGGTAGAGCCCATGAAAGGCCCGGGTCTGCTTTTCGTCATTGACCCTGCGGACGACGATCTCGCCTTCCCCGGGTTCAAAGGTAATCACCGGGTGATATTTCTGGCTTAATTTCCCCTTGGGCCCTTCCACGGTGATTATCTCATCCTGGAAACTGACCTTTACACCCTGGGGAACCTTAACCGGTATTTTTCCGATACGCGACATGTTAACCTCTTACCAGACCGTACAGATAACTTCACCGCCGACCTTTCTTTCGGCGGCCTTTTTCCCCGTGGTAACCCCCATCGACGTAGATACAATCAGGGTTCCATAGCCATTAAACACCCTCGGCATATTCCTGTAGCCCGCATAGACCCGGCGGCCGGGTTTGGAGACTTTTTCAATGCCGTGAATAACCGGCCCGGTTTCTTCATCATATTTAAGAAAAACCCGGATGGTATTTGCCCCGTCCTGGTTAACTTTCTTGAAATTTTTGATATACCCTTCGGTCTTTAAAATCTTAACGATTTCAAGTTTCAATTTAGAGGTAGGGATATCAACCTTTTCATGCTTTGCCATTCCGGCATTCCGGATCTTGGTCAGCATATCCGCAACAGGATCAGAAACGCTCATCCTTTTCTCCTACCTTACCAGCTTGATTTAGTGACGCCCGGAATAAGACCTTCGCTCGCAAATTTACGAAAGCAAAGACGGCACATTTCATATTTTCGGAGATAACCCCGGGCCCGTCCGCAGATTCGGCAGCGGTTCACCTTTCTGGTTTTATATTTAGGCGTCCTGAGCGCCTTAATGATCATCGCTTTTCTTGCCATGGTACTCCTCTTTTTATTTCCTGAAGGGCATGCCGAATTTGGCAAGGAAGGCCTTTGCCTCCGCATCGGTCCGCGCCGTTGTTACAATAACGATGTTAAGTCCGGCCACCCGCTCGATCTTGTCAAAATCGATTTCAGGAAAAATAATCTGCTCGGTAATACCGAGGGAATAATTACCGTGTCCGTCAAAGGCATTCTGGTTAACCCCCCGGAAATCCTTAACCCGGGGCAGCGCCACATTTACCAGGCGGTCAAGAAACTCGTACATCATCGCGCCCCGAAGGGTTACTTTGGCGCCGATTTCCTGCCCCGCCCGGATTTTGAAATTAGCGATACTCTTGCGGGCCTTGGTCTTTACCGCTTTCTGCCCGGTGATAAGGGTAAGATCATCGATGGCAGCGTCCAACAGCTTTTTATTCTGCAGGGCTTCGCCGACGCCCATGCTTATCACTATTTTTTCAAGCCTCGGGGTCTGCATTACCGAAGTATAGCTGAACTCTTTGAACATCTCAGGAGCAATTTGCTCCTTGAAGATCTTTTTGAGCCGCGGTTCGTAGTCTTTCATTACAACGCCTCCCCGCATTTTCTGCAGACCCGGGTCTTGGTCTTCCCGTCAACTTTATACCCTATCCTGGTGGGTCCGCATTTTTTGCAGACAATCATCACATTGGAACTGTGAAGCGCCGCTTCCACTTCCACAATGCCGCCCCGATCCTGCTGGCTCCGGCGCTTCTTCGTCTTTTTGACGATGTTTGCCCCTTCCACAACAACCCGGTCTTTGTCGCGGAGGATCTTGAGTATGCGTCCCCGCTTGCCCTTGTCCTTGCCCGCGACGATCTGGACAGTATCTTCTTTCTTCAGCTTGAATTTATGATTCGTTACCGCAGCCATGCTCATTGCTCCTTACCTTATGAACCCGGCGGGTTTCATAATACCTCCGGGGCAAGGGATACGATTTTCATAAAGTCCCCCTTTTCCCGCAATTCCCGGGCGACGGGTCCGAAGATACGTTTGCCCTTGGGATTCTTGCTTGCGTCAATAATAACGCAGGCATTGTCATCAAAACGGATATAGGTACCGTCGGGCCGGCGGTATTCCTTGTGGGTACGGACCACCACCGCCTTTTCAACGGAACCTTTCTTGATAACCGATGTGGGCAGCGCATCTTTAACCGCCACCACGACGATATCGCCGATGCCGGCGTATCTCCGCTTGGAACCGCCGAGCACCTTGATACACTGGGCCAGTTTCGCGCCCGAATTGTCGGCCACATTCAGGAATGTCTCCACTTGAATCATTTTTACCGCTCCTTATGGCCTTAACGCGCGCGCTCAAGGATCGCCGCAAGTCTCCAGCATTTTTCTTTGCTGACAGGACGGCATTCCACCACCCTAACCCGGTCCCCGATCTTCGCCTCGTTGGCCTCGTCGTGGGCCTTAACTTTTTTAATCCGGGTTATATACTTCTTATATAGAGGATGCAGGGCCTTGGTTGCCACCGCGACTACAATGGTCTTATCCATCTTGTCGCTCTTTACTATCCCCACAAACTCTTTTTTGCCGCTCTTGGCCTTTACCTGCTCTTCCACCCTGTCCTCTCCTTATGCCTTCGCCGCGGCCTTCTGATCCGTCAGTTCCTGCTGCCGGATCAGGGTGTTAAGCCGGGCAATCTGCCGGCGCATGGTCCGTTTCTGAAGGGGATTTTCCACATGACCGATCACGATCTGGAAACGAAGCTCCATATATTTTTTATTGAGCTCATCCCGCTTCGCCTTGAGCTCGGAAAAGGTCAGGTTCTTAAACGAATTCTTCATACGCCGTTCCTTCGATAGATCTAGGCAAGCTCAAAATCAGAGCGGGCCACAAATTTGGTTTTTATGGGAAGCTTGGATCCCGCCAGGGTCATGGCCTCTTCCGCCAGGCTTCTTTCGATGCCGCCCAACTCAAACATAACAGTTCCCGGCTTTACCACCGCGACCCAGTATTCGGGCGCCCCCTTTCCCTTACCCATGCGGGTTTCCGCGGGCTTCTTGGTATAGGGCTTATCCGGAAAGATGCGTATCCACAGCTTGCCGCCCCGCTTAACATGGCGGTTCATGGCAATACGGGCGGCCTCGATCTGCCGGTTGGTGATCCACATTCTGTCCAGCGCAACCAGGGCATAATCGCCAAAGACCACCGTATTGCCCCGGGTGGCGCTGCCGGGCATATTGCCCCGCTGTACCTTGCGGTATCTGACACGTTTCGGACTTAACATACTTAACCTCTTGCGGGGACGCGTTCACGGCGCTTACGGACCAGGGCGCCCGCGTCTTCCTTCTGTTCCTTGCCGTATTTCATGCCATTGTAAACCCATACCTTAACGCCGATAGCGCCGAAGGTGGTATGGGCTTCGGCAAAACCATAATCGATATCCGCCCTGAGGGTATGGAGGGGAATGCGCCCTTCCTTGGCCTCTTCGGTACGGGACATTTCAGCGCCCCCCAGCCGCCCCGAAAGCCGGACCTTTACGCCCTGGGCATTGCCCTTTTTGATGGCGTTGGCGATGGCCTGCTTCATGGTCCGGCGGAAACTGCCCCGGGCCAAAAGCTGGCGGGCTATGTTCTGGGCGATGATCCTGGCGTTGTTGTCGGCGTTCCGTACTTCCTTGATCTTTATCTGAATCTTCCTGGCCGGGGCAGTTTCCCTGCCTCCGGTGCGGGGCTGAATATGCTTCTGCAGTTCCAGTCCTATTTTTTCTATATTAGCGCCCTTAACGCCGATAATAACCCCCGGCCGGGCAGTATGGATTACAATGGTAATCCGCTGAGGATGGCGGATAATCTCCAGTTCCGCAATATCCGCGCCCTTGGTCTCGGGCATTTCCGTAATAAATTTACGGAGTTTCAAATCCTCATGCAGGGTATTGGCATACTCCTTGGGGTCCACATACCAGCGGGACCCCCATGTCTTATTGATGCCTATCCGTAATCCTATTGGATTGACCTTCTGTCCCACCTTATTCTCCCGCCTTTAACGCGTCCCTTTGGCCCGCGAGGTTTCGTCTATTACCACCGTAATATGACAGAGTCTTTTAAGAAGCATATCCGCCCGGCCCCTGGCCCGGAACCATATCCGCTTCATCCTGGGGCCTTCATCGACCAACACTTCCTTTACATACAGCATATCCTCATCAAGCTGCTTGTTGAGATTCAACGCATTGGAGGCCGCGGACTTTACCGTCTTTCTGATAAGCCGGGCGCCTTTATGGGGCATGTTCTCCAGCAGGGACATGGCCTCGGGATAGGGCTTACGCCGGATAAGATCCGCCACGGGCCTGATCTTGTAGGGCGAAGCCATAAGGTAGCTGCTAATCGCTTTATAACCGCTCTTTTCCATACACCCCCGCCTATTGTTTTGCGGCTTTTTTATCGGAACCCGCATGGCCCCGGAAAATCCGGGTCGGAGCGAACTCCCCAAGCTTATGACCAACCAGATTTTCCGTAACATAAACGGGAATCCAGGTTTTGCCGTTGTACACCGAGATGGTTCCGCCGACCATTTCCGGGATGATGGTGGAACAGCGGGAATAGGTTTTTATCATCCTCCGATCCCCGGCTTTGCTCATCTCCAACACCTTTTTATAGAGGCTCTTTTCAATAAAAGGTCCTTTCTTAATCGATCTGGACACGCTCTATTCTCCCTTGCCTATTTCTTTTTTCCGCGGCTTACGATAAACCGGGACGAGGGCTTATGTTTATTCCGGGTCTTGAAGCCTTTGGTCGGCTGCCCCCAGGGGGTAACCGGATGGATACCCTTGTTCTTTCCTTCACCGCCCCCATGGGGATGATCCACCGGGTTCATGGCCATGCCGCGCACCGTAGGCCGCACCCCCAGCCAGCGCTTCCGGCCCGCTTTGCCGAGATGGGTATTCATATGATCCTCGTTCCCCACGGTTCCGATGGTGGCATAGCATTTCTTAAAAATCATGCGCATCTCCCCGGAAGGCAGCTTTACCGTAACATAGTCCCCTTCCTTGGCGGCAATGAGGGCGCCGGAACCGGCGGAACGGACCATCTGGCCGCCACGGCCCAGGGTAAGCTCGATGTTATGTACGGTAAAACCCAGGGGGATGTTCTCCAGGGGAAGGGCGTTTCCCGGCTCAATGGGAGCGCCGGGGCCGCTGAGCACCCGGGCGCCGCTTACCAGCCCCTTGGGGGCGATGATATAACGCTTGTCTCCGTCGGCGTAGACCACCAGCGCGATATTGGCGCTACGGTTGGGATCGTATTCGATGGTGGCCACCCTGCCGGGAATGCCGATCTTGTCCCGCTTAAAGTCGATGGTCCGGTAGCGGCGTTTATGGCCGCCGCCCTTGTGCCGCACGCTGATCCGGCCGTTGGAATCCCGTCCGGCCCGTTCCTTCCGGCCCGAAGTAAGGGATTTTTCCGGCCTGTCCGTGGTCAACTCGGAATAGTCCAGGCCGATCCACTGGCGCATACCCGCCGTTATAGGTTTATATGTCTTGATTCCCATAAAACTTCCCCTACACTCCCTCGAAGAGGCTTATCTTTTCATCTTTGGAGAGCCTGACTATAGCCTTCTTCCAGGACGAAGTACGGCCGGAACCGTTTTTATACCGCTGCCGTTTAGGCTTGCCCCCGACCACCATAACCGTACAGGAAATGGGATGTACATTAAAAAGCCGGCGGACCGCCTCTTTTATCTGCAGCTTGGTGGCGGCGGGATCGACCTTAAACACATACTTGCCCTCTTCCCGCAGGGAATTGGCCTTTTCCGAAAGTACCGGTTCTATTAATACCTGTTCGTAGATCATTCCGCGGCCCCCTTAGAACCGTAAAACTCATTCAATTTTTTTGCCGCGCTCTCGGTCACAATCACATTGCGGCCGTAAAAAAGATCATGGGCCCGCAGCCGGTTATGGGCAAGAAAACTAAGATAGGGGATATTGGCCCCCGCCCGCTTGATGAGTTTGACGCCGGGGAGCACCTCTTCCCGGTCATCCTTGCCCTTTGCAACCTCTTCGCCCCGCAAAACAATAACGGTCCGCTGGCCGGCGTCGAAATTTTTCAATATTCCCGCAAGATCTTTGGTCTTCCCGGAGTCAACGGAAAAATCCTCAATGATTTTAAGATTATCGCTTTGAATCTTGAGACTGAGGATAGTTTTGATCGCCAGACGCTTGGCGGTTTTCGGTATGGAATAGGAAAAATCCCTGGGCTTGGGGCCAAAGATGGTCCCGCCCCCCACCATGAGGGGCGACTTTTTATCCCCCCGGCGGGCCCGGCCGGTCCCCTTCTGTTTGTAAGGCTTGGCGTTGGAACCGTTAACCTCGCCCCGGTCCCTGGTACAGGCCGTCCCCAGCCGCTTATTGGCAAGTTCATTGTTAATTGCGTACCAGATAAGATCCTCATTTACCGGAAGGCCAAAGACGGCGTCATCCAGCTCTATAGTGCGCAGTTCCTTGCCTTCGACGGAGTATACTGTCCGATTCATCGCTTTCCTCGTTATTTTTTCACCGCGGCCCGGACTATCACCGTGCCCTTATTGATACCCGGAATGGCGCCATGAACCATGATGAGGCGTTTTTCGGCGTCCATCTTAACTACCCGGAGGCTCAGTACGGTAACCCGCTCCCGGCCCATCCGGCCCGGCAGCTTTACATTCTTAAAGGTACGGCCGGGATAGGTTGACTGCCCCGTCGAACCGGGTTCACGGTGAAATTTTGAACCGTGGGTATTGCGCCCGCCGCCGAAGCCATAGCGCTTTACCACGCCCTGAAAGCCCTTCCCCTTGGAAACGCCGGTTACATCCACATAACGGCATCCTTCAAAGAGCTCCACCCCCAGGGCATCCCCGGGACTGACCTCTTTCTCAAAGTCCCGAAATTCCTGAATCCGCTTTTTGGGGGCGATTCCTTCGGCAAACTGTCCCGCATAGGGTTTGGTAACCCTGTTTTTCTTCATCTCGTCAATCCCAAGGACCACCGCGGCATAGCCGTCTTTTTCCCTGGTCTTCCGGGCAATAACAATATTCGGATCAATGCGCATAACCGTTACAGGAACCAGGTTACCCGCATCGTCAAAAATCTGCGTCATTCCCACTTTCTTGGCCATAAGACCCAACATGTTCAAACTCCGCTTTAACGCAGCCGCCCGGTCCGGGATCATCTGCGAATAGAATTAAGCTCCGCTATTGCTTTATCTCGACATCTACCCCGGCGGGAAGTTCCAGCTTCATTAAGGAATCCATCACTTCCGCGGAAGGATTTATGATGTCGATCAGCCGCTTATGCGTCCTCATCTCAAACTGTTCACGGGACTTTTTATTCACATGGGGCGAACGAAGCACCGTTACCTTGTTAATGCGGGTCGGAAGGGGGATAGGGCCGGTTACCTTTGCCCCCGCCTTCTGAACCGTTTGAACGATGGACTTTGCGCTTTGATCGATTAGTTCCACATCGAAACCGCGCAGCCTCACGCGAATCCGTTCCTTAGCAGCCATTATTCCTCCAGGCAGGCTTGGATTTGGATCGGCCAAACCCAAACCCTGTTCCTTATTACTCGATGATCTCGACAACCTGGCCGGAGGCGACGGTCTTGCCGCCCTCGCGGATGGCGAAACGGAGCCCCTTTTCCATGGCGATAGGATGTATCAGCTCTCCGAAAATTTCCGTATTGTCCCCGGGCAAAACCATTTCCACCCCTTCGGGGAGATTAACCATACCGGTAATGTCGGTGGTCCGGAAATAGAACTGGGGCCGGTAACCGGGCCTGAAGGGGCTGTGCCGCCCGCCCTCTTCCTTGGAAAGACAGTAGATCTGACCCTTGAATTTGAGGTGGGGAGTGATGGAACCGGGTTTTGCCAGCACCTGTCCGCGTTCTACCTGTTTTTTATCGATACCGCGAAGCAGGACGCCGACATTTTCACCGGCCTGAACATCCTCAAGGGTTTTGTTAAACATTTCAAGACTGGTGGCAACGGTCTGCTGGGTGGGTTTAATGCCGACAATTTCAACCGGATCCATGGCCTTGAGAATCCCGCGATCCACCTTACCGGTTACCACCGTACCGCGGCCGGGAATGGTGAACACATCCTCAATAGGCATAAGGAAGGGCTTATCGGCATCCCGGACCGGATCGGGAAAGTAGCTGTCCATTTTGTCAAGCAGTTCCTGGATACACTTGGTATCCTCGGTTTCCTCGCCCTTGTTCAAATCTTCCATGGCCTTGAAAGCGGAACCCTTGATGATAGGGATCTTGTCGCCGGGGAAACCGTTATTGGTGAGAACATCTTTGATCTCTTCCTCGACAAGTTCAAGAAGCTCGGGGTCGTCGACTAGATCGATTTTGTTGAGGAAAACGATCATACTGGGAACGCCGACCTGACGGGCCAGAATGATATGCTCCCGGGTCTGGGGCATGACCGAATCGGGGGCGGAAACAACCAGAACCGCTCCGTCCATCTGGGCGGCGCCGGTAATCATGTTTTTGATATAGTCGGCATGGCCGGGACAGTCGATGTGGGCATAGTGCCGCTTTTCCGAATTATACTCCAGGTGCCGGGTATTAATGGTAATACCCCGGGCCTTCTCTTCCGGCGCATTGTCAATATCATCAAATTTCATTACCTTGTCGCCGTACTTCTTGCCGCAATACATGGTGATAGCGGCGGAGAGGGTGGTTTTTCCATGGTCCACATGACCAATGGTACCGACGTTCATGTGAACTTTAGTTCGATTGAACTTATCCTTTGCCATTACGTGTCCTCCTTACGTTTTTGGGCACACATTAAAATCTCTATAACCAGACACCGCCAGGGGCGCCGGACGTACACCGCAAACCTGAAAACATAAACTACTTTGCAAGAAAAAGAAGAGGGGATTATGTCCCGTCCACCTATCCCATCAAATAGTTTGATGATCGGTTTGGACCGTTAGGTCTCTAAAATCAGGCCGTAAACCGGCCCGTTCTACCACCGGTAATGGGCGAAAGCCTTGTTGGCCTCCGCATTTTTATGGGTTTCTTCCTTCTTTTTGAAGGCAGTACCCGTATTATTGTACGCATCAAGGAGTTCCGCCGCAAGACGTTCCCCCATGCCGCGGCCGGACCGGGCCCGGGCAGCCTTGATGATCCACCGCATCCCCAGGGCTTCCCGCCGGGATTCCCGAATCTCCACCGGCACCTGATAGGTAGCTCCCCCAACCCGCCGGGATTTAACCTCGACCACCGGTTTTACGTTATCCAGGGCCTTAAGAAATACCTCCAGGGGCTCCTTATCGGCCTTGGCCTGGAGAGAACCCAGGGCTTCGTGGACAATACGGAGAGCTACGGAACGCTTCCCCTCCCACATCATCCGGTTAACAAACTTTGAAACCACCACGCTGTTATACTTAGGATCGGGCAAAATGCCCCGGTCCACGGTCTTCTTTTTGCGTCCCATACCTGCTCCTTACGCCTTGGGCCGCTTGGCGCCGTATTTGGACCGGCTCCGCTTGCGGTCTTCCACGCCCAGGGTATCCTTGGCGCCCCGGATAATATGGTAACGGACGCCGGGAAGGTCCTTGACACGGCCGCCCCTTACCAGAACGACCGAATGTTCCTGCAAATTGTGGCCAATACCGGGAATATAGGCGGTTACTTCGGTACCATGGGAAAGACGCACCCGGGCTACTTTCCGCAGGGCCGAATTCGGTTTTTTGGGGGTAACCGTCATTACCCTGGTACATACCCCCCGCTTTTGAGGACAAGATTGAAGCGCAGGGGACTTTGTTTTGGAGGTAACCTGCTGCCTGCCAAAACGAACCAGCTGATTAATAGTAGGCATGAACAAAAAACTCCTAAAATCAGGACCATAAGTCCCTATTGACTGCAAAAACCCTATGGGAAGCCTACTATACCAAGAATAAAAAAAAAGATCAAGTACCCCGGAATATTTTGATAAAAAATTTCACAAGCCGGAACGCCTTTTAGCCGGCGGGGGCAATTTTTCTTAAACTTCCGCCCGTTTTACCATAACGCAAACCGGGGTTTTGCGTCTCTACCCCCTGCTACATTATTATGTTTATATGACCTATGTATATACTAGGATTTATCAAAAAACAGGGCTCTGTTTCTATCAATCATGTCCCTGAATTTCAACATATTTCTGACGGTCCCCTTTTTGAATTTTAATGAGCCTCCTCAGAGCAGAGCGCGAATCGGAGCTTCGACGGGGTATTAAACCAGACTTCCGGCTAAAGGGAACCTCTGAAAACCCCGATTGAGTTTCCAGAGGTTCCCTGAAATTTCCGGCATCAGGGCTTTACCGGCTACTTTATCTAAACAACATATAAGACTAATTTCGTACAAAAACAAGTTTTATTGTTTCATTTGGCACCTTGTTTATCATATTGTTAAAAGCTTCTGTAAAATCGGCCGGATCAAATTCACAGGTAATAAGCGTTTTGTGATCCACCAATCCATGCTCCAAAAGTTCAAGTGCAACGGCAAATTCGCTGAGCCCATTAAAGAGCGAGTAACTGTTTGCGGGTAACAGTTGTACCTCTTTAAATAACAGGGATTGAATATCAAAATTGACATATTTTGTAGCACATCCAATCACTATAATTTTTCCGGCTATCGCTGTCAGGTCCAACGCCAATCCTATAGTATCTGAATTACCGCCTACACACTCGTATACTTGGTCTGCGCCCATGTTACCGGTAAATTTATTTACCGCCGCCATAACATCTCCACTAGAGAGTATCGCTTCAGTCGCCCCCAATTCCATTGCTTTTCTCACCTGAAAGTCATAACGGGCGACCACTAAAATACCAGATACCCCACGGGTATGTAATACTTGAAGCAGATCAAGCCCTATTACACCGGCTCCTAGTATAACCACCTTCATACCCGCCTGGGGAGCTCCAATATTTGCCGCATGCACAACCACAGCCAATACATCCGTAATAGCGGCTTCCGGAAAAGATAGTTTCTCCGGTATTTTAAATACATGGGATTTATGCGCGCAAGAATACTCTCCATATCCACCTGGAAGCATATCTTTATTGGGCATCCCAACAACATTAAGTCCTTCCGCACACAATTGGTACTTGCCGCTTCTGCACATCATACAGGACCCCCCAAAATCAATACAACCATGCAGAGGTTCCACGGCAACACGATCTCCTATCGCAAATCCCGAAACCCCCTTCCCAAGTTTTGTTACAACTCCAGCATTCTCATGGCCAAGCACGGCAGGGAAATTATAATCCGGCATAAGATGACGAGTCCTTCCGGTTAACGCATGCATATCGGAACCGCATATTCCACAGGCATTTGTGTAAAATTGAACCCAGTTTTCAGCTGGTTGAGGCGTCTCAAAATTATCATAACTAAGTCCCGCCGGATATACCGAACCATCCCAAATTATCGCTCTCATTGGTTGCCTCCTTCAAATAATAACTGTTTTGATATCATAAAATTCACATAACTCTCTTAATTCCATTCCCAAACTACCATAGCCCATCACACAATGGTTAGACAGCAAATTGTAATAAAATTTACGAGGATCTCCATGCAGCCTCGCAAATCCCTGGGGCCACGTTCTGACAGAAACTATTTCATCAATAGGCTTTTCAAAGGCAGTTCCCTGGGCAATAAGCATTTGATATTCACCTTTTACCCTACCCAGATAACCAAAAGTCACATTCCCCCCCTTCATGCAAAATACAGGACAAACTCCACGCCCATTCCCCATATACTCATACTGGGTAACCCATGAAATGTCCTTGGCATTTGGGGCCAGAGCCGTAGGCAGGGCGCCGCAGTTAATCATCCTAACTTCCCCATCCGCATACATCACTGTACTGATATCGCCATAAAATGCAGGTCCTCCGGAAAGAAGCCGTATAATATACATAGAAAGAGTAGCATTCACATCACATTGACATGACATCGTAAACCCTGCATCGCCCGCAAATACGACTGACATACAACAAGATGTATAAATATTGATAAAGTCTCCCAGACACTTAATAGAAGCCATATCAAGTTCGTACTCGTCTATAATTTGTTCGACTGCCATGGCTGTTTTAATTGACTTTAACAGCACATCATCAGAAACATCAAAACTTCTATAACGTGTTTTTCGCGGGGAAAAATATTCCGTTGCCGATGCATCTGTTATTGCCCGGGCTTTCTCTAACACAATCATCTGGTCGATATGATCTATCTCTACTCCAAATAGTCCCTTTATCTGATTTGGATCAGCGGCTGTCGTATATGCGCTGATTGCCCTTCCGCCAATAAGACCAAAACGCGCCTTTTTCAGGCGTTTTTTTACCATTGCTGCCTTACAATAAACTGCTATTTCCTGGAGTGTTTGATTTTCTTCCGGCCTGCCGTAAAACAGTTTATGTGCTATCCCCATTTCTACGAATGCTCCGTGTATTACATTGGCGCCTACAGATGAAAACGATACTGGCTCGGGCACACCCCATACAGCTATAGGCAGATCCACTTGTTGTACCGCACTAACCACACTGTCCGCAAATATCCATGTACCAATCAGATATATAATAGCATCAGCATTTTCCGCCTCAATTTCTTTTGAAGCATCCACCACTGATTGTCTGTTTAATTTGACCCCGGAAACGTTTACAATTTCAATGTTTAGTTTTTTGAATCCTTCCCGGGCTTCTTTTTCAAACCTTTTGGCATAATCTATCCTTTCGCCTTCCAAGCTTACGCATAGTAATCCAATTCTAGGAATTGTATTAAATATTTTCACGCCTGTTCTCCTTATGATGTTTTCTTACGCAGTCCATCGTATATCACAGCGACAATTATAATAATACCCTGAACGATTTCTTGTGTGTCAGAACTTAATCCAAATAACACCATCGCATTTAACATTACCCCCATAATAAGTACGCCAATAATCGTGCCAAAAATCTTTCCATCACCGCCGGTAAAGCTCGTTCCTCCCAATATAACAGCGGCAACGGCCCGTGTTTCCAGTCCCGTCGATGCGGAAGGCAGTCCAGAATACATTCTTCCCGCTAAAACAATTCCCGCTAGCGCTACCAGGGCAGAACAAGTTGCATATGCAAAAATAGAAGTTTTTATAACGCTTATACCCGACAGCCTCGCAGCCTCTTTGTTTCCGCCAATTGCATAAATGTCCCTTCCGATATTCATCTTATGCAAAATCAAATAGCACAACAAATAGGCTGCGATAATAATAATGATAACATTTGGTATCACTCCTATTTTCCCATTTGCCAATTGTATGATTGGATTATCCATATTAATCGCAACAGAATAACCAGCATTCAAGGTCATCGCCAATCCCCTAAAAATTCCCATTGTACCAAGGGTTACCACAAAAGGCGGTACTTTAAAAACGGAAATAAGCGCTCCATTCAAAGCACCACAAAGAGCGCCCACAGCTATAGTAATTGTAATGGCCAATATAAAATTGGCCCCATGCAGCAATAACATTGCTACAATCATACCGCTCATCGCAGAAAGAGAACCCTGTGAAAGATCTATACCTGCTGCCAGTATCACAAAGGTCATTCCGAATCCCGCCAGAAATACGTCATTGCTATTTGTAAGTATTCCCCGCAGGTTAGTTGGACGCAAAAATGTCGGTTTTAAAACAGCAGTCAACATAAACATAGCTATTAATACAATTATTATTCCTCCATAGGCGGATACAAATTGTCTAAAAGGATTTGGACGAATAGTCCATTCTTCTACGGTATTTAACATGGTTTTATTTTTATTCATCATTCAACTCCGGCAACATAATTTATGATATTTTTGGTTATAATATCATGTCCAGCAAGTTCTTTTACGATTTTTCCCGCCCGGAGGACCAACAGCCGATCGCATACAAGCGGCATCTCATTTACATCCGACGACAAAAAAAGTATTGATATTCCGTCATTACGCAGTTCTCGTATAAGCCGATAAATCATTGCTTTTGCCCCCACATCAATTCCCCGTGTTGGTTCGTCAAGTATTAGAATGGCCGGTTTTGTAACAAGTGCTTTTGATAACACTACCTTCTGTTGATTGCCTCCACTAAGATTGAGTATACGTTGTTCAAGGTTAGCTATTTTTATACTCAAGCGCTTTATATACTCTACAGAATCTTTGCGTTCTTGCTTAAAATTCCTAAACCCTAAAATACTTATACGTTTCCTATAAATACCGGCCATTGTTATATTTTCTTGCACGTTTCCTGAAAGCACAAGCCCTTCAAGTTTACGATCCTCTGATACTAACATAATCTTATACCGAATAGCGTCAATCGGATTTTTCATTCTTACCGGCCGTCCATTAATTAATATTTGACCTTCAATATATTTATCAAGGGCAAAAATATTTCTTGCGAGTTCCGTTTTTCCAGCGCCCACCAATCCGGTTATGCCTAAAATCTCTCCTTCTCTAAGTTCGAAATCAATGAATCCCGAATGCTTGCTGCGCCTGAGTTTTTTTACTTCAAGCACAATCTTTGATTTTTCTTTCACCGGTTCATCTATTTGCCTGTGGAGTAATTCGTCCTGTACAGAAAACAACTGATCCCCTACCATCATCGATACAATTTCCCGTTCACTCGTTTCTGACGTCCACTTGGTCCCTATGACGTGTCCATCCCGCAATATCGTTATCCTATCGGCTATGTTAAATATTTCCTCCAATAAATGCGAAATATAAACTATCGTCGTCCCCCTCTGCTTGAGGTTTTTTATAACCTTATGCAAATGGATAACCTCATCGCGGCTTAAACTAGACGTAGGTTCATCCATAATGATTACTTTTTTTGTTTCGGCTACCGCTTTTATAATGGCGACAAGCTGTCTATAAGCTATCGGCAAATTATCTAATCGCACGTATGGATCTATTTTAAAACCCATTTCACGTATGTAATTATCGGCTGTTCTTTGGAGAACATTCCAATCTACCATACCCAGCTTATTTGTATTACGCTGCCCCAGCAGAATGTTTTCCCCAACCGTTATCGCGGGAACAAGGGCAAGTTCCTGGGGTATCATGGTTATTTCTTTATCCAGAGAATTCTTGATATTAAAATCTTTCTGAAGCTCTCCTTCTATATAGACATCTCCACTGTCTTTAGGATGAGATCCAATAAGAATACCCATAAGAGTGGATTTTCCAGCGCCATTTTCACCAACAAGACCTAAAATCTCCCCCCGCCGCAATGAAAAATCAACTCCGTGTAATACTTCAATCCCAGAAAAACTTTTTACAATTTTTCTCATTTCAACGATAGTATCTGGCATTGAATTATCCCTTTGGTTTTTGCCCTTGGCAGCAGCCGGAGACCACCGTCAAGAACAAAATCCACTTATGATTATTTGATGGAAATTCCGCCATGTTTTGCCAAATATCCAGTGGAATCACTGGTAAAATCATTCATCTGATCCTTGCTTACCTGAAGGACAGGAAGTTTTACCATATTGTCAACCGGCTCGCCTTTTATTGCCTTATAGCAATTTACCACCGAAAGATATCCCATTTCGTAAGGGAACTGCGCCACCCCGCCTCTTATTGCCGTATCTTGTTTTATTGCCGCTGCGACTTCACCCTCAATATCGTATGCTACAATAGAAACGGTATCCTGCATCTCGGCCGTTACAACTGCGGTAAGTACCCCAATCGCCGGATCGCCCTGAGTGCAAAATATGCCATCAATATCAGGAAATTGTGTAAGCATAGGAGATATCTTTACAACGGCGTCATCTCTGCTTCCATCCGTTGCCACTTCACCGACAATCTTAATGTTGGAACCGCGAACTTCCTGTTCAAAGCCCTGATATCTCTCATCTGTAGCGATACTGGCATTTTTGAATTTGACCATTATAACATCTCCGCCGTTAGGAAGCAACTCCTTCATTAACTTTCCAGCCTGAACGCCGCCATTAAAATTATC
The DNA here is from genome assembly GCA_031275035.1 of Treponema sp. Next base: position 20,588 of record JAISPH010000070.1, read on the forward strand.
AGACGTCACGGTACTTGCCGCCATCTCAGGACGAGCCGGAACAGTATCAACTGCCACAAATTTCACGCCTGCATCAGCGGCTTTTTGCATCGCTCCTGTTATCGCTTCACTGTCTACTGTTTCCAGAACAATTCCATCATATCCTTGGGAAATAAATGTCTCCGTTAAACTAAGCTCTTTTTCAACAGAACGGCCGGTATATTGTATATCCACAGTTATTCCCAGATCTTCCCCCGCCTTTTTCATCCCCGCAGCTAGTTTTTGAAAAAATTCTATATCCGAATCTGCCGGCATGCCCCCAATTCGGATTTTAGAATCTGACCGAGCTGCCGGCTGCTCTGATTTTGAACAGCCCGCAAGTACAATTGCCAGTAACATTACAATTACACATACAGTTCCCTTTTTCATTGCCAAATCCCCCTCAATAAATCTAATTCGGGCATACGCCCAAACAATTTCGCCCCTTACCATCATTCATGAGTTTTAGTTTCCCGGAAACATTTGTCCAATACCTCAATCACGATATCAATATCTGATTTCTCAATAATATAAGGAGGCATAAAAGTCATCCTGTTACCGTAATAGCTTGAAAGATTTATCAAAACACCGTACTCGAGAGCCCGTCTTACCACAAACGAAGTTTCTTTATCGGCAGGTTCTTTTGTTTTTCTGTCCCGAACCAATTCTATGCCCAATCCGAGACCTATTCCTTCTACACTGCCGATTAAATGGTGTTTTCTTTGTAATTGTTCCAGGCTATCCTTAAAATAATTACCCATCTCAGTAACGCGATCAAGCAGCTTCAGCTTTTTGATTTCACGGATCGTAACTGTTGCCGCCTTACATCCTATTGCACTACCATGCCAGGTGCCCATATGCTTGTCAGGATGATTCTGCCAGGCATTCATAATTTCCCGTTTGCCTAACACCGCAGAAAGCGGCCATACTCCCCCGCTCAAGGCTTTTGAAGTTGTTATTAGATCGGGCGTTACCCCATAATGCTCTATACACCACCACTTGCCGGTTCTCCCCATCCCTATCGCTATCTCATCATCAACAAACACAATGCCAAACTCATCACAAATTTGACGAATCCCTTTAAAATATTCCCTGGGAGCATAAACCCCGCCGCCATGGAATTGCGCCGGTTCAACAATTAAAGTCGAAATCAGATTGGTTTTTGTGTTTGGATCATAAAGTCCATATTCCGGAGATTTAAACATCTCCCGAAAAGCCTTTAGACAATACATATCACAGGACGGATGCTCCTTGTCATAATAACAACGGTAACAGTATGGAAAAGGTATCCGTATTATATCGTTTCTGATTGTGGGTATTTTTTCTCTATAATAAGCACACGGCGTCGCCGAAATTCCAGCACTCATTCTGCCATGATAGGCTCCATAAAATGAAATAATACCATGCTGAGGATGCGGCGTATAATATTCAGCTATTTGGAGCGCAAGTTCTACTGCCGCGCTGCCGCCTATTTCAGTATGTACTACCGCATTATCGATCATTTCGCCGGGAGCTATACCAGCCAGCTCCTTTACGAACTCCGCACGGGGTATATTGGGCATATCGGCAACATGCATCAATATTTTCGACTGTTCGTAAACGGCATCTATGATCTTTTCGGGCGTATGTCCCAGACAAGATGCCGCAAATGGCCCGTAGGTATCTATATATTCATTTCCATCAATATCCCATTGGCGTACATCCATCTGCTTTTCAAAGACAGGAATACGATCCGCACTATCAAAAGTCGCCCGCCAATAAGTTCCTCCGCCTTCATATTGAAACAAATCTTTTTTGATTTCTCTGGATTTCCTGCCGGGAACTTCTCTTAACTCTCCGCTTTTTTTCCCTGTTTCATTAGTCATACAATACCTCCCTCTATGACTTTATCTAACACAGACTTTTATTTTGCTTACATCATTCACTCCCAAACTAAGCTTGAACCAATGGCTCGATGAAAAATGAATCCCGTTGATGCGAATCAATACAACACCACTGAAATATCAGCATTAACATAACCTTAGCATTGTTAATTAATTTTCCAATCTCCACATATTCATTGGGAGCATGGGCCATCATGATATCCCCCGGACCAAACATTATGCCCGGTATTCCATAGTTGTTTGACAAAAGCCGCATATCAGTTCCTGCTTCAAACCCATTTATAACAGGATCTTTACCTAGCATTTGTCTAAAACAATGCGCCGTGGTTGTAACGAGCGGATGATCCTCATTAGTCTCCGCAGGTTCATATAAAAGTCCAAACCACTCGATCTTAGGCGGATGCTCCTTCATCCACGGATCTTCATTGCATACCTGCATCACCGCCTCTTCAAACATTATCTTTACATCTTTACTTTTCTCGCCTGGAACATATTCAATGCAACCTTCCATAACACAGGTTTCCGGCACACTACTAGTGAATTGCCCCCCATTAAATATGCCCAATGTAACCGGTGCGGACAAAGGATAATCACGGTACATGCGATGTTTGCTGCAAACAGTGTCATGCCTAAATTTCTCCAACACACGCAATTTGCGCTCAATAAGTATCCCCTTTTCAACGGCACTCACGCCTTTGTACTTCGTTCCTCCATGTGAAGCCCTTCCGGTTATGCGTATTCTCCAAAATGCGGCCCCCCGATGAGATGGCTGTATATTATTGGAGGTAGGCTCCGGGTATATCGCTCCATCAAAATCACAATATCCCCTGAGGACGGCTGCCGCCGTGCCATTGCCGCCATTTTCTTCGCCGGGAACACTTAATATAGTAAGATCTCCAGAGAGATTTATATGTAATTTCTTTAACAACTCCACTGAAAAAAGTCCGACCGCCAGTCCGCATTTCATATCGGAAGCTCCGCGCCCGTACAGTCTCCCGTTTTTTATTACACCCTTAAAAGGGTCCGTTTCCCATTTTTCAATGGGCTGTTCCGTCACAACATCTACGTGTCCATTTATTAAAAGCGATCTGCCCCCTCCGGTTCCCCTCAAAATCCCGGCAACTACAGGCCGTTTTTCAAAACTTTCATTTGTCTTGGCAAACAAAGGAGACTTTATGTCTTCTTGGCTTGGTTCCCAAACATCAATTTCCATTCCTAAATCTGACATAATACGAATAACTTCATTCTGTATCTCAAATTCATTTCCGGTAACACTGGGTATATTAATAAGCCGCATAGATATCTCTATTAGTCTTTCTTTGTTCGATTCTACAACCCTGTCGATCTTTTCCTTCAATTCGTTATTCATTATATCCTTCCTCTTTAGCCGGAGGAGCGCATGATTCGTTTATACGCAGCTTATATGGAAGTACAACAATCCTTGCATTACCCTCGTATTTTTTCTCTATACGCTCTATTACCATTTCCCCCGAAATTCTTCCTGCCTCTTGAAGAGAACGTTCTATAAAGGTTAACCCAGGATTCAAATAATCTGCAAAATCAAAATTATCAAATCCCACAAGAGACACATCTTTTGGTATTTTAAGACCTAAATCTTTTATCGCTTTATATGCACCGATACACATAAGATTGTTATGTACGACGACAGCCGTTGGAGGCGGAATACATCTAAAAAGGCCAATTGTTCCATTGTATGCCTCTTCTTCATTAAATCTCCCGGAAACTTCATATCCGGGAAGCGCCGAAAACCCCAATTCCCGCATCGCAGATCTATAGCCTTTTAGACGATCTTCCCCAGGCAGATTGTTTGTTGTTCCATAAATTACCGCTATGCGTTTATGTCCCAGGCTTGCAAGATAATACACCTGCTCTTTGGCGCTGTTCAAATTATCCATTATTACCGTATCTGTATCTATGTTTCTTTGTTGACGGTCCAGCGCTATAATGCTTGTGCCGTAGTTGCTCAATTTTTTTAATGTGCTTTCCTGGGGATCTACAAAACTCGCTATCAACCCATCTACACGATAGCTTAGGAACAGATCTATCGCTTCTTTTTCTTGTTGTATACTCTCATTTGTATTACCCAAAATGATATTAAACCCATGTTTTTTACAGACCGGTTCCAAACCTTGATATATGGCTATAAAAAAAGGATTGGCTATATTAGACATTAAAAATCCGATTGCCTTTGATCGGGAAGTCCTCAGGTTCCTTGCATTATTATTTCGTACATAGGCATACTCATCAAACAACCCCGCGATTCTTTGCCTTGTTTGAGAAGAAACGCCGCTTTCGTTATTTAATACCCTTGATATCGTAGCAACAGAGACGCCTGCTTTTCTGGCTATTTCTTTCTGCGTCACAATATCTCCTCTTTCATTCTCTTTTTAAACGTAATCGTTTACGTTGCAAACATATAAAAATACATACATTAGAAATCATTTGTTCTTTTTTTATACGTAATCGTTTACGTAAAAAGTCCATAGAGAATGATATCCTGATATTCTTTGATTGTCAAATTTTTTTTTGATAAATCTCTCTGCAGCAAATGTGGACCAAAGATCCAACATAGTATCAGTGTTACATGAGTTTGACTGGAGATTCGTTCATATTAGAAAGCTTCAAATCTCCGGTCTAATGACGCCTTTCCGGCGCCGGTAACTTGTAGAATTGCGTCCGCCGGGGTACTATCGGGCTATGTTTGATAAACTTACCGAAAAAATAACCGGCGCCCTCCGTTTTGTCTCGGGAAAGGCTGTTATCACCGAAAAAAATATTGATGATGCGGTGGAGGCCATCAAGATGGCCCTTTTGGAGGCGGACGTAAATCTCCGGGTGGTCCGCCGCTTTGTAAACGCCACCATAGAGGAGGCCAAGGGGGAAAAGGTGCTCCGGGCGGTGGATCCGGGCCAGCAGTTTGTCAAAATTGTCCACGATAAGCTGGTTTCCTTTTTGGGGGCATCCTCCCAGAATCTCCAGCTTAAAGGGCCGGATACCCGTTCGGCTATTCTTATGCTGGGGCTCCAGGGTTCGGGAAAAACCACCAGTTCCGCCAAATTGGCCCTGCGGCTTAAAAAAGAAGGCCGGAAGCCCCTTCTGGTTGCCTGCGATTTGGTCCGGCCCGCCGCCGTGGAACAGCTTACGGCGCTGGGAAAGCAGATCGGGGTGCCGGTTTTCAAGAAAGAGGGGGTCCAGGACAGCGTTAAAGTCTACCGGGAGGCCGTGGAGTGGGCCCGGAAAAACCTGATCGATACCCTTATCATCGACACCACGGGCCGGCTGCAGATAGACGAGCCCATGATGGCGGAACTTTCCCGGCTTAAGGATGCGGCAAAACCGGAAGAGCTGCTTCTGGTGGCGGACGCCATGACCGGCCAGTCCGCAGTGGACATTGCCAAAACCTTTGACGAAAAAATCGGCCTTACCGGGGTGATTTTAACTAAATTTGACTCCGACACCAGGGGGGGCGCCGCCCTCTCCCTGAAAACCGTCACGGGGAAACCCCTCAAATTTGTGGGAACCGGGGAAAAACCCGAGGATTTTGAGCCCTTCCACCCCGACCGCATCGCCGGCCGTATCCTGGGCATGGGGGATGTGGTCAGCCTGGTGGAGAAGGCCCAGGCGCTTATCGGCCAGAAGGAAGCGGCGGAACTTCAGAAGAAAATGGAGAAAGAGAACTTTACCCTGGAGGACTGGCTTAACCAGCTCCGGTCGGTAAAGAAAATGGGTTCCCTCCAGTCCATGCTGGAGATGATCCCCGGTATGGCGGGGCAGATCAGCGAAGAAGATATCGACAAAGCGGATCTGAAGATCCAGGAGGCGATTTTATCCTCCATGACCCGGAAGGAGCGGACCAATCACCTGATTATCGGCCCCTCCCGGAGAACCCGCATAGCCAGGGGTTCCGGGACTTCCTCGGCGGAAGTGGCGCGGCTTATCAAAAAATTCGAAAAAATGCGCGTTATGATGAAAAAGATGAGCAAAATGGGGAAAAAACCTAACGCCATGTTTGGCGGCGGTATGGGCGCTTTCCGGTAAAGGCGCCGTCATTGACTAATACGGCCGTTCTTTGTATACTAAGAATTCATCCAGAGGAGGATTCATGAGCGCCAGGATCAGGCTTAAAAAATTCGGAACCAAAAAAAGGCCCTATTACCGCATTGTGGTGATGGACAGCCGCGCCCCCCGGGACGGTAAAACGATAGAGGAACTGGGTTTGTACCACCCCATAGAGGCCGCGGAAAAGCAGCTTGTTTTCAATGCGGAAAAGATAAAGGGATGGCTGCAGAACGGGGCCACCGTCAGCGATACGGTCCGTAAGCTCCTTAACGGGAAAAATTTCTCCTTTAGTTGAGGTTCAAATTCCTGAACCGGTAATATTCCGGGGTTTTGGACAAAGCGCGTCCTGCGGGGCTGTGCATGGTAAATGGGGAAGAGAAAATGGAAAAAGATCTGGTTGAATATATCGTAAAATCCCTGGTTGACGACCCTTCTTCGGTAACGGTCAGTGTAGTGGAGGGTGAAAAGTCCACTATTTTAGAGCTCCGGGTCGCCCCGGACGACATCGGTAAGGTTATCGGAAAACACGGCAGAATAGCAAAAGCCATCAGAACCGTTCTCCAGGCGGCTACCGCCAAAAGCGGAAAACGGACGGTTCTGGAAATTCTGGACTGAAACCTTCAATATCCGGGAGATACCGTTTTCCGGCGGATGCCAGTAATGGATGCAGTTCAAAAATTTGTAGCCGGTATTGTGGGCCCCCCCTTCGGCCTTAAAGGTTTTGTAAAGATCCGTTCCCTTTCCGGGGAATGGGAGTACCTGTTCCGGTTTGAAGAGGTACTGCTCCGCCGGAACGGCCGGGAGCGGATTTATCAAATTGAAGCAAAAATTCCGTCGGCCTCTTCCCTGGCGCTTAAATTCAAAGGTATCGACACCCCCGAAGCGGTTAAGGCCCTGACCGGGGCGGAACTGCTGGTGGACCGCGCCGATGCGGCCCCCCTCCGGGAGGGAGAGTTTTATGTGGAGGATCTCCGGGGCATGGAGGTAACGGCGGAACGGCCGGAGGGGCCCCTGGTTCTCGGCCATATCACCGATGTGGTTGAAGGGGGGGGCGGGGATCTGGTGGAGGTCCGCCTTAACTCGGGAAAATTGCAGTTTATCCCCTTCAGGAAAGAGTTCTTCGGAACCATTGACAGCGAGAGCCGCCGGGCGGCGCTTCTGGCCGAATGGATTTTGGATGAGCTTCCGCCTGAGACGCATGGGGACGGGAAACCGTGAAGTATACCCTGCTTACCCTTTTCCCGGAGATAAGCGACGCCTTTTTTGCCGTTTCCGTCATGGCTAAGGCCATAGACCGGGGCATTGTGGAATACTGTCCCATAAATATCCGGGACTTTGCCCCGGACAAGCACCACAGCTGCGACGACGCCCCCTACGGCGGGGGCGCGGGAATGCTGATGATGGCGGAGCCCCTGGGCCTGGCCCTGCAGGCGGCGGGAGTCATACCTGGAAATGGGACGGAACCTGCCGGCGGGCCGGCGGCATTCACGGACAAATCCCGCCGGCGGGTGATCTGCCTGTCTCCCTCGGGGCGGCTCTTTACCCAGAAACTGGCGGAAGAATTCGCCGGGTTGGAAGAACTGGTCCTGGTCTGCGGCCGCTACGAGGGGATCGATCAGCGGATCATCGACCTCTATATAGACGAGGAGATCTCCGTGGGGGATTATGTGCTTTCTTCCGGGGAAACCGCCGCCCTGGTGGTGATCGACGCCACCTACCGGCTGGTGGATCGGGTTATCAGGGCGGAATCCCTGGAGGAAGAAAGCTTTTCCGGGGGCCTCTTGGAATATCCCCAGTATACACGCCCGGAGATTTATGCTACAATACAGGTTCCAGAGTTACTGCTCTCCGGACATCATGAACATATACGGCGGTGGCGTTTGGAAAAAAGGGTGGAAAAAACCCTTAAAATGCGGCCGGATTTGATACGGAAGGGACTGGCGGCGGGTATTTTTGACGACGAGACCCTGAAACTTATAAGCGCATTACAGAGCGAGGAGGAGAAATGAACGAGATACGGGCGATTGAAGCCTCCCAAATGAAAAGCGAAGTGGACCGGTTTAAGATCGGGGATACGGTTAAGGTCCATTTTAAGATCGTTGAAGGCAAGAATGAACGGGTCCAGGTCTACGAGGGCCTGGTCATAGCCATCAAAAATTCTCAGTCGAGCAAAACCTTTACGGTACGGAAGAATTCCTACGGCGTCGGGGTCGAAAGGGTATTTCCCCTCCATTCCCCCCGCATCGTCCGGGTGGAATTGGTCCGCCCCGGCAAGGTGCGCCGGGCCAAACTCTACTATATCCGGGATAAAATTGGCAAGGCCGCCAAGATCAAGGAACTTATTGTTAAAAATAAAAAAAATGCCGTAAAAAAACCGGCGGCCGCTTCGGAAAATGCCGGCGTCAAGAGTTAAGGCCTCTTTGTGAGGCTCAGGCCTCCCGGGTTTACGGATAAGCCGGGAAGTCCGGCCGGGAATGGCCGGGTCTCCGAAAGAAGCCGGGAGAGCCCTCTCCGTGGGGAAGCTTCCCCCGGTCCCGGAAAAACTGCAAAACGGAGCCCCGGAACAGGGTTCCCCGGGACCGGAAAACCGGCGCAGACAGCCGGCGCGCTCTCATCCATAAGAGAACAGCTTTCCGAAGGAGCGGGACTTTTCAAGGTTTCCGGGGAGGTTCCGCGTGCGCCGGCCGGCGGAAGCCCGGCCCCGGTCCGGGAAGGCCCCCTGCTTGAACTGGCCCGGACCCTGTCTCTGCCCCCTGACGGTCTCAGCGCCGCCCTCCTCTCCTTTGTTCGTTTTTTCTCTCTGCCCCTGGAAAAAAACCTGCTTCTGCAGCTTCGCCGGGAATCCCTGGGACCCCCCGGCGGCGGGAAAGAACCGGGACGGCTTAGGGAGGCCCGGGCCCTGGGAGCGGCGGCGGCGGCGGACAAGGGACTCAGTCTCGATCCCCGGGCCCTGGAAGAGTACGCCCGGGCCATTACCGGGGACGGCGGTTTTGAGGCGGATTCCGGCGGATCCGGGGGGCAGGATCGTTCCGGGGAACCCCCGGCGGAGGAAGCTGAAAAAACGGACAAAGCAGGAAATGTCCCGGCGGAGGAAACCCGGGACAGAGAAGCCGGCGAAGAGCTTCAAAGAAAGATTCGCGCCGTTGAAGCGGAAAAGCCCCTGCTGCGCCTATTAAACAGCGTTCCCGGTAAAAACGGCCGCCGGTGGATAGTTTTGCCCTTTCATTTTGCCTCCGGGGGTATAGAAATCGGAGTTTCGGTACGAATATTATTATATTATAACCATGGACCAGAGGTTGGAGTGGAACGTTTAGCGGTTGACCTGACGGCCGGGGACCGGCATTGGCTCTTTGTTTTGAACAGACCCGGCGGAGCGGATTCCGGGGCGGACGTTTATCTTCAGCCTCCTCCGGGGGGATCTTCCCGATCCGGCCTGGAAGCCGAATTGAGGGAACTTCTAGGCAGGCGGGCGGATCATGTTACCCTTCATCCGGGGGAATTTCCCCTGGCGGACGGCAGAAACGATGCCTTGCCATCCGTAAATGAGGAGGTGTAATATAAAAAACCGGAAAAAAGCCGCCGCCCTGGGATACGTTCCCGAAGAGGGGGTTCCCAGAATTCTTGCGTCCGGCAGAGGCCGGGAGGCGGAACGCATTATTGTCCTGGCGGAAACGGCGGGGATAACCATAGTGGAGGACGGAGCCCTGGCGGCTCTGCTGGACGCCGTTAAACCCGGCGATTTTATACCTCCCTGGTGCTGGGAAGCGGCGGCAAAGATACTGGCCTTCGTTATCTCAAAGGAAAAAAGATGAAAAAGGTTCCGGTAACATCATTAAGGGCGGGACAAAGCTTTACCCAGCCCGTCTACATTGAAGGCAACAACCTTCTGGTACCCGCGGGAATAGCCATTCGGAAAAAGGATATAGACCGGCTCAACAGCTGGGGTATCGAGACTGTGGAAACCAACGGGGATATGGTAGCTCCAAAGAAAGCCGATGTCCCGGAAACTGCGGCGGAAGAAGCTTCCGATAAAAAGAAGATCCCCAATGTACTTTCCCTGACGGGGGTCCAGGAAAACAAGGGCGCCTACCGGAATTATATGGATCTGATTGAAAAACTGGATGCGGTATTTATCAATATCGGTTCCGGTGTTTCTGTGGAGGTCCGTTCTATCGATAATATCACGGGAAAGCTGCTCCAAACCGTCCGGGAACAGCGGAACGACATCATCGGCTATATCCTGGGGGGAGAGGTAAAGGGCCACGATCTGGCCAAGAACTCGGTTAATTCCGCCATCCTCTCCGCCCTCATCGCCATGGAACTGAAACTGCCCAATCACAAGATCATGCAGGTGGTTACCGGCGCCCTGCTCCACGATGTGGGAATGCTCCGGCTTCCCCGGGAAATTCTGGACAAAAAGGGGGGGCTTTCCGAAGCGGAGCTGCAGCGGATGCAGGCCCATCCCCTCTACACCTACAAGATAATCGGGAAGGAGCTGCTCTACCCCGAAGACGTGAGCCTGGTAGCCCTGCAGCACCACGAGCGCTGGGACGGCGAAGGCTATCCCCGGCGCATAGCCGGAACCAGCATCGATATGGGCGCCCGGATCGTTTCGGTGGCGGACGCCTTTGAAGCCATGGTCAGCGAAAAGCCCTACCGGAATTCCATGATGGGCTATCAGGCCATGAAAAATCTGCTCTCCGACAATTCCCGCCGCTTTGATCCCGATGTCCTGAAAGCCTTTATTCAAACCATGGGGATCTACCCCATCGGGTCCATTATCCTGCTCAACAACGGTTCCATCGCCCGGGTTACCGAGGTCCAGGGGGACGCCCCTCTGCGGCCCAAGATCCGCATACTAATTGATGAATTCGGCAAAGTTTACAAACCCAACGAGGGGGATATCATCGATCTGTTAACGGAAAAGAGCCTTTTTATCGCCAGAGCCATCGATCCCAGGGAACTGGCAAAAAAAACATGAACCGGACCGGGAAAGCCGGAGAAGACCGGGCGGCGGAGCTTCTTGAAAAACGGGGAATGCGGATAATCGCCCGGAATATACGGTCAAAAAGCGGCGAAATCGATCTGGTCGCCCTGGATGGGGAGGCCATCGCCTTTGTGGAGGTTAAGGCCTGGAGGAGCTTTGGTTTTGAAGATCTGGGCCTGAGCGTAGACTTAAAAAAGCAGCGGCGCATCATAGAAACAGCTAAGTATTTTCTTTCCTTCCATCGAGAATATAATGGTATGTCTCCGCGTTTTGATATACTGTTTATGGATTCCGGGCCGGGACAGACCGTTACCTATCTTACGTCGGCTTTTATGGAGCATGTATGACCGCTGCTCAAGGGGGGAACAAACCGTCCTGTCCCAAAAGACGGGACATGAACCCGCCTGTGAATCAAAATGAATCCTCTAGAATTGAACAATTAAAGAAAAAGATAGATAATAAAGCGTATCTTTACGGGGCAATACAACGGATTGCCCAGGTTCTAAGCAACGAGATTCTTGATATTCCACAGGGAGGACCATATAATGAGTAGGGGGGGGAGTAATCGCCGGAACTGGCGCAGGGACCGGGACAACCGGGAGAGTGAATACTGGTCCCGGGACAAGAAAAGGGGCCCCCGGTACGACAAGAACCAGGGGGTCATCTACGAGCGCCCCAAATGGATCCCCCCCAAGGTTTCCGCCGATCCTATTCCATCCCCGGACTGCCCTTTCTGCGGCAGGCCCATCAAGGATCTTTCCGCGGCCCTCTCCGATAAGGCCACGGGTCAAGCGGTTCACTTTGACTGCGTCGTCGCCAGAATCGCCGGGGAGGAAACCATGGAGAAGGGAGACGCCGTGGCCTATATCGGGGGCGGCCGTTTCGGCATTGTCCATTTTAACGCCCAGGAGGGGGGACGGAGAAGTTCCGAGGGATCCCGTAACTTTAGGATAAAGAAGATCCTTGAATGGGAAGACAAGGAACGCCGCGCCGATTGGCGTAAAACCATAGCCGACCACTACTCAGTAACATGAGCATTGAGGATAAAAGCGAATTCTTATCAAACCCGAAGATTTTGCAGCACTACTCCCTGCTGCAAGACATAGGGGTTTTTAAGCATATCGACAGCCTCAACCGGGAAATACGGGATTACCGGAACCTCCTCTCGGGGGCGATGAATATTTTTCACCGTACCTCTGTTGAAGAGATCATGGACGCCACGGTTTGGCAGATTTCGGATCAGTTCCTGCCTTCGTTTATCGCTTTTCTCTGGAAACCCCTGCAAAACAAAGAGGATGTTACCATCAAGGGGTACAAAAACTATAAGATGGTGGACCTGGCCATCAACATCAGTTCCATCACCCCCTTTGAAGCTTTTTTTCAGCAGTACCCCAGGCCCATCAATTACGATCTTTTGGCCTATCAGCTTAACAACAGCGACGCCACCAAGCCCTTTGAAAATCTCCGGCCCGAACTGATCATCCCCATCCTGGGACCCTCCGGGCTCTACGGACTTATCCTGGTGGGCCATAAAATTCTGGAGGACGAGTATACCGTCAACGAGCTTTCCTTCCTTGAACAGCTTATGTCCTTCGTATCCCAGGCCATACAGAACCACCTCCACTATGAACATTCGGTGCGGGACGTTAAGACCGGCCTCTTTAACCACGGTTTTTTTGTCACCAGCCTGAACGAAGAAATTGCCCGGACAAACCGCTCGAAATACTCTTCCTCGCTGATCGTTATCGATGTGGATAAATTTAAAAACTTTAACGATCTCTACGGCCACCTGGCGGGAGACCGGGTACTGGAAAGCCTGGCCATCGTCATTAAGCAGAGCGTCCGGGCCGGAGACATACCTTCCCGTTTCGGCGGGGAGGAATTTACGATCCTGCTGCCGGAAACGGACCGGAGCACCGCCTGGACCGCGGCGGAACGGCTCCGGACCGCCATCGAGAAAATGCAGATCCCCTGGGAACCCCCGCTGCCCCAGGTTACCATAAGCCTGGGGGTCTTTGTCTTTGACAGCCAAACCCGTCTGACTGCGGAGGAAGTTATCAACCGGGCGGACGAGGCCCTCTACCTCTCCAAAGAACGGGGCAGAAACCGCACCACCGTGTGGGGCTCGGGGCTTCTCTTTAAGATAGAGCAGGGAAAGAAAAAGGCTTCATGAAAGACGTCATCGGCATTATCGGAGCCATGGAGGAGGAAGTAACGCTGCTCCGCTCCGGCCTGGAACAGGCGAAGACCGAAACAGCCGGGGGGATGGAATTCTACTCCGGCCTGCTGGAAAAGAGGCCCGTAACGCTGCTGCGCTGCGGCGTGGGCAAGGTGAACGCCGCGGCAGGATGCGCCCTGCTCATAGACCGCTTCCGGCCGGCGGCGGTGATCAATACGGGTTCCGCCGGGGGCATCGATCCCTCCCTGCGCTTCGGGGACGCCGTTATCTCCGACAGCCTCCTCTACTATGACGTGGATGTTACCGCCTTCAACTATGCCCCCGGCCAGCTTCCGGGGATGCCGCCGGTATTTACCGTGCCGGAGGATCTTATCCTGAGGGCGGAACAGGCGGCGGACGAGCTGAAGCGGGAAAAGATCCTGCCCGAAGATTTTAACCATGTCCGGGGGCTCATCGGCTCCGGAGACAGGTTCATGCACGAGCCGGAGCGCATCGCCGCGGTAAAGAAGCTTTTCCCCCGCCTGGGGGCGGTGGAGATGGAGGGGGCCGCCATTGCCCATACCTGCTTTCTCTTCGGCGTCCCCGCCCTGATCATCCGGGCCCTTTCGGACATAGCCGGCGCCGAATCTCCCCTCACCTTCGATCAGTTCCTCCCGGCGGCGGCGCGACATTCCGGGGACATTGTCCGGCGCATCGTCCGGAACTGGACCTGAAGTTTGAAAACAATTTGAAAACGCCGGGATTGCCGGCGGCAAGGAGCGCAGTATGGAAAAAATAGCCAGTTTTCAGGTGGATCATCTCAGGCTGCTGCCGGGACTGTACGTTTCCCGCCGGGACCGGTTTGGGGATACGGTGCTTACCACCTTCGACCTCCGGTTCAAGCAGCCCAATAAAGAGCCGGTCATCGACATGCCCGCCCTCCACACCATCGAACACCTGGGGGCCACCTTCCTCCGGTCCCACCGGGAATGGGCTTCCAGGGTGGTGTACTTCGGCCCCATGGGCTGCCGGACGGGCTTTTACGCCATCCTGGAGGGGAATCTTGATTCCGAAACGGCGCTTCCCCTGATCCGGGAAATGCTGGACTGGATAGAAGCCTTCGACGGTCCCATCCCCGGCGCATCCCCCGCCGAATGCGGCAACTATTCCGAACAAAACCTGAACATGGCCAAGTGGGAAGCCCGGCGCTACGGGTCGGCGTTGAAAAACCCCGGCAGGGAAAACCTTACCTATCCGGCCTAGGCGGAGCGCTCTGCGTATAGGCGTAATTCGTCTAACCGCCCCATCCCCGGAAGTAAAGCGAATACGTGTTACATCCGCCTGTCAGTCATAGAGACGCAGTTCGCCTATATCCGCCCCCGGCGATATAGACGCAATTCGTATATATCCCGCCCGCTCCGTTTATATACGCAGTTCGTATAATCGGCTCTTTTTTGGTATATATACGCAATTCGTCTAACTGCCCCAAAGCAGCGTATAGACGCAGTTCGTATATATCCCGCCCGCTCTGCGTATAGGCGTAATTCGTCTAACCGCCCCATCCCCGGAAGTAAAGCGAATACGTGTTACATCCGCCATCCCGCGCTTTACGGCATAGTTTCATCACCGTACACCCCATACAGTACACATTCCGGCTTAGCCTCCGTGGAATGCGGCGTCCGGCCCTTTTCCGCGGGCCTTTCAGCCTGAAAAGGGCCGGTTCGCTGCGAAAAAATTGGACAGTCCCCGGAAACCGTGGTATCATAAGGAAATCTCGCTATGGAGGTATGTATGTCCGGTATTGGTTTTATTATCGCCTCTGTCATTGCGATTATCGTGATGATCGTCGCCATTTCCAGACTGAAGATTCATCCCTTCTTTATCCTCTCCCTGATTCTGCGCTAGCAGCCTGTTACACGTTACCGGGGCTGCTTCGGACTAAAAATCCATGGGAGTTTGCGGGGTAAAAAACCGCCTGTCAGGCGTTTCGGGGTTTTACGCACAAAGCGCAACAAACTCCCGGGCGCGTCCGCCGCAGTACTTGAAAGCCCCGGCGCCGATGCGCGCCGCAGGACCGCCGGGGCTTTTTCAGGGGGTTCCATGAAGAAGATTATTCTGATTCCCGATTCCTTTAAGGGTACCATGAGTTCCGCCGGGATCTGTTCGATTATGGAGGAGCGGATCCGCTCTTACTATCCCGGCGCGGAGATCGTTTCCATTCCCGTAGCCGACGGCGGAGAGGGAAGCGTGGATTCCTTCCTGGCCGCGGCGGGGGGCGAAAAAATCGCCATCCCCGCCAAGGGACCCTTTATGGAGGACCGTACCGGCTTTTACGGCCTTATCGACGGCGGAGCCACGGCGGTGATCGAGATGGCGGCCTGCGCGGGCCTTCCCCTGGCCGGCGGCAGGCTGCGCCCGGATCAGGCCACCACCTACGGGGTGGGGCAGCTTATGCTGGATGCGGCAAGGCGGGGCTGTAAAAAGATTATCGTCGGCCTGGGGGGAAGCGCCACCAACGACTTCGGCGCAGGGGCCGCCGCCGCCGCGGGAGTCCGCTTCCTCGACGGGGAGGGAGCATCCTTTGTCCCCGTGGGGGGAACCCTCTCCCGGATTGCGTCCATCGATACCACAGACGTTCCCGGAGAGCTGCGGAGGGCGGAAATTATCACCATGTGCGATATTGACAATCCCCTCTGCGGCCCCGCCGGCGCCGCCCATGTATTCGGGCCCCAGAAGGGGGCGGACCCGGCCATGGTGGAGATGCTCGACGGCCAGCTTAAGGCGGCGGCGGATACGGTAAAGCGGGAACTTGGGATAGACGTCGCCGCCCTTCCCGGCGCGGGAGCCGCCGGCGGCATGGGAGGCGGCATGGCGGCCTTTTTCGGCTCCCGGCTCCAGATGGGAATAGAGACGGTGCTGGACACGGTGCATTTTGACAAGCTTGCCGCAGGGGCGGATCTGGTTTTTACCGGAGAGGGAAAGATCGACACCCAGAGCCTGCGGGGCAAGGTGGTAATCGGCGTCGCCCGGCGGGCAAAAAAGCTGGGGGTTCCGGTGATTGCCCTGGTCGGCGATATAGGGGACAACATTGAGGGAGCCTACGGCGAAGGGGTCAGCGCAATCTTCAGTATCAACCGCGCGGCCATCCCTTTCCAGGAAGCCCGCCTCCGCTGCCGGGAGGATCTCGGGCTTGCCCTGGACAACCTTCTGCGCCTTATCGCCGCCGTCAGGATCCCTCCCCCGCCGGCCTGATGTTTCTCCTTAAAAAGGATCTGCGCCGGACTTAGTCCGGAAGAACCAGCCGGTTTTCCGAAGTCCATTGACAAAGGGAGGGGATTTCGTTAGGGTAAAAAGAAGTTTGATTAAGCGGTCGTCATATAACGGTATTATCCAAGCTTCCCAAGCTTGTGACGCGGGTTCGACTCCCGTCGACCGCTGTAATGTAAATATAAGCAATCTTCTGCGGGAGTCGAAGGGTTTTGGCGGCCGGTGAGGGCCAAGCAGGTACGCAGGCCCGAAACGGCAAACCGCCAGGGAAGGCGGTTTAGCAAAAACCCCGGCCTGGAGGCGGACCGCTGAAAGGCGGCTCCCGTCGACCGCTGAAGGCAGCACGCATTAAAGACGGGGAGCGGACCGGAGCGCCCTGACCGGATTTTGAAAGGGTTTCTTTATTTTCAGGAGTATCTGTGGAAATGATCGCCGGCGCCGATGACGACGGCCGCAGGCTGGACCGGCTGCTCAGAAAGGCCCTTCCGGATCTGCCCCTTTCGGCGATACACCGGCTTTTAAGGCGGGGCCGGGTGCTGACAGGGGGCAGGGCCGGCGGAGCGGCGGACCGGATCAGAGCGGGGATGGTGATACACATTCTGGAGGAAGGGGCCCCCGGGATACGGGACAGGGTCCGGCCCTCCGGGACCGGTTTCTCCGGCCCGGACCGGCAGGAAGGGGCCCCCGGGGCCGTTTCCCTGGACGTACTCCGGGAGGCGCCGGGACTGCTCATTGTAAATAAGCCTGCGGGGATGGGGGTCCACGGACCCGCCGCCGGCCAGGAAACCCTTGAAACCCTGGTCCGTTCCTTTCTTGCGGACCGGCTCTCCCCTTCCCTCTCTTTCAAGCCCGGCCCCCTCCACCGTCTGGACAGAAATACCAGCGGCGTTATGGTCTTTTCAAGCTCCCTTGAGGGGGCCCGGCGTTTCAGCGCGCTGATCCGGGAGGGACGGGTAATCAAGGGCTACCTTGCCCTGGTGGAGGGGATCGTCGAAAAAGAGGAAACCTGGGAGGATCATCTGATCCGGGACAGATCCCTGGGAAAGAGCTTTGCCGTCAAAGCGGGAGCCGGGACAAAGCGGGCCGCCGCCCGGGTAAAACCCCTGGCGGAAAGCGGCGGCTTTTCCCTCATCGGGCTGAAAATTTCCACCGGCAGGACCCACCAGATCCGGGTCCAGGCGGCGGCCCGGGGGCATCCCCTGGCGGGGGATGTCAAGTACGGGGGCAGACCCCGGAAGGGCGGCTTCCTGCTCCACGCCTATACCCTGGAATTCCCCTGGCCCGGTTCTGCAAACGCCGGAGAGGAGCCGGTACGGGTCAGCGCCCCCGTCCCTGAGGGTTTCCGCAGAACAATCGCCGGACTTTTCAGCGGCCTTCAGCATCTGGATTTCCGCCTCAATGACGAGTATGTTTGAAGAATAATGTTCTGGAAATTTTTCTGGCCCCTGGGAAGGGTTAAGACCTACGCCCTCGTGGGAGAAAGCGGCACGGGCAAAAGCTTCCGGGCAAAGCTCGTAGCCCAGAAGTACGGCATTGATTTTATCATCGATGACGGCCTTTTGATCCGGGACAACCGGATCATCGCAGGCCACTCGGCAAAAAAAGAAAAGACCTTTATGGCCGCGGTAAAGGCGGCGCTCTTTGACGAAAAGTCCCGGCGGGACGAGGTGGCCCGGAAGCTTCAGGCGGAAAAGATCAGCCGTATCCTCATTCTGGGAACCTCCGAAAAAATGGTGAACAAAATCGCCGGCAGGCTTCAGCTTCCCCTGCCTAAAAAGATCATTAAAATTGAAGACATCGCCTCCCAGGAGGACATTGAGAAGGCTATCAGAACCAGAAAAATCGAGGGGAAGCATGTTATCCCCGTACCCTCCATCGAGGTAAAGCGGAACTATCCCAACATCTTCTACGATGCGGTGCGGATCTTTAAGCGGCGCCCCGCGGCCCTGGGGCCGACTCCCAAGGTGCTGGAGAAATCGGTGGTCCGCCCGGAATATTCAAAACGGGGCAAGGTGATTATTTCCGAAGCGGCTTTGAGCCAGATGGTCATTCACTGCGTGGACGAGTACAATCAGAACATCAGGATCAAAAAAATAACGGTGAAGGACGACGATGCAGGCTACCGGCTGGTCATTACCATTGACGTGCCCTACGGAACCCAGCTGGGCGGCAATATGCACGAACTTCAACAGTACATTATTGACAATATTGAACGGTATACGGGTATCCTGATTGAAGGGGTGAATATCATCATCGATAAGCTGATCCAGTAATCCGGGACAGCCGCCCCTGGAATTTTGTTTTGACGGAGGATTTGATGAAAAAACGCGTGGCGGCCCTGATTCTTGCGGGGGCGGCGGCTCTTTCCGTTTATGCCCAGGACCAGACCGGAAGCGCCGCCGGCGTTCACGCCGCGGCCCCCCGCTACGAACTTATCGCCGACAGTTCCGGTCCGGATACGGAGGCCCTGCGGCGGGAACTTGAACTGCGCTTCGACATCTATAACCGGCTCTTCCGCTTTGACCCGTCGGCGGTAAGCCTTCCCCTCAGGGTCCGCCTCTTCCGGGACAGGGACGCCTACGACGGCTATGTTTCGGCCCGGCTGGGGGCTCCCAGGGAGGGGGCGGTGTACCTTCACTATAACCAGAGCGAAAGGCGGGAACTGGTCGTACATCAGGGGAGCCCCGAAGCGGCCCGGACGATCCCCGCCCAGGCCTTCCTCCAGTACTTCAGGGCCTTTATCCCTTCGCCCCCCGCCTGGATGAAGGAGGGCTTCACCGTATACTTCAGCACCCTTTCCGTCAATGCCGAAACCGGGGAACTTTCCTACAAAGAAAATTTAGCCTGGCTTGAAATGGTAAAGAACCTGGAGAAGATCGATCTGCAGCAGGTGCTCATGGCCGACGAAGGAGAACCGCCGCGGAATTTGCAGCCCATCTCCTGGTCCCTGGTTTCGTTTCTCCTGAACAGCGGCAGCGAAGGCTATTTCAGATCCCTCACCGATTCTTTTATGCTCCTCTCCCCCGGGGCCACGGCGGCGGAAAACGCCGCGGCGGTACGGAAACGGCTCTACCTCTGGGCCGGCCCGGAGGCTGTAGAGGAGGACTACCAATCCTACCTGACCTCCCGCAGGACCTTTGCGGAACTTGTCGAAGCGGGACGGCGTTCTTATGCGGAGGGGGATCCTCCGGCGGCGGAGGCCTACTTCTACGAGGCCCTGGACCAGAATCCCGATCACTATGCCCCGTACTACTACCTGGGGCTTCTGGCCTATGAAAAACAACGTTACGACACGGCGGAGCAGTACTACCGGTCCGCCCTGCAGTACGGCGCGGACCAGGCCCTGGTCCGGTACGCCCTGGGGCTGAACGCCGCCGCCGCGGGGAAGAGGAACGAGGCCGCCGGATTTTTGGAAGAGGCCGCCGCGGCGGCTCCTGAACGGTATAAAGACCGGGTCCGGGAACTGCTGGGCCGGCTGAAATGAGCCGCCCGGCGTCTGCCGCCGACATGGAGGCCGTCGGCACGGAGGCCGCAGCATTACCGCACTAAAGTTCGGGGGGGTTCCTGCGCCGCCGGCGGCGTTTGGGTTTCTTTGTTTCTTCGGCATTTTCCCGGACGGGATTCTCCGCGGCGGGGCCTATCCTTCCCCGTTCAAAGAAACGGGACTTCTTGATGTTTATGCCATGCTCGCCAAAGATAAGCCGTACCGCCCTGTCCAGTTCCAGCCGGGGGGGATTCATGGGAAGCACAAACTGCCTTCCCGCAAGAAAGGCGTTTTTATAATTTTCCGCCGTTCCCGCATCCCAGTCGATAAAATCCTCCAGATAATCCCGGATCAGCGCCGCCAGGGCCTCCCCGCCGTTCCCGCCGGGGGGGATCTCCCCGAGGCCCTTGAGATACCCGGCCCGGAAGGAGGGGTTCTCCTTCATCAGCGCCGAGGCGCCGGGCTGCAGGTAGGCATAGAGCCCCAGGAGTTCCAGCTTTTCAACTATCCCCGCGGCAAAGGGAGAATGGATAATTTTGAAAATTTCCTCGGTAAGCCTGGAGGGAGAAACCGGCAGCAGGAGACGGGCCTGGCGCTTGATCTTCAGCCGCAGGAAAAAAGACAGCCTGCAGCCCGTGGTAACGGCGTACTTGACTGCCCGGATCATCCGCACCGGATCATCGGTAAAGATCTTCGACAGGGGGATGATGGGCCGTATCCGTCTTTCCCGCAGGTCCTTCATGCCTCCCAGATAGTCCACCACGATCTGCCTGCGGGGTTCATAGAAAAGGGCGTTTAACGAAAAATCCCGGCGGAGCACATCCTCTTCTATGGTTCCAAAGGTATTGCTGGTGGGACCGTCCTTTAAGGAACGAAAGGTGGAAACTTCAAAAATTTTGGGACCAAAGTAAACATGGACCAACCGGAAACGGCGGCCTATGATCCGGGCGTTGCAGAAGATCTTTTTTATGCGGGAAGGACTGGCGGCGCTGACTATGTCAAAATCCTTGGGTTTCTTTCCCAGAATCAGATCCCGGACTGCTCCGCCCACGATATACGTTTCAAAGCCATTTGAACGGAGCCGGTCGGTAATGGAAACCGCATCGGGGTCCACGTCGGCAGCATTTATGCCGTGTTCGTCCTGGGTATAGACAACGGCCTTCTTTATGAGGCCGCCGTTTTTTTCAGCGCCGTAACGGATACGCACAGAAGTTTACTCCGCCGTTCCAGCCTGACCGGACCGGCAATGCCGTTCCAGCCAGGAAAGGAGGTTCCCCATGACCTCTTCCCGGTTCGTTTCATTCAACGTTTCATGCCGCGCGTCGGGGTAGAGCACAAATTCCAGATCCGTTATACCCAGGGAACGGTAGGCGCTCATCAGGGCGGTGGGGCTTTGTCCCATGGCCCCCACGGGGTCCGCGGAGCCGCAGAAGATATAGACCGGCAGGTTCCGGGGTATCCCCTGCATCGCTTCCGGCGTATGAATCTTGGTAAAAGCCCTGACCATGTCCCGGTAAAAGCCGACGGAACAGAGGTTTCCGCAGAGGGGGTCCGCAATATAGGCGTCTACTTCCTTTTCGTCCCGGGAAAGCCAGTCAAAGGGAGTACGGTTCGGCCTGAAGGGCCTATTATAGGGACCGTCGGCCATGGCATGAGCCAGGAGGGAACCCCGGCGGCTTCCCTTCAGGGCGGCGATCAGACTGAGAAAGGGCGCCCCCAGGATCAGTTCCAGGCCTCCGGGCCCCCTGGTCCCCGAGAGGATACAGCCGGCCAGGCGGGAACCATACTTTTCAATATAGGCCTGGGAGATAAAGGAACCCCAGGAATGTCCCAAAAGAAAGAGAGGAAGGCCGGGGTGCCTTTCGCCGATTCCGGCATTGATGACGCCGATATCGGCGACTACTCTGAAAAAGCCGTCCCGGTCCGCACAGTGCCCCAGGAGCCCCCCCCGGCGGGGATCATTCACGGCGCTGTCCGCGGTCCTGCCGTGTCCCCGCTGATCCGCCGCCCATACCTCAAAACCCCGGCCGCAGAGTTTTCCGGCCAGGCGCGCATAACGGAGGGAATGTTCCGCCATACCATGAACTATATGTACCACCGCCAAAGGAGCCCCCGGCGGCGTCCAGCGCCGCAGAAAGAGCTTTATCCCGTCATCGGATTCCAGCCATTCGCCCGTTTCATCCATAGGTCCGATTGTACCCTCATGTCCTCATTCTGGCAATGACCGCCGCCCGGTACAGGGCCCATACCCAAACAAAAGCCCCGACGGATCCGGCGTGCCCGGATTTCCGGCGGCGGTTTGGGTATGAATCCGCCCGCAAACCATGGTATAGTGGAGCCTGTCATGGCAGGGGATCAGTTCTTCACCGCCCCGGTGGAACGTATCGCCGCGGGAGGGGACGGAATAGTGCGCTACCGGGGGCGGAGTTTTTTTATGAGCTTTACCGCGCCGGGGGACCGGGTGGTGGGCCGCCTTACCGGGGAAGGGGACCGGGCGGAACTGGTTGGGCTGGAAGAAGCCTCTCCCCACCGGACCGCTCCGGTCTGTCCGCTCTACGGCAGCTGCGGGGGCTGTTCCCTTCAGCATCTGTCCTATGAATCCCAGCTTGCGGAAAAGGCCCGCATCCTGAAAGAATCCCTCCGCCGGACCGGAAAACTCGAATCCTTGCCGGAGCTTAGAATTGTCCCCTCCCCGCCCTACGAATACCGGAACCGCTTTGAATTCCACCGCGTGCCGCCGGGAAATTCAAATTTTGAGTCCCGCCGGCGGCGGCTGCAGAACCCGCCCCGGCGAAACATAAATCCAAACTCCGAATCTTCCGGGGCAAAGCGGCGGCGGGGACAGACGGTGGGGCTTAAGGGCCGGAAAAGCGGCGTTATTGTTCCCGTACCGGACTGTCCCGTGGCGGACCCCGCCGTCCGAAGGGCCCTGGGGGAAGGGTTGGTCCCGCCGCCCGAAAAGGACCGTTTTACCGTATACGGGCGGGGGGATCTGCTGCTATACGAAGGAGGAACCCGGCGGGGGACCGTTTCTATCCTGGGCAAGGGCATCCGCATGGACGGGGCGGTCTTTTTCCAGAGCAACGCCCTGATGCTGGAGGCCCTGGCGGGGGATCTGTCTGAACTGGCCGGGGGAATGGAGGATCTTCCCGCGGCGGATCTCTACGCCGGGGTGGGAACCTTCTCCTCCTTTCTGGGGGATCACTTTTCGCAGCTGGATCTGCTGGAGGAAAACAAGCGGGCCCTGACCCTGGCCCGGGAAAATATGGAAAACCTGGCGAAGTCCCGGCCCTCCCGGAACGGAAGCTTCCGCTATTTTCCCATGACCGACGACCGGTGGGTAAAAACCATGGGAGGCAAAAAGGCGGCCTACGGCTTTGCCGTGGCGGACCCTCCCCGGCAGGGGTTTTCCCCGACCATGGCCCAATGGCTGGCCCGGGAAGGCCCTCCGGCGCTGGCCTATATATCCTGTAACCCCGCGGCCCTTGCCAGGGACAGCCGGGAACTGGCCGCCGGGGGTTACCGCCTGGACTCGCTGACTTTCTACGATTTCTACCCCCAAACCGCCCATATTGAAAGTCTCGGCATATTCAAAAAAGGATAAATTATGAATCAAACCCTGTTCGGCCTGCTGCTGCTCTTCACGGCCATGCCCGTCCTGTATTCCCAGGCCGGATCTGCGGGAAACGGTTCCGGCGGCGGCATTCCCGCCGGGGACGCGGCGGAAGAGGCCGCCGCCTTCCTTCCCGGTACGGAACCCGTGTGGCGGCAGGCTTTGGGGGGAGCGGTTACGGGACTGCCCGCGGTCCAGGCGGAATCGGTGGTGGCGGTCTGCGACGGCGGCGCCCTTAAATGCTACAGCCGGACCGGCAGGCAGCTCTGGACCTACTATGCCCGGGGAAAGCTTGCCCCCTATGTAACCCGTTCCAGGGAGGGGACCAGCTATATCTGCGGAACCAACGGCTCCCTGCTGGCAATCAACCGGGCGGGCCGGGAACTCTGGCAGATCAACCTGGGAAGCCCCATTTCGGCGCCGGTCATAAGCGGTTGGGACGGCCGTATCTTTGTCGCCACCAGAGAAAGGCTCTTCTGCTTTACCGCCGCCGGTTTCCGCCTCTGGTCCCTGGAGCCGGAAAGTCCCTTTGCGCTGGAACCGGTCCCCAATCTGCGGGGCGGCCTGGCGGCGGTTCTGGAAAACGGAGATCTGCTGGATATCGATCCCTTTGGCGAATACAGATCCCAAAAGCTTTCCCCGGCGCCGGCCCTCATCACCCCCATGGAGGACGGCTCCGTTCTGGGCTTTTATACAGCCGGCGCCCCCGAGCTGATAGGCCCGGACGGAACCGCGGGGCGGAAGCTTCCCGCCCTGCCGGGACTTCCCCTGGCGGCGGCAAGCCGGGGGGACAAGGCGGCGGCAGTCTTTGCAGACGGGCGGGTCCAGCTTCTCTCCTGTACCGAGGGGCGCGTACTCTGGACCGGGGAAAGCCATATCGCCGCGGCGGAAGAAACGGGGATGATCTACGACGAGCGGGGGATTTACGTGCTGTCCCGTTCGGGGGCGGCGGGCTTTGCCGGGGACGGCCGCCGGCTCTGGCTCTTCCGGCTCCGGGGCAGCGCCGCCGTCCCCGCCTTCAGCGACGAGGGGCTCCTCTATTCCGGCGGTTCCGACTGGATCCTTTACGCCTACAAAGTGGAAGAACGGATAAGGGAACAGCCCCGATCCCTCTACGGCCCCGCCCCCCTGGGAAGCTACGGCATGGGGAACCCCTTCCCTTCGCCCTGGGCGGATTATTACTACCGTTTCGACGAATCCCGGCTCCGGCTCCAGCTTGCCCGTATCGCCGGGGATATAACCCAGGGCCGGACGGGAAGGCGGGAACGGGCCTATGCGGCGTATCTTATGGAAATCGCCAGGGGCCTTTCCGAAGGGGCCCTTCCCGCTTCCGCCCCGCCCCCCCTCCGGGAACAGATAGAAGCCCTGCGCCTCCTGGGCTTTCTGGGTTCCCGGGAGACCATCCCCTTCCTGGCGGACCTCTTTTACCGGGCCCGGGAACCCCTGATCAAGGCCGCGGCGGCGGAAGCCATTGGCCGCATCGGGGTCGATCCCGACGGACTGGCGATCCGGGTCTTTACCTGGGCGGCGCTTCCCCCGGAGGAGGACGAACAGGTCCTGGCCGCCGTCGCCAGGGCTACGGGCGCCCTCTGCCGCTTTTCGGGCCCCCCCCTCAGCGGCGCCGGGGTGCGGCTGCTGTCCGTCCTGGCGGCGGATTCCCGTCCCCCCCCGGTCAGGCGGGAGGCCCGCCGGGAGATAGACAGCCTGGCTCCCTGAACAAAAGCGGCGGTTCCAAAACAGGAGCTGCCGCCCGCTAATCCCCTATGGCCCGTATCCTGTCCGCGTGGTCCCTCCAGCCCGGCGCATTCCTGTACGCCTCCAGCGCGGCGGCGGGAACGCGGATGATTGCGGGAGGTTCGTTCCGCTCCAAATCCCACAACCCGCCGTCAAGCGCGGGAGGCTCCAGGGCCGGCACGGTTATGGAGACGAGATTAGAACATCCGAAAAAGGTCCCTTCCCCGACAGCGGTAAGACCCGCAGACAAGGTTATGAGGTTCAGGCTGGTACAATAGAAAAAGGCCATTTCCCCAATACCGGTAAGACCCGCGGGAAAAATTATGGAGACGAGGTTTTTACACCTGGCAAAGGCGTTATCCCCAATTGCGGTAAGGCTTGCCGGTAAATTTATGGAGTTAAGGCTCTCACAATAGGCAAAAGCCCCATACCCGATATGGGTAACGCCCTCCGGTACGGTATAACCTGACGCTGTTTTTCCGGCAGGGTACTGAATCAGCTCTGTAAAAACCTTGTTAAAGAGCGCCCCCTCCCGGTCAGCATAGACGCGGCTGGCCCGGTCTACCCGTATCGCGGTAAGTTTGTCGCACCCGTAAAAGGCCCCCTTTCCGACAGCGGTAACGCCCGCGGGCAGGGCTATAGAACGCAGGCTGAGGCAAGAGGAAAAGGCCCCCTCCCCGATAGTAACAAGGCTTGCGGGCAGGGTTATGGAAACAAGACTCTCGCACGCCGAAAAGGCGCTATCCCCAATTGCGGTAAGACCCGCGGGCAGGGTTATGGAAACAAAGCTCACGCACCCGTAAAAGGCCCCCTTTCCGACAGCGGTAACGCCCGCGGGCAGGGTTATGGAGCGCAGGCTGAGGCAAGAGGAAAAGGCCCCCTCCCCGATAGTAATAAGACCCGCGGGCAAGTTTATGGAGCGCAGACCGAAACATAAGAAAAAGGCTTCCTTTCCGATGCTGGTAAGGCCCCCGGGCAGGGTTACGGAAACAAGGCTTTTGCACCCGTTAAAGGCCCCCTCCCCAATCGCGGTAACGCCCTCCGGCACGACTACATGCGCCGCGCTTCCCCGGTACTTTACCAGGACGCCGCCTTGAATCTCAAAATCCCCCGTCCGCGCCCCCGCCGCTGCCGTAAAGAGCAGAACCGCAAGTACGCAGGACAGCTTCTTCATCATTATTCTCCTCCTGAAAAAGAAAAGGGAGTCCCCCTATCGCCCGGCCCTCAAGGAATCACGGGCGCCATGGATGACACTGGCGGACAGGGTGGAGTTTGCGCAAACGAACCTTCGGGTCGAAGCAAACTCCAACTCGTTTCTGCGCTCACGGAATCACCGCGCTTACCATAGGACCCCAGGGCCCCTTTTTGCCGTCGTTCTCCACCTGCACGGCGATGTACGCGGTCTTCCCGCTGTCCCCGTAGGCGAACTGCACCACGTCCCTTTTCCGCCGGGTATAGAAGGACTTGGTAAGCTGTTCCGGGTCCGCGGGAGCGGTCTCCCCCGGCCCTACGACCTTGTACCAGATACGGTAACCCTTGTTCTCCTTGTCCCTGGGATTCCCCGAGACATAGACAATCTTCATCCCCAGCTCATGCCGTCCCACCAGGTAGGTTTCCACAACGGTTTCCGCGGAAGGCGCCGGACTCGGCGACGGCGGATCCTCCTCACGGAAGCCCAGGGCCGCCCAGTCTCCCGGAAGCAGCGGGGGCCGCTTGAAATATCGATCCCGCAGGAAACGCATTGCCTCCTTGAGGGCCTTAAACGCGGCCTGGCACTCCACGGTAATGACGTGGGTCCGTTCGGCCTTGTCCATGGCCTGCCGCAGCAGGGCCTGGGCCGTGTCGAACAGGCCCAGGAGTTCGTTATATTTCTCCTGGGGTACGCCCCAGGCGGTCCGCCGGGCCGCGGCCATGTACTCAATCCAGGCCCGGCACATCTCCAGGATCTCCGTCCGGGGTCCCGGCATCCAGCCGCTCATAGTATTCCTCCTATTTTGCTGGTTATGGCGAACAACCCGCCTGCTGCGGCGGGCGATCCAAAAGTCCGGGAAAATGACTTGGAATCCCGGGAAAATAACCTGGAATCCGCGGCGGATAATCCGTCCGTTATAACGCCGGAAACCGCCCCGTGAAGTTTTGCGGAAGCCGGACCCGCTCCCCGCTCCCAAAGGAAGCGGAAGCGCCGCAAAACGCCGGAGGCAGGCGGCGAAGCCGGCTGTCCGGGGCCGGGCTTTGCGGGGAGCGGTATGGAAGGGGGGGCTGCGTTATCTATGGCGCCTTTTATGGGGAAACGGGCAAAAACGGCGCTATACGTGGGGGGTAATTCGTTACTATATAAGGAATTACGGGCATCTTGCCGGAAACCCTCCGTCAAGGAAATGAGCCGCGGGATCAGGCGGCAACGATCGGCAGGGTAAACCCTCCGGGCGGGGCTTGTCAAGATCTTGGCGGGCGGCGGGGCGGGTCCGGCAGGGGCTTGGCAGGGGCGATATATACGAACTGCGTCTATATACCAGGTGGGGGCGGAGATATATACGCAATGCGTTTATATGCCGGGTCTGGGGCGATATATACGAACTACGTATATATGGTGGGGGTGATATATACGAACTGCATATATACGCCGGAGGGGCGGGCGCAGGGGTGGAGATATATACGCAATGCGTATATATACCGGGGCGGGCGGATGTAACGCGTATTCGCTTTATTTCCAGGCGACGGCGATATATACGAAGTACGTCTATTTGCCGGGCGGGCGGATGTAACACGTATTCGCTTTATTTCCAGGTGAGGGCAATATATACGCACTACGTATATATCCGGGAAAGAGCCGATTAGAAGAATTGCGTCTATATGCCGGGCAGACGGATGTAACGTGCATTCGCTTTATCTCCAGGCGGGGAAGCGGCGCGGATGCAGGCGCCGGGCCTTCCGGCCCGCAGGCTTCCTGACAAACTCAAGCCTATGGTGTATAAAGGACCAGAAACGAAAGGGAGTAACCATGGACGAAACATTGATTGACATACGGAGCGATACGGTTACGGGCCCTACTCCGGCCATGCGCCGGGCTATGGCGGAGGCGGAGGTGGGGGACGATGTCTACGGAGACGACCCCACGGTTAAGCGGCTGGAGGGGCTGGGGGCGGACATGCTGGGAAAGGAGGCGGCGGTCTTTGTGCCCTCGGGGACCTTCGGGAACCAGCTTGCCCTCTTTACCTGGTGCCCCCGGGGCAGCGAGGTGATTCTGGACGAGGAGTGCCACATTATCCAGCATGAGGCCGCCGCAGCAGCGGTCATCGCCGGCGTCCAGACCCGGCCTGTTCCCGCCCCCGGCGGGATCCTCGCGCCGGAGGCGATCCGGGCCCGGCGGCGGCGGGCGGATCTTCACGCCCCCGCCACGTCCCTCCTCTGCCTGGAAAACGCCCATTCCCTGGGCCGGGCGCTGTCCCTTGAAGCCATGGACGCCGCCGCAGCCGCGGCAGGGGAATGGAACATTCCGGTCCATCTGGACGGGGCCCGGATCTTCAACGCCGCCGCGGCCCTCTCCTGCGAAGGCCGGGACATTGCGGCCCGGGCGGACTCGGTAATGTTCTGCCTGTCCAAGGGGCTCTGCGCCCCCGCGGGGTCCCTGCTGGCGGGGGGACGGGATTTTATCGAGGCCGCCCGGTACAAGCGGAAGATCATGGGGGGCGGCATGAGGCAGGCGGGAATCCTGGCGGCGGCGGGGATCCTCGCTCTGACGGAACAGGCCGGGCGGCTGGGGGAGGATCATGCCAGGGCCCGGGAGCTGGAACGGGGCCTGGCCGCCATTCCCGGCATTACGGTGGAACCGGGGGACATCAACATGGTCTTCTTTACCTTTCCCCCGGCGGCGGAGGCCCGGCGGGCGGAAGCGGCGCGCGCTGCCTTTGCCCGCCGGAACATAAAGATCAATCCCCCCGGCGGCGGGGTCTTCCGTTTTGTTATCCACCGCTGGATTGGGGACGCCGGGATCCGGCTCATCCTGGAAACCGCCGGAGAAGCCTTTGGAAAGACCCCATGAAAAATTCCTTTGGGGTTTTTGAAGGGCGGCGGGCAAAACTCTACGATTGGATGGCCCGGGAGGGCGCGGCCCTGGCGATGTTTGAAGATTTTGAAGGCCGCCGGGACCCCGCGGTACGGTGGATGACCGGTCATCCCATGGACGCCCTGGTCTTTCTTTCGATAGACCGCAGCGCCCTGCTGGTTCCCTGGGATGTCAACCTGGCCCGCCGCTGCGGCTGCGCCGACAGCATCATCCCCTACGGGGATTTCGGGCGGCAGCCCGTCAAAGCCCTCCGGGCGGCGGCGGAGCATTTCAAAATCCCCCCGGGATCGAAGCTGGAGATTCCTCCCGCAACCCCCTATCCCCGGTTTCTTCAATTCGTTGAGGCCCTGGCGGATTACGATATACTCTGCCGGAACGAAGGAATAGCGGAAGCGGCGGAGGCTTTCCGGGCCGTCAAGGACGAGGAGGAGATCCGCATCTACCGGCGGGCGGCGGAGATTACCAACGGGCTGATAGATCTGCTGGAAGAAACGGTCCGCGGGGGAAAGCTGAAGACCGAGACCGATGCGGCCCTCTTTATTGAGGCGGAAGCGAGAAACCGGGGCTGCGAGGGAACGGGATTTGAAACCCTGGCGGCGGGTCCCGGACGGAGCTTCGGCATCCATGCCTTTCCCGCCTTTACCGGCGGCCCCTTTGCCGGACCGGGCCTCTCCATTCTGGACTTCGGTCTTAAATACCATGGTTATACCACGGACGTAACCTTAACCTTTGCCGCGGAACCCCTCTCCCCCCGGCAGCGCAGCATGGTAAGCCTGGTGGAAAGGGCCTACAAGCTGGCCCTCTCCCTGGTAAAGGAGGGCGCGGCGGCGGCGGAGATTGCCGCCCGGGTGGAGGCCTTCTTCGGCAAATTCCGGAAGGCCATGCCCCATGCCCTGGGACACGGCATAGGCCTGGAGGCCCACGAGGCGCCGGTCCTTCACAACCGGGAGGATAATGTGTGGCGCCTGGCTCCGGGGATGGTGATTACCCTGGAACCGGGGCTCTACGATTCATACCGGGGCGGATGCAGGCTGGAGAACGATCTGCTTGTTACCGGGGATGGAGCGGAACTGCTTACCGGGGCGCGGATCATCCGGCTTTAGCGCCGGTTATGTCCGGGGAACGCCGATGGAGTGGAGGGATTCGACAACGGCGGCGGCCCGTTTTTCCGTTATGGCCGTCAGGACCGCCTCCGCCTCTCCCTGCCGGTAACGGATGCACAGCCGGGGAGAAGGGGCAAAAAGTATGCGCTTCAGGAGAGATTTCTCCGTCTTCAGCTCCGCGGAAACAATGCGGTCCCTGGGTATAAAGATCGTCTTCTCCTTGGGCTGCTCCCCTCCGGTGGCGGCCCTGGACAGAGCCTGAATCCAGCTTTCGTGGGGAAAGTGATGTACCCGGAAGCCCCCTTCGGTGGCGATGAGGAGCCCCCAGAAGGATAGATCGTATTCGGCCCAGCCGGAAATATACTGGCCCAGGACAAAGGCCAGGACCTTCTCGCCGCACTTTTCTTCATATTCCCGCCAGAAAACGGCGGGATCGTTATTGGTGGTATTCTTCTGGAAAAGCATAGGCTATTCTAAATCCCGAAGGGCGATTACGTCTATACCGCTGCCCCGCCAGCCGGCGATAACCACATCCCCGGCGTGGAGCGGCAGGGAAAGGCGGAGTTTGTAGATATCCGCCAGCAGCGCGGGGATCTGTTCTTTGGGGCAGGGCGCCGAGCTTTTTACCGGCGCCCGCCTCGGCCTGGAACTTGCAGGGGAACCCCCGCCGGGAGTTTCGGCAATGGCGCAGCCCGCCGTTACCTGCCGCCGGGGGGCGCTGATCTCTTCCCGGGCATAGACAGCCCCCCGGGGACAGCGGTTGCCCGTAACCGAGAGGCCGCCGGCGTCTTCGGTTACCGAGAGGGAACAGCCCATGGGGCATACAATACAGGTAAGGTTTCGCACGGCCGCCGCCTCTACACTATCGAAATTTCAAGAACCGAACCGGAGCCGAATCCGGCGGCCTCCAGATCCCCCGCCCCCAGGGAGAGGCTTACCATCTCCGAAGGCTGGACATGGCCCTTCTTAATGGTTCTGATTACCCGGCTGTCCAGGCGCAGTTCCAAAACCGCATCATTTTTAACAGCCATCGACCGGAGATAGATGTTGCTATCCCCGCCGGGGTTGAGCCTTGAGGGGCTGACATAACGCACGTTGGAGCCCGCCTTGAGGCGGATCTGCATCCGGGGCCGCTTCCCCCGGAGCCAGTCCGCGGCAAAACGGCCTGCCCGGCGGCTTTCCTCTACGGCCCAGTCAACCAGATCGTGGACGTGGAGCACATTGCCGCAGGCAAAGATCCCTTCCACATTGGTCATCAGCGTGGAATCTACCACGGGGCCGCCGGTAGTTCCGCCGATCTCCACCCCGGCGTCTTTGGAAAGTTCATTTTCCGGCACCAGTCCCACCGAGAGAAGCACCGTATCGCAGCCGATACGGAAACTCTTTCCGGGAACCAGAACGCCGTTTTCCATGGGGGTAACCTCCACCCCCTCCACCCGGTCATTGCCGAAGATGCTGGTAGTCTGGCAGGAAAGATGGAGGGGGATGTTGAAGTCATGGAGGCACTGGACAATGTTCCTGGTAAGCCCCGCGGGATAGGGCATAATCTCCACCACCGCCTTGACGGTACAGCCGGACCAGCTCATGCGCCGGGCCATGATCAGCCCGATGTCCCCGGACCCGATGATCACCGCCTCCCGGCCGGGTATATAACCGTCGATGTTTATCAGCCGCTGGGCCAGCCCCGCGGTATAGACCCCGGCGGGACGGGAACCTGGAATACGGACATTGCCCCGGTTCCGCTCCCGGCAGCCCATGGCCAGCACCACCGCCCGGGCAAGGATTCGGAGCACCCCCCGGGGGGAAACGCAGAAAAGCTCCTTCATGCCGGAGGACGGAACCCCTTCGCCTTCCTCCCGGTTTGAACGGAGGGCGAGGTCCCGGGGGGAGCCCCCGCCGATGGAGCTGACCGTCGTGTTAAGATAAACCGGAACCGCCGCATCGGCAATTCCGGCCATCAGCCTTCCGGCAAATTCGGGACCGGTAAGCTCCTCCCCAAATTCATGGAGGCCAAATCCGTTGTGGATGCACTGCATCAGGATTCCCCCCAGGTGATCCTCCCGTTCCAGGACGGCCGTCCTAAAACCGGCGCCGTGCAATTCCAGGGCCGCGGCCATTCCCGCCGCGCCGCCCCCTATAACCGCCGCATCGTATTGCAACTCCTTCATAGGACCCCGTCCGCCGGGCCGGACAAGTCCGCCGCCAGAACCCGGCTTGTCCCGCCGTGCTTGGTAACGGCGTCCCAGGAAAGGCCCGACTCATCCATGATAATCTTGATGATCTTATAGGTGCAGAAACCTCCCTGACAGCGGCCCATCTGGGCCCGGGTAAAGTACTTGATCCCGTCCAGGGTATGATGTCCCTGGCGGACCGCCTCCCGGATTTCAGCCTCGCTTACCTTCTCGCAGCGGCAGACCATGTTGCCCCAGGCGGGATCGGCGGCGATAAGCTCATCCAGTTCAAAGAAGCTTAACTCCCGGGACCGCCGGCGGCGTTTAACCAGGGGAACCCAGCCGGGTTTTTCGATCAACTCCAAGCCCATATCTTTGAGTATGTCCTTGACATATTCCCCTATGGCGGGTGAGGCGGTAAGTCCCGGAGACTGTATCCCCGCCACTTGCACCAGGGCGGGAGCCTTCTTTGAAGCTTTGATGTAGAAGTCCTCCTCCAGGCAGGGCCTGAGTCCGGCAAAGCTGGTGATTACGTCGTTCCGGGAGAGGGAAGGGATCATTTTTTTCCCCGAAGCCAGGATCTGTTCCAGCCTTTCCATGGTGGTGCCGAAATCGGTCTTCTCCGCGCTGTCCGCGGTGGGGCCCACCAGGACCGTACCCTCCACGGTGGGGATCACCAGCATGCCCTTGGAAACCGGAGTGGGCACCGGAAACACCACCCGGTCCGGCCTGGCCCGGGTCAGCCGGTCCAGGAGAAAGTACTCTCCCTTCCGGGCGCTGATGGTAAAATCCTCGGCGGCGAAGATCCGGGATACCTCGTCGGCATAGAGCCCCGCGGCGTTGACCGCATACCGGGCCCGGATCGCCCGGCCGTCGCCGGCATGAATGGTCCAGCGG
The DNA here is from genome assembly GCA_031275035.1 of Treponema sp. Next base: position 54,049 of record JAISPH010000070.1, read on the forward strand.
CCCCGGCGTCCGCCGCCGGAATCCCCCCCGCCTTCTCCGTCCCATTCCGCGGCGGACACCTTGTAGCCGGTGTAGAGCTTTACCCCGTTGTTCAAGGCCGATTCCACCAAGGCAAAAACAAAACGGTAGGGTTCCACAATGCCGCCGCCGGGGGCGTAGAGTCCCCCCACGGTATCCGGCGAAAGCTTGGGTTCCAGTTCAAGAATCCGGTCCCGGGAACAAAGTTCAAGGCCGATAACCCCGTTCTCCACCCCCTGCATAAAGAGATGTTCCACCGCCTTCATCTCATCGTCATGGAGGGCCGCCACAATGATGCCGCAGCGCTTAAACGGAAAGTCCAGCTCCCGCCGGAGCCGGTCGAACATGAGGTTCCCCTGCAGTTCAAGCCGGGCCTTCAGGTATTTTCCGTTGTGATGAAATCCGCCGTGGACTATCCCCGAATTGGCCTTGGAAGTTCCGAAGGATACATCCGCCCCCTTCTCCAGGACAGCCGTACTGATCCGGTACATGGAAAGCCGCCGGGCAATATTCGCCCCCGAAACGCCGCAGCCTATAACAGCCACATCGTAAGCGGCCGGACCGGACGAAGGAGGATTTATGCTGGAAGAGCCGGACATCATACTTTCATTATATATCAAACGGTTTTTTGCGCCATAGGAAAGTCCCCAGGAGAAGCCGCCGAAACGGAGGGATCTTAAACCCCTCGGCACAGCTTAGAAAATACGCTACAATGGGGCCATGTTCATCTTTGACGTAGCCAGGGACTGGGTTGTCCTGGCCCCCCTTAAGATTCCCGCGGGAAAGAAAGCGGGAGAGGAGATTGCCCATTATATAGAGGCCCTGCGGAAACAGGCGGGGCTGGCTCAAAAGGTTCCTGTACAGGATGCGGAAGGGCCCGCCCCGGCGGATACGGTTCCGGTGATCCTCCTCAATGTCGAAGGTGATGAGGGTGGCGGCTTCTCCTGGCGGGCAGGCTACGAGCGGCTTGAGATTTACGGCAAATCCCCCAGGGGTCTCTGCAACGGAACCTTCGATTTCCTCAACGCCCTGGGTATCTTCTGGCCCGAACCGCACCGGGAACGGCTGCCTCCCCTTGTCCGGGCCCATCCCTACGGCTATGACCTCAAAGTAACCAGGGCCAACACGCCCTCCAATACGGACAAGATCCGCAGGCGGCGCATTTTATTCAGCAACGCCGCCATGAAGAACGGCGAGCCCTGGCTTATCTGGGCGGCGCGGAACAAAATCGACGGGGCGATATTTCCCATTGAGGGGGAACCGTCCTTCCTTGCCGGACGCAGCGCCGCCCGCCGCCGGAAAGCGATGCTGCAGATCGCCGAACAGTACGGCCTTAAGATAGAAATCGGCGGCTGGGATCTGTCCCTGCTGGTTCCCCGGCGCCTCTTTTCCTCAAACCGGGAACTCTTCCGCATGGATTCGGGCTCCTGGAAAAGGGACCATCACTTCTGCGCCACCAATCCCGAAACCATCAGGATACTCGGGAAGGAGATGGAACGGCTCCTGCTTGCCCATCCCGGAACCGATGTATTCCACCTTTGGCCCGACAGGGACCACGAAAAGACCTGGTGTTCCTGCCCAAGCTGCCGGGCCTTTACCCCCGAAGAACAGAACCGCATTGCGGTAAACGCCGCCGCCGACGTTTTGGCGGAACTGCGCCCAGGGGCGGCGATTTCTTTTTTTGAGGACACCGGCGAAGAGGGGGACATACTCCCCCGGGCGAATATGTTCATGCCCCCCGGACTGCCTGATGAGCCGGGAAAAGAAAAGGAAGGCTGGTTTATTGCCGGAAAGGGCTGACGCTACGGCGCCTATTACTCATTGGACTAAATAAGTGACAATGCCCGTGTATGAACCTCGGGCGCTGTTGGCGGTTCCAATCGTAATTTCCTTTATATTTGAAGGGATCTCCGCTTCAAGAAAAAATATTCCATCTTCATCCTTTTGGAAGGGTATAAAGTTGTTTCCGTACATAAGGGCCATAATTCTCTTGTCATCCGCCCGAACCCTGAATTCATATTTAGCGTTCTTTCTGAGAGGCATTTCGATAGGATTTATAAGGGATATGGTATTCCCAAAAGAAGCATATTGCAGCGGATACATTACGCCGGTTCCGGCGCCGGCAATAACCCCCAATTCGGCGCAGGACTCGCCGTTCCGTGCGTTTTGTTTTCTTATAAAAAGCCTGGCAAGATAATTCCCCGGAGAGGGGAAAGAAAGGTACGCCTTATACACATTTCCCTCTTTTTGGACAAAGGATCGATGTTCCAGCCTTGTGTCTCCATCATCGTCATAAACTTCAACATCGGGAATGAATCCATCCTTTAGAGAAAATTCTAATTCTATTTTTCCTTCTGCCCTTAACACTTTATCCAAGTTTTTGAATTCGCCGAGAACTATTTCAAAAAATTTCGGCTCAAAAAAGGGGAACCGGGAGAAATCATCGGAGGAGACCGGCTTTTCAAGAAGCTGCTGGCGGGGATTTTCCGGAAAATGGTCATAAATAAAATATTCAGGCTTTATAAAAAGATAATCCGTGGTATAATCCGCCTGAAAATTTCTACCCCGCAGGTTTCCCGCATCCCAGGTACTGTCAATAAAGTACCATGCGCCTTCAATATTGACCATATTCCACGCATGGTTTGAATCGGAGGGACTTTCATCAACAAAGGGTGAAGAACCAACTCCCCGGGCATATCCGTGAACTACCTCGCATTCCACATTCATTTCGTCACACAACTTTTTGAAAAAGTTTGAATACCCTTCACATACCGCCAGTCTGCTTTTTACTACCGATGCATAATCCTGCGGAGCATCCCTGCCGGACAGGAATGAAGCGGCATCGTACCGTATCGTCAAGGCCACAAGGTCGTGCGCTTTCTTTACTTTATCAAAGGGGTCTTTTGCATTCTGGACAATATAAGCCGCCGCCTGACGTACATATTCAACCTGGTCCTTTGACCGGAGGGATTCAATATTCCGGGGCATACTTCTGATCCGCGGATCCGCCGTATCGGTTCTGTATGTATATGCGGCGTCATAAGATTCGGGTCCTGTGTAATTACGGGTCTGCTGCGAAACCGATGGATTGATGATTATATTATCCTGAGAAATTACATCGAAAATCGAAGTTCTTTTTTTGGAACGAGCCGTAGCCGACGGGTCTGTCTTTTTTTCAGCCGTATTATTTGCGGCGAATAAATCGTCGATGGCTTTAATGCCGGTTACACAGGCCGACAGGGAAAGGCATAAAAACGCCGCGGCCGGAAAACATATTCTTTTCATAATCCAACTCCTATCATGGCTATAGGCTAATTAATTTGCTATTATACCTGTTTTATAGCTAATTGTAAAGCCATATTATTGGCTATTAGCATAAAATTTATGAATTTAAGGGAAATTTTCATTCTCAATCTGAAAAAATTCAGAAAGATCCGGCGCCTTTCCCAGATGAACCTGGCGGAAAAATGCGACACCGCCGCAAGTTATATCGGGGAGATCGAAATAGGAAGAAAATTCCCTTCAATAGAAATGATCGAAAAAATAGCCGGGGCCCTGAACATTGAAGCCTACCGGCTTTTTATCAACGAAACAAACGGCGGCGTCAACGAAACCCTTGAGTATCTTGCGGCCCTGCCCATCCGGGTACGGCTGGATCTGGCGGAACGGCTCAAGGACATTGTCCATAACGGTATCGGCCAGGTCCTGGCGCCGGATTATCCCAAAACTCCATCCCCGGAGACCGGGCTTTCGGAGATGAATTGACGCCCTGTATCCGTGAACGCCGCGCTCC
>JAISPH010000115.1 GCA_031275035.1 Treponema sp.
GAATTCATGAGAGAGAGAGAGAGAGAGAGAGAGAGAGAGAGCAAGAACCGTGCCAAGCGGGCGCGTTATTTATTACTGCGGGACCGGAAAGGCTTTTCACAATGGGGTATCGTAGCATGGGAAAGGGGGGGTTGTCACGGGGCTTATCTGCGGCAGGGCGGAGGGCTTTTACCGGGGCGATATATACGAAGTACGTTTATAAGTACTGGGGCGGCGATATATACGCAATACATATATATGCGGGGTTTGGGGTGATTAGACGAATTGCGTATATTTGAGGGGCGGGGATGATTAGACGAACTACGTCTATATGCGCTGAGGCGGTGGTATATACGAATTGCGTCTATACGCGGCGGGATGGCGATATATACGAAGTACGTATATTTGCGGCGGGGCGGCGATATATACGCAATACATATATATGCCGGGAAAAGACCGGTTAGACGAACTGCGTATATATCCGGGCGGACGGATGTAACACGTATTCGCTTTATTTCCGGGGGCGGGGAGTGAGTCCGGGCATAATGGCGGATCCCCGGCGGACCCGGACGGAAGGGGAGGACCTGCCGTTTTACGGTTGACGAATTCGATCCTTAACATATACCATACCGGTATGCGGAATATAAGGAACCTTGCGGTATTTGTCCTGCTGGGCGTCTTTTTCGGCGCGGGGGCCCTGTACCCCCAGCAGCGTTATCCCCTGGGGGCGATCTTCGACGAGGCGGCCTACAGCCGCCTGCCGCGGAAGGCGCCCCTGGCAAGCCGGGCCTACGAGGGGTTGCCGAAATCCTGCTCGCTGAAGCAGTATGCGCCCCTGCCCGGGGATCAGACCGATTACGGAACCTGCGTCGCCTGGGCTTCGGCTTATGCGGCCCGGACCATTTCGGAATCCGTGGCCCTGGACCGGAAAGATCAGACCGATACCACCAGGAACGCCTTTTCCCCGGTATATATCTACCGCAGTATCCGCCCGGATGATCCCGAATGCCGCCAGGGGGCGCAGATCTTCGTGGCCCTGGATTTGATGAAGGATTCGGGGGCCGTTAAGATGATCGACATCGAACGGACGACAGCCTTTCCCAGGGTTGACCTTTCCCGGTACCGGGAAAGCAGGAAGTACCCCATCGCCGATTATGTTACCCTCTTTTCCCGGGACGAGCGGAGCAAGCCGGGCCTGGTGGTCAAGACGGTAAAGAAAAGTCTTGTCGAGGGGAAGCCCGTTATCATCGGCATGAATACCCCCGTTTCATTTATGGAAGCGGACACGGTGTGGCAGCCGGCGGAAAGCCCCCGTTCCTTCTACGGCGGCCATGCCATGTGCGTGGTGGGCTATGACGACGAAAAAAACGGCGGCGCCTTTGAGGTGATCAACAGCTGGGGCAGAAAGTGGGGCAGCGGCGGTTTTATATGGATTCCCTACACGGCCTTTGCCGAATTTGTCATGGAAGGTTACGAGATAATCGAAAATATTGCGATCTACAGCGATACGGTAAGGTTTGCGGGTTCCGCACAGGTCGAGATTATCTCCGGCTCCGGCGTCAGATCCGCGCCCCTGGTTCCCGTCTCCGGCGCTTTCTACAAAACCGCCCTTCCCCTGGAAGAGGGAACCCGGTTCCGCTTTACGGCGGAATCCGGCGAGAGCGCCTATGTGTATGCCTTTGCCGCTTCTCAGGCGCCGGATACGTCCGCCGGTCCCGGTGAATTTTTTTCGCCGGCGCTGCTGTTCCCCCAGGCCGGCGTTTCGCCGCTGCTCAATTACCGGGACAGCGTCATTACCATGCCCGGCGACGACAAAAGCCTTGTGCTGGATAATGTCCCCGGGATGGAATACTTGTTTATACTGTATGCAAAACAGGCCCTGGACATACGGGCCATTATGCGCCGTTTTGAAAGCGCCCGGGGGACTCCCGCAGAGCGGCTGTCCGCCGCGGTGGGTCCCGCTCTTTTGAAGGCCGGTGCGGTAAGCTACGGCGGGGAAAACGCGGCCTTTACCGCAGAGACCGGCGACAGCCGGGCGGTGGCCGCCTTGGTGGTGGCGATAGACCACCGATGAATGGAATTACCCGGTTTTGTTTCGCGCCAGACGGAAGCCCAGGCTGCCCCCGGCGGTTTCGGGCGGATCGCTTGACCGGGCCGCGGAACGTATGTCTTTGGCCGCCGAGTCCCAGCCGCCGCCCCGGTTGACCCGGTGGACCCCCGAATCCGGCCCCGCGGGATTTACCGCGGTCCCTTCGGTTTCCTCTTTGGGAAGGCCGTAGAAATCCCAACACCATTCCCAGACATTGCCGTGCATATCGTAGAGCCCCCAGCCGTTGGGCCGGAGTGAGGCCGCCGGGGTTGTGCCCCTGCGGAAGAGGCCGGGGTTGTTGTTAAAGTAGGGAACAGTACCGTTGTAGTTTGCCTGGGCCGTAGAAATCCCGGTCCCGGTGGAGAAGGGCGTTGCGGTTCCGGCCCGGCAGGCGTATTCCCATTCCGCTTCGGTGGGGAGCCTGAAACCATCGGCGTTTCTGTCCCAGCGTATCTCTTCCCCCGCAATCGTGTATGCGGGGGCGAGCCCTTCTTTGGCCGAAAGCCAGTTGCAGTAGGCCGCGGCGTCGAACCAGCTTACGTTGACCGCCGGATGATCGCCGTCCTGCCTGAAACCGGGGCGCCGCCAGTCCGCGCCGGCCCGGAATTCCCATTCGCCGGCGGTTTCGTTGTAGGCAAAGGCGCCCCCCGCCTGTTCCGCGCTGGTCCGGTACCCGGTCTCTTCGACAAAACGCCGGAATTCGCCGGCGGTAACTTCCCGTTTCCCCAGGTAAAAGGCGCTCACCTGTACCGGCCGAATCTGCTCCTGGTATCCCACCCGCTCCCGTTCCGACGGAGGACTGCCCATGGAGAAGGTCCCGGCGGGGATGGCGGCCATTTCCGGGGCGGGGAAACTGTCCTCATACGGGGCCGCCGCGGATATTGCCGCCGTTTCCGGGAAGGCCCCCCCGCCGGCGGGGGGAGCCGCCGTATTGGCCCCGGAGGCGATGGAGTAATACAACTCGCTGACGATGCTGCCGTTCTGGTAGGGCCGCTGTCTGCCGCCGGTGAGCCGCAGGGTTTCCCGGGTGATAAGTCCCGCCATGACGGGGAGGATTTCGCCCGAATCAATGTACTTGAGAAAGGCTTCGGTGAAAGGGCTGTTCCTGTCCTCTCCGTCCATGGCAATGGCGCCGGGGGCGGTGGAAAACATGATAAAAATATCCTGGGGCGGATGTTCCACGGTAACAAAGCCCCGGAAAAGACCGCGGCTTCCGCCTGCCAGATTTTTGAAGGGATTGTCCCGGCAGGCGTCAAGGATTACCACGTTGAGTTTGTTCTTGGCCGTTTGTTCCAGAGAGAGGAGCAGCCGTCCCAGAGGGTAGGAACCGTAGACAATACCCGCCTCGTCCCCGGCGTTTATGTCCACCGGCAAAAGATAGTTTTCCCCCGCCGCCTGAACCCCGTGTCCGGCATACCAGAAGAAACCTTCGCTGGACTGTTCGGCGGAAAGCCGGCGTATCCAGCCGCCTATGGCCCGGGTCATGGAACCTATGTCGCCGTTAAGCTGAAGTTCGACGTCGTAGCCGAGGGATAAAAGTTTTTCCGCCACATCGGAAGCGTCGTTGGCCGCATTCGGCAGATTGTCCACATGCTGATAATCGCCGTTGCCGATGACCAGGGCGAAACGCGGAGCCGCCCATGTTCCGGCATACCCCGCAAAAACGAATAAAACGCCCGCCAGAAAAACGCTCTTTACCTTCATGGTTCCCCCCAACGGTTTACCCCTGCCGTTTCACCCTTTCCTCTTCTTACATCACTCCCCGCTATCCACCCTGATCGTATAAGGTTCATCCGGTTCGTCATCAAAACACTCCACCTTTACATAGTACGTTCCTGCCTGAAGGCTCACGGAGAGGAGCGAATCCAGATTTTGGCCGCCGTCATCGTCGGCGTCAATGGAGTTATAATCGTCATCGTACAATTCAATGTAGGTGTCAAGACCGGTGGAATTGACGCCCTGGGCCCGGATGGTATAGCGGCCGGACTGGGTTATCTGAAACTTGACCCAGTCCACATCATCTCCGGTGGTGAAGGTATGCTGCTGGGCTGTTCCCAGACTTATTTCTTTGGCGGAATCGGACTCATTGTCGTTTTCATATTCATCGGGGGTCATGCGGACCGGTTCGGTAAGCCAGGCGTGAAAACCGTATGTTCCCGTATCGTTGTCATAGGCGCGGACCTTGGCGGTATAGCTGTTCCCCGCATGCACCTGATACCGGATACGGGCGTTGACATCGGAGCCGCCGTCGTCATCTTCGGTCAGACTATCCCGCGAACCGGCGTCGTATAGTTCCATATAAGTATCTATGTCCTCCCCGGTGGTTTCCATGACCAGCGTCCCGTCCTTATCCGGCGTAAGGAGAAAAAAGTCTTCGTCATTATCATTGTGAAGAGTGCGGTTGATAACCGGCCCGTTACTGCCGGCCGCTATATCCACAGCCAGGGGATTTTCGAGGCTGTCCGGTTCGTAGGCGTCGCGGATAACCGAAGGCGATGAACCGCTCCTGCCGCCGGAAAGCATTTCGGCGATGTATTCATTGAACTCAAAATCCGCATGGAAACTTGCCTCGATTGAATGATCGCTGAGACGGATAAGCCGGGTATACACGCGGATCGTACCGGCCGTTTCAATAATTTCGCCGGAGACGGTCCAGTCCGAAGGATTGGGACCGGCTGAAATCAGGATAAAAGACCGGTCCGGTATGTTCACCAATTCTTCGGTAAGCTGGGCGGCCCAGTAGAGGCCGAGGGCCGGCGCCGAATTTTGGTAATTCCATTGGCCCAGGGCGATTTTTGGACTTTCCCCGGCGGGGATTTTCTTCTGTATGTCCGCGGCAAGGGTTTTTACCGCGCTGTCCAGCCGGGATACGGAATCCGCTGCATTCTGTCCGTACAAGACGGAAAGGACAAAGAAAAAAACAAAACACGGCGCAATACGTTTACTCATTATTCCTCCCTATAAACAGTGTCTATCCATAATGTAGACACGTTATGGATAGACTACCTTAAACAAAAGCTATCGGCTATGATCCAGCAGTACTGCTTGTATGTTCTAGCTGCAGGGTCTTGGTGGTAAGGTCGCAGACCTCCGGGGGTCCGTAGTACTGGATAGCGCCGGGAAAGAGGAAACTGGTGGTAACCGCCCAGCTGTCCCGTTTTGCCGCAAGGGTCTTGAAGGGCCCTCCATCCAGTTCCACCAGGGCCTTTTTAATAACCGGTTTCTTGGAACCCTGGCGCTGTTCCATGTTCATCATCATGGTGAGGGGCACCCCGCCGGCGATCCACTGATCCGCCGGGGCGGTGAGGTTCCGCACGCTGGAGAGGTAACCCGTAAGTCCCGAGGCGATGAGTACAAAAGAGGAAAAGCCGAGGCTGTAGCAATAGTCGGCGTCGAAGTTCGTGGGAAAGGCGCAGCGGCCCTCGTAGCCGAAGAAATGGCTCAGGGCGTTAAATTTACCCTTATAGATGCCGGCTTTCTTCATCTCCGCAAGCTTCCGGTCCACCATGCCGATAAGAAGTTTTTCCGTTTCGATCCGGGATACCTGTACATTGCCGTGGGGGTCCCGGTCCATCAAAAGCTGCCGGGCAATATCCGGGGGAAGGCTCTCCAGCAGGGACAGGGACTCCGGGGAAAGCTTGATCCTGAGCCAGCTTATCTGATCGATAAGAGATGTCCGTTTGGCGAATTCTTCTCCCTCGGCCAGTACATCGTTCAGCTCTTCAATTAGTTTTTTCATTTCCGGGATGAATTCCACCACCCCCTCGGGAACCAGGACCACTCCGAAGTTTTCGCCGTTGTCCATCCGCCTGCAGACGGAAGCGCAGATCTGCTCTACGATGAGGCCGAGGGAGATCCCCTTGGATTCTATTTCCTCCGAGATAAGGCAGATATTGGGCTGGGTCTGGAGGGCGCATTCCAGGGTGATGTGGCTGGCGGAACGGCCCATGAGCCTGATAAAATGCCAGTACTTCTTTGCGCTATTGGCGTCCCGTTCGATATTGCCGATCAGCTCGCTGTAGGTTTTTACCGCAGTGTCGAAACCGAAGGAAGCCTCAATGTACTTGTTCTTTAGATCCCCGTCTATGGTTTTGGGGCACCCTATTACCTGGACCGCGGCGCCCTGGTCCAGAAAATATTCCGCCAGCAGCGCCGCATTGGTATTGGAATCGTCTCCGCCTATGATTACCACCGCATCCAGGCCCAGGGCCCTGGCGGTCTGCAGGGAAGCGGCAAACTGTTCCGGGCTTTCTATCTTGGTGCGGCCGGACCCTATCATGTCGAAGCCCCCGGTATTGCGGTAGGCCTCCAGTATTTCGCTGGTAATTTCCACGGCCTTGTTTTCGATGAGCCCGCTGGGCCCCCCAAGAAAACCATAGAGCCTTGAAGCGGGATTTCCCTTTTTAAGGCCGTCGAAGAGGCCGGCGATTACATTATGGCCCCCCGGCGCCTGCCCGCCGGAGAGGATCACCCCCACGGTTAAACGGCGCCCGATCCGGTCATTTTTGCCCTGCACAAAGGTTGCCAAAGGCTTGCCGTAGCTGTGCTTAAAGAGCGTCCGCAGATCCTCCCGGTCCGCCGCCGATTCGGTGGGCTTGCCTAATTCAACGCTTATACCGGCGACTGGCCGGGACAGGCTGGCGGGAAGTTTTGGTTTATAGGCGTACCGCGCTTTTTGTAAGGCTGAAATGTCCATGGGAACCTCTCCTGAAGTGTAATGAATTACCCAATAGTACCGGAAAAGAGCCCAACCTCACAAGTCCGCTTTCCGCCTATCCCGCGGAAACGCCGCCGATAGTGGTTCCCAGGAAAGATTCCCCCCGCAGCAGTCTGGCCAGGTTTTCCAGGTTCCGTCCGGCGGCGCAGATAACCGTAAGGCCCAATTTTGCCGCATGGCGGCTTGCCACGGGGTCGAAGGGGACGTTCTTTCCCGGAATCCATTCTTCCCCTACCAGGGTCCGAAAATCTTCCCAGGAGATATGTTCTATGGGCTTTGCGCCGGGATTCTTCCGGGGATCGTCGGTGTAGACCTGTTCGATATTGGAAAGGTTGATAACCTGGTCCGCCTGGAACCGTTCCGCCAGAAGCACCGCATCGTAGTCCGAGGAGAAACCCGGCTTCCAGCCGGCCGCCACCAGAACCCGGCCTACAAAGGGTTCTACCTGGCTGGGATCTATCACCACATCCTGGGCGCACCATTTGCTCATCACCGCCTTGATAAGCTGGGCGTTGAGCCTGGTAGCCATGATCCCTATCCAGTCCGCCTGTTCGTCTTCGCCGCCGCCGCTTACCGCCCGGTAAGCCCGCTGCCAGGCCCTGGCGGGACCGCCTCCGCCGGTAACAAAGATAAAACGCCGTTTTTCATCCTCTGTCAGCAGATTCCCGGTAAGGGCCGTAAAATCCTTCAGGAATCCCTCGTCTACCCCATCGGGGGCTATAATGGAACCCCCCAGAGAAATAACTGTAACCATGGCGCTCCTCTGAAACGTATTGCAGGCAACGCCCTCCGCCGGGCGGAAGGCGTTCAGGACATGATCAAACCGCGTACCCCAGGGACGCTGAAAAGCCGGGTTTGGATTTCCAGCGCTTTCCTAACGCGGCGTTTCGGCTCCACCGGCGTCTTCCGCTTCGGGATTAGGCTCCGTGTAGGGGTGTACCATCACCTGTATCTCTATACGGGCGGTGTTTTCGGGATTTACCTTTCCCAGGGGGAAGAAGTAAACCTGCTCTCCGTATTCCAGGGGGATGGTCTGTATGGTGGTTTGGTACCGTATGCCCACATTGGGCACATCCACCCATATCTGCCCCTGAGCCACCAGTACGTATTGTCCGTTATTGCTGAGATAAGGGGTAAACTGAACCGCCACCACAATGTTTTCCCCCACCAGCTTGAGGTTCACCGGCCGTCCGGGGATGGTTATCTTGGTATTGGATGAATTCCACACCTCTTCCTGGTTTGATTCCACTATCCGGGATACTATGTCCAACACCACCGCCCGTTCCCGCAGTCCGGGAATCTGGAGAGCCGACTCCTGGCCGTGAACAGCGCCGGCGGCCAGTAAGATAACGCCCCCCAGGAGCACTATACGCCGGATCATCGCTGGGCGCCGCTCCTTGAATAATCAGCCGCCTTGACCAGGGCAGGTTCCCCCAAACTGGTAAAGCTCCTGCTTTCGGGAAGGCGGATAATCACAATGTCCGCCGAATCTTCGCCGCCCAGGTACTGAAACATGCCGTTAAAGTCGGAAGCGGGGATATTTTGAAGATCGACCCCCATACCGGCGGCAACCGGGACATCCTCAACCTTGACAAAGGACCGTCCGGCAAAGAGCATTGCCAGGGCAAATACCAGTACCGCCGCGGCCGCCGCGGCCGCAGGCAGGGGGACCGGAACGGTCCGGCTCCAGAAACGATGGGGCCTGAACCCGGGACCCCTGATCCTGTCGTTAAGGCTGCGCCAAATTCGTTCTTTTGGAGCCTCTATGGAACTTTCTTCCACCGTCAGGTCCCGGAGGATCAGCCGGTACCGGTCCAGCCGGTCCCGGCATTCGGGACATGCCTCCAGGTGGGACTCCATTTTTTCCTTCCAGGGAGAGGGAAGCTCTCCATCATGGTACACCGACAGAATTTGACGATCAGGACACATTTGAACCACCCTTGCGGAAAGATGCTTCCGCTTCTAAAAGCCCGAGCAGACGTTCCCGGGCCCTGAATACCCGTACCTTCACGTTTCCCTCGCTGATACCGAGGGTCCGGCCGATTTCTTTATAATTCAATTCACCATACTCTTTTAAAACAAGTACCATCCGCAGATTAAGGGGCAGCTTTTTTAAGGCCTCCCGGATTTCACCGCGGGCCTCCTTTTTCAAGAGAGCGTCTTCCCCGGTTTCCGTAACCCTGGCATCCTCCCGGAAGGCCCTTTGGTAGGCTCTCCGTTCCCGCTCTTTACGCTTTGCATAATTCAGGGCGGCGTTTTTGACCACCCTGATGAGCCAATACTTCGCCTCTTCCGTGTTTGGGAAAACCATCTTTTTTTCATGGAGACGGAAAAAAGCCTCCTGGCAAAGATCTTCCGCCGCTTCTTCGCTACCGGCTATATGGCAGGCTATCCGAAACAACACCGGAAAAACCGCCCCATAGAGCTGGTGAAACCCCCCAAAGGGTTCCATCGACAGCGGAAC
>JAISPH010000212.1 GCA_031275035.1 Treponema sp.
TTTTCCAGGGAGCGGATATGCTTGATGATGCCTTCCACCGAATCGGCGGTCTGCACCACCGATTCCATCTGGGTGTCGGTTTTGTTCTGCACCGACTCCATGTTGCGGGCAATAACCCCCAGGCCGTCGGAAGATTCCCGGATGGAGATATGGAGGTTCCCGCTGACGTTTTTCTGCCCCAGGTGTTCGTTGTTGATATCGGTGAGGGTCTTTTTAAGCTCGTCCCGGATGGTGTTGAAGGCCCGCTGGACATCCCCTATTTCATCTTTCCGGTTCCGGGGAATATCAATGTCGAACTGCATATTCGCCAGGGATACCGCCGCCGACACAATGGCCTTGATGGGCCTGATAAGGGAAACGTTCAACACCGATATAAGGATGAAAACCGCAATAACAGCCGCCGCTCCGGCGATGAGGAGGGTTTTTACCAGCATCTGGTTTATCTCGAAGAAAAATTCATCCCGTTCCACGGTTCCGATGAGCACCCAGTCCGTACCGGGGACCGGAGCGGCGGCGCTGATAAGGGATTTTCCTTCAAGGGTGTATTCGGCGACCTCGCCGCTTTTGTTCAGTATGTGTTCGATAAAGACCGCCAGGCTTTGCAGGGAAGCATCCTCTTTTACCGCTTCTACCGGGTTAAACTGGTTGTACACTAAATCAGTATCGGGGTGGCAGATAATCGTGCCCGCGGCGTTGATCATGTAGATATAGCCCGTATCCCCCAGGCCGACTTGTTTGGTCATGTCCGAGAGAACCGCGCCGTCCCGCCTTCCGATAAGGACCCCCGCCACCTGGTCGTCCACAAAGATGGGGGAGGCGAACATCACCACGGGCCTCCCGATTACCCGGCTGATAAGCACGTCGGAAATGACCGGCTCTCCGGCCAGGGATTTGACGATGTAGTCCCGGTCCGCCAGGTTTGAGGCGCTGTCGTCCTTGATGTAATGGGCTACGCCGTCCATGCCGACAATGCCGAAATCCAGATACCCGTGGCGGTCAATTTCCGGGAGGAGGCTCTCCCGCTGGGTTTCCCAGTCCATGGTTCTGGTCCGGGCGCGGTTCGCCAGTTCGTAGAGTACGCTGAGTTCCGCCTTGATAATGCCCTCGGAGATAAGCTGGGCCGCGATTCTCGACTGGTTTTGCAAGGATTTTTCCGCGGTTCCCGCCATAATTCCCGATGCTATCGTGTTGGAGACAACGGCCATGCCGACCATAAAGAAGAGAACCAGCGCGCCGACGATTAAAGATACTTTTAAGGATAATTTCATACTTCCCCTCTTTTTGGCAGGACTTCTCCGGCAACCCTATTATACAGGGTATCTTTATTTTAATGAAGATGCCCGGATAAATTTCCGGGCGTTTTTTGACAGCCCTGGGAACGGGCCGGAGCCCGGCAGCGGCCTGTACCGTATTATCATTTTTTATATGTTGAGCGGAAATCATTATGAGAGCAACATACTGCGTAGTTCTGTCTCTCCCGCGAAACGGGTTCTTGAATTGGTTTACTCATTTTTACTTGACTTACTTTAACTTCCGGCGCATAATGACTTCACCCTGTTTTAGGGCTGGGGGTAATCGTGGCAAAAGAGAATCCGCACAAGATCCGTGTTCGTTTTCCCATAGGCGCAAAACTGGTCCTTATCATTTCCATTCTGGTACTGGTATCCCTGGGGACAGTTACCGTTCTTGTTTCGGTAATCAGCACCCAGGATGTCCGGCGTACCGCCGAGGATAACAACTTTACCGTTAACCGGCGCGCGGGATCGCAGGCGGAAAGTTCCTTCAAGGCGGTCCAGGCGGCGGTATCGCTGTACCTGGAAATGGCCCCCCCCCCGTGCGGCCCATTCGAGACCGCGATCCTGAACCGGACAGTTACTTCTTTAACCGCAACCAGAATATAGCGGCCATAGCCGTTTCCGCCGGAGATGCGGAGTGGGCTTTAATCCCCAATGAACAATTCTTTCTTTCCAACGAAACCGGCGCGGAAAAAGCGGAAAATTACATTACGTCAAATATTGTCCTTCCTGTTCCGGCGGACGGCAAAATCAGGTTTTACAACGCATCGCCTGATTTTCAGATTCCCCTTGTTGCCATGGTTTTTACCCGCCGTCAAAGTTCCGCCGGTTCACGGGCTGTTTCATCCGGCATTGAAACTATAGCGGTGCTTTTTTCTCCCGATGAGCTTGCCGAATCGTTTGGAACCGGAGCCAACTCAAGCTATATGATCAATGAGGCCGGGGATGTCCTGCTCCATGCGGACAGCGATCTGGTTTTGGGAGGCGCGAATTTTTCCGGCCTGCCGATTGTGGAAACCATGCAAAGGGAAGGAGACAACAACCGGCAAATTTCCTTTGCCCATGAGGGGATTAACTATTTCGGCGCCTATTACCGTATTCCGCAGATGGACGCCGTAGTGTTTACTACGATACCCCACAGCATTGTATTTGAAGCGGTACAGAGCATTACCCGGCAGAATCTTTTCCTTACGGCGGCGGTACTTTTTATCGTGATCCTCTTTATCTGGCTGTTTTCCAAAACCATCAGTACCCCCGTGGGGGTTCTGGCCGATGCGGCGCTGCAGATTGAACAGGGTAAATTTGAACTTGAGCTCAAACCGAAAACCCATGACGAGCTGGGTTTATTGACGGAAAGTTTCAGCAAGATGAGCAGCGCCCTGGGTATATTCGGCCGCTTTACCAACAGGGATATAGCGCTCCGGGCCATGCGGGGCGAAATTAAGCCCGGCGGGCTTCCCAAACATGCGACGATTTTCTTTTCCGATATCCGGGGCTTTACCGAAAAATCGGAGAACTTTACCAAGGCCTTCGGGGAAGACGCTTCCAACAGGATCGTCATGTGGCTCAACGAATATTTTACCCGCATGGTAGACTGCGTTGAGAAAACCGGAGGCGTCGTGGATAAATTTATCGGCGACGCGGTCATGGCCCACTGGGGCACGGCTTTTACCGCGGGTTCGCCGGAAAAGGACGCCCTTAACTGCGTTACCGCCGCGCTGATGATGCGCAGCGCCCTGATGGAAATCAACGCACGGCGGGCGAAAAACGATCCGGGCAATCCCGAGATACGCATCGGCTGCGGCATTAATACCGGAACCGTCACCGCCGGCCAAATCGGTTCGGAACAGCGGATGGAGTATACCGCCATCGGGGATCCGGTCAACCTGGCCAGCCGGACCGAGGCTCTCAACAAACCTCTGGGAACGGATATCCTTATTACCGAAGACACCTGGAAACTTGTCGGGGACAGGCTCATCACCGAAGAAATGCCTCCGGTAAGCGTAAAAGGCAAGTCAAAACCGGTACGGATGTTTGCCGTCGTTAATCTCCGGGACGCCGGAGGCGGCCCGAAAACGCTTTTGGAAGTACGGGATCTTCTGGGTATTCCCGCTCCTGATATCAGTAAGGTAGACACAGATGCGGAAGAAAAAAAATACAAAATCCAGGGCAGCTGATCTCCTGATCATTCTGCTCTGCTTTGCCGGGACCGGCGTTTCGGGGTTTGCGTTTTGGCGGGAGTACAACCGTACCCTGGTTAAGCTGAACGAAGAGCCGGTGGGAAGTATTGTTTTCAAAAACCGTACCGCCCACCGGAAAATAGAGAACCGCGTCGCCTGGGACCGGCTTAAACAGGAATCTCCGGTATACAACGGCGATACAATCCGTACCGCCGAAGAGTCCGAAGCGTTTATTACTTTTGAAGATCAGATAACGAAAGTCAATCTGTATGAAAATACCCTGGTACAGATTTTTTATGACAGCCGGGGAACCCGGATTGACATTGTGGGCGGTAATGTTGACATTAATTCCGGCGGCCGGCGCGTCTTTATTTCAAGCGGCGTTTCTACAATCGAGCTTGAAAGCGGAAGCCAGGCCAGCCTGAACAGCGGCGGGGAAAGTTTCAGCCTTTCCATGCTTACAGGTCAGGCAAAGTTTAACAACGGTACGGAACTTGAATCCGGCGGCATGTTTTCCCTTCTGAACGACGGAACGGTTGATACAAGCCCCGCCATTGCCGTAACGTCCTTTGGACGTTTTGCCAGTATTCTGGGCCCGGCGGAAGGCGCGGCGTCCGCGGTTTTTACCTGGAACGCTGTCAACTTTGACGCCGATACTTATGTGATTCTGGAAGTATCCGAAGACAGGAAATTTTCCCGCATAGTTCAGGCCAGGGACATACACGGCGCTTCTTCGGTTTCCGTACCGCTGGAAACCGGCGAGTACTGGTGGCGGGCCTATCCCGTACAGGGAGACAGCAGGGAAGTTCCGGGCCGGGGTTACGCTTCGGGCAGAATTGAGGCGCTTCCTTTTACGGCGGTGTCGGCCATTGCCCCCTTCCCTTTACAGGAATTTGCGTTCCCGGGCGAAACCAGCATTCCCTTTTCATGGACAACTGTGGAAGGCGCAGGCGTATATTTGTTTGAAATTTCCGGCAATCAAAACATGAACGATCCCGTAGTATCCCGCCGGGTGCAGGGAACTTCCGTGGTACAGAGCGGCCTGGAACCGGGCCGCTGGTATTGGCGGGTAACGCCGGTATTATCCGAACAGGTCAAAGGAACGGTCCTTCCTTCGGAAACAGGCGTTTTTTCCATTGTAAGAAACGGCGCCGCGCCGGCGGCCCCGTCGCTTAACGCCCCGGCCCGGAACGGGGTTATCGGCATGGACAATCCCCTTTTGTCGTGGAAGTACGATCCCGGCGCCGCGTTCTGGACCGTAGAAGTAGCGGATAACTCTCAAATGTCAAATCCCCTGCTGCGGCAGGACAGCGCTTCGAATTTTTATTCCCTGCCCGCCGGAATCCTCCGGGAAGACAAGACATATTTCTGGAGGGTTATTGCCCATGACGCCCGGGGCGCAGGATCTCCTTCCCCGGTACGTTCTTTTACCGCAGAAAACGTGTACCGGCAAAAAGCTGTCTTTCCCCCGGATAACTATTCCGTTACCGCAGAAGAATTTGAAAGAATGCGTTTTACGTACCGGTCCAATATGCGTTTCCAAAACTATTTCCAGGTTTCTTCCCGGAGTGATTTTTCTTCGCCGGCGATTAACGATCCGGTAGAGGCCGGAAGCTTCTATCCAGGTTCGAAGCTTGAGCCGGGAATATGGTATTGGCGAATTTACGCAGAGGGCAGGAACGGTCCCGTAAGTTCCGCGCCCCGGCGCTTGAATGTTGTTGCCGTTTCCGAAGCGCCGCGCATCTTCGGCCCCTCTTCCCTAAGCCGTGGAACCGCCCTGGAATTAAACTGGGATTCCCTTTATTTTGCTTCCTACCAGGTTGACCTGTACAGCGCACGGGATCCACGGAATCCCGTTGAACGGCGGATTACGGAAAACAGTTACGCGGCCTTTTCCACCGGCGCTCTGGAACCGGGAGATTATATTGTACGGGTAGCGGGATTTTACCCGGAGTCGGTCAGATCCGCCCGGATTGCCGGGGTTTCCGCGGAGGCGCGCGTTACCGTTATACCCGCCGCGCCGCCCGAACCGGTATGGTACGAACCGGTCCTAACGGCCGCCGTCATTTCCGCACCGGCAGAGCCCGAACCGGCAGCCGCCGTAGTTTTCACACCAGCAGAGCCTGAGCCGGCAGCCGCCGTCATTTCCGTACCGGCAGAGCCTGAACCGGCAGCCGCCATCATTCCCGTACCGGCAGAAGTTTCGGCGCAGCCTGCAAGAACGTTCAATTTGACCCGTCCCATCCCCGGCGGTTTTCCGCCGGAGGGCTATGTCCTTACAACAGGACAGTTGGCGGATGTCCCGTCGATTAATTTTACCTGGGAAGGCAATGCGCCGGAATACCGCTTTGCCCTCTACCGGGCAAACGGGGATATTGTCGTTCCGCTTTCTGTGGTTAACTCCCCTTCTTTTACAATGCAGAATCCCCGCATCCTGGAACCGGGGGATTATGTCTGGGAAATAGTTGAAAGGGACAGACGGGGAAGGCCGGGCGAATCCATGGCGGCGCGCTTTACCGTGAGAGAAGGACCAATGATTTTACGAACATTGCCTACAAACAATCCGGGGGTATTGTATGGAAACCGTTAAGCGCTTTGGCCGGCCCCGGAACGGTTTTGGGAGTTCTCTGCTTAGGGCCGTTGTTTCAATGTGTTACATTTTAAAACAGCGGCGCTTTTTTGCCGTCCTCGCGTTTGTTATTGTGTTTCCCCGGTTTCTTGCGGCGGAGGAGCCGGACAAAAGCAGTACCCGCGTTGCCAAAATCAACGGAGAATTTCTGCTGTCCCAGACAATAACCTTTCTTTCTGTTCCCGATATACTGCATTATAAAGTAGAAATTGAACAGCTTGCCGGAGAACAATTTATCCCGCTGCATACAATGCAGACCGAAACCAATTCGGTCGAGGTATCCCTTAAAGCCGGTTTATACCGTTACCGGATCTTTGCATATAACAAGATGAATCTTTTGGACGGCATATCGGACTGGCAGGAGTTTGAGGTGCTGGCCGCCGTTGAACCGGCGGCGGAAAGCTATCAGCCCTTTTACGGCCTCTACTACGAGCTGCCGGATTTCCCCAGAAGTATCACCGTCAGGGGCCGGGATTTTTTTCCCGAATCGGAATTTGCCCTGGTAAGGCAACACGACAAATTCGACTGGTCGGGGATCGATCTGGAGGGCCGCCGGGACGTACTTTTTCCCGACAATGTAACGGTCAACGAAGATTGTACCGCGGCGGTACTTGATTTCAGTTTAAAAAAACTTAAAAGAGGCGAATATTATATTTTTGTCCGCAACCCCGGCGGCCTTTGGACTACTCTGGGGCAGGTACGGGTCGGATACAGGAAAAATACCGGCTGGACCTTTTCTTTCGGCTGGTCGCCGATGATAGCGGCCTTCGACCGTGAAAAGGCGACATATGGGTCTGAAGACAAACCGAGACTGGATCTTTTTAACCCCCGGGGCGCTTATATACGGCTAGGATGGTTTCCCGTCAAGACCAAAATCGGGAATTTCGGCCTGGAAATGAACTGGCTTTTCCTTGCCGACAATTACGACATATCCGATTATCAGGGCATTAGCGGGCCCGGGGACTATTTGGGTACCATACGCGGCGGCCACATGGACATCGTATATCAAAAAACATTTAGCTCCTGGAAAAATTGGCAGCTTGAACTGCGCGCCGGCGCCGGCGGCAGTGATGATTACGATGATACGGTTAGTGATTTTGACGGCGACATACCTTTTCCTTTTATGCTGAACTTTGGGGCTTCCGCACAGTATTTTATCTGGAAAAATCTGTATGCCGAAGCGGGACTGGATTTTCAGTACGTTACCGGCGTCGGCCATTTTATGATGCGGCCCGCCCTGGGCATGGGCTGGCAGTTCGGCAGGTGGACGGAACTTACCGCGGTGGACAACGCGTTGAAGCGGGGAGAAGATCCCTCCGTTCCGGTTACGGACATACCGAAAAACGAAATTACCCTGTCCGTGGGCTGGTCTCCTGTGATACCCCTTTCCGATTATACCTACACCGAGTGGGAGGGGATGAGCATGGCGGAAAGAAACGACCTGCAACTTTTTAATCCCCTGGGGATGTATCTGCGGACAGCCTATCTTCCCTACCGCTGGGGCGGCAGCAAACTCGGTTTTGAATTTGCCCTCCACATGCTTGATCCCCTCAATAGAAAAGACGACGAAAACTTTTACAAGTACCTTGACCTTCTGCGGTATATGCAATTCGGCGTACTGTACCAGCGGAGACTGCCGAAAAACTGGCAGTTAAACGCCCGGCTTGGAATTGGAATTTCAAACTCCTATGCCAATGACGTCGGGGATATAGAACCCGCGCTGAACGCCGGCCTTTCCATTCAGCGTTTTTTTTGGAGAGGGTTCTACGCCGAAGCGGGTCTCGACGTTATTACTTCGTTTTATAATAATAAAGCCCGCTGGATGTTGAACCCCGGCATCGGCATCGGCTGGCAGTTTAACCGGGACGCCGAAACGGGCCTGCGGCTGAAATAGGGCGTAACGGCTGGAAACAGGCGTACCGTAACAACAGCCGTTAATGGGAAAATGAGCCTCCCCGGAACAGAGCGCGAACCAAAGATTCGATGGGGTACAATTCCACGCCGCTGTATAGCGGCGCATGAATCATTCTTCTAATTGCCAGCCCGAAGGGCTGATTAACCCAGACTTTCGAATGAACCTCCCCGCCCTTCAGGGCGGGGTATCCTGTAAGCGTTACATTGTTTACGAGGTTCGTTCTGCAAGGAAATTATTTAACCGTGGGGTCTACTACCAGTTTTTTTGTTGGTATTACCAATTCTAAGCGCCCTAAAGCTCCCCCGCGTAAGCGGGCTCTTTTGGGTATTAGACCCCACTGCGAATGAAGCGTCCGCCGAAATTTTTCCAGCTTATAACAGATTACGTTGATCCAGGGCCGAATCGAACGGCCGACCTGCCGCTTAGGAGGCGGCCGCTCTATCCCCTGAGCTACTGGACCATGGATACAGAGTACAATTCCCGGACATATATTGTCAATGTCATGGCGTTTCGGGAATAATAAACTTCGGGATGTCCAGGAAGCGCGGGTTAAGGCCGAACAGATTTTCAGGCTTTCAGGATAATCCTGCCAGATCCCGCTGCGAATGAACCGCAGACGCTAAGGAGTTCCCATGCCGGCTTCCGATGAACAACCCAAGGAGATGGATTCCGTATCTATACGGCGGGTATATGTTGAAAAAAAAGCGGGCTTTGACATTGAGGCCCGGAGCCTGCAGGGGGAGCTTGCCGAATTTCTCGGAAACCAGTATCCCGCCCTAAAATGCCTTGAGGGGCTCCGTATTCTCCACCGTTACGATGTGGGCCGCCTCTCGGAAGAACAGTTCGGTAAAACCGTGGGCCTGGTTCTTTCGGAGCCCCAGTGCGACCTGGTATACTACGGCGGGCTTCCCGTGGATGCGGACGGCGAAGAGCCCTTCTCTTTTGCCGTGGAATACATGCCGGGCCAATACGATCAGCGCGCCGATTCGGCGGAACAGTGCGCCGAACTGGTAACGGGCATAAAGCCCGCAGTGCGTAGCGCCTGGGTTTATGTCCTTAAACCCGGGGCGGGAGGGCTGCCGGCAGAGGCCTTGGAGGCGGTAAAGCGTTACCTGATCAACCCCGTGGATTCCCGGGAGGCTTCCCTCAAGGCGGCTCCAAGCCTGGACGCATCCCCGGCGGAGCCGGGGGACGTGCCTGTGCTGGAGGGATTCCGGGATGCCGCGGATCCGGAGAAGCTGGCGGAACGCTGGGGTCTGGCCATGTCCGGGGAGGATCTTGCCTTTTGCCGGAACTACTTTATCCGGGAGGGCCGGGATCCAACCATGGCGGAGCTGCGGGTTCTGGATACCTATTGGTCGGATCACTGCCGGCACACCACCTTTACCACCGCCCTGGAACATATCGCCGTTTCCACCGGCCCTCTGGAGCCGTTTCTGCGGAAGGCCCTGGACAGGTACGAGGACGCCCGGCGGGAAGTGTACGGCGCCGCGGCGGAAACGCGGAAACGGACCCTGATGGATATGGCCACCATAGGCGCCAAGCTGCTGAAAAAGCGGGGCCTCCTCCCGGACCTGGATGAATCCCGGGAGATCAACGCGTGTTCCGTCCGGGTTCAGGCTGAATTCAGCGACGGTTCTTCCGAACCCTGGCTGCTCCTCTTTAAAAACGAAACCCACAATCACCCTACGGAGATTGAACCCTTTGGCGGGGCAGCCACCTGTCTTGGCGGGGCGATTCGGGATCCCCTGGCGGGAAGGGCCTATGTTCACCAGGCCATGCGGGTTACCGGCGGGGGCGACCCCAGGGCGGCCCTGCAGGATACCCTGCCGGGGAAGCTGCCCCAGCTCCGGCTTGCCCGGGGAGCCGCCGCGGGGTATTCCTCCTACGGTAATCAGATAGGGCTGGCCACGGGCCAGGTGGCGGAATTCTACCACCCTGGCTTTCTCGCCAAGCGGATGGAGCTGGGGGCGGTGATCGCCGCTGTTCCGGCCGCCTGGGTCCGCCGGGAAGAACCGGCCCCCGGAGACATGGTGATCCTGGTGGGCGGAAAAACCGGCAGAGACGGCATAGGAGGGGCCACGGGCTCCTCCAAAATCCACACGGGGGAATCGGTGGAGAGCGCCGGCGCGGAGGTACAAAAGGGGAACGCCGTAGAGGAACGAAAACTGCAACGCCTCTTTAGAAATCCCGGCTTTACCCGGCTTATCAAAAGATGCAACGATTTCGGCGCCGGCGGCGTTTCGGTGGCGGTGGGAGAACTGGCGGCGGGGCTGGAAATAGATCTTGACAGGGTGCCGAAGAAGTACGCCGGCCTTAACGGCGTTGAGCTGGCCATCTCCGAATCCCAGGAACGGATGGCGGTGGTATGCGCCGCCGCCGATGCGGAGGCCCTGATCCGGTACGCCGCGGCGGAAAATCTCGGCGCCGTGGTTATCGCCGGGGTAAGCGCCGGCGGCGATGACGCCGCAGGAGCGAAACTCAGGATGAAGTGGCGGGGGAAGATCATTGTGGATCTGTCCCGGGACTTCCTCAATTCCAACGGCGCCTTCCGGTCCGCCTCGGCGGTCATCTCCGCCGCCTTTACCGGTTCCGCGGATTCCGCCGTTTCTCCCGGAGGGGCGCAGGCGGAGCCTGTCCCGGAGGCGCTGCTGGATCAGCTAAAGCGGGAACTTGGCAGCCTCCGCAGCGGAAGCCGGCGGGGACTTCAGGAACGGTTTGACGGTTCCATCGGCGCCCTGTCGGTACTCTTTCCCTGGGGCGGCCGGGAGCAGGGAACCCCCGAATGCGGTATGGCGGCGCTGCTTCCCGCCCTGGACAGGGAAAGCCGTACCGCCAGCCTGATGAGTTTTGGCTATGATCCGGTCCTGATGAGCCGGAACCCCTATGAAGGAGCCAAAGGTTCCGTCCGGGAAGCTCTGGCAAAGTTCGCCTGCCTGGGGGGCAATCCCTGGAAGGCCCGGCTTTCCCTGCAGGAGTACTTTGAACAGCCCCGGACCCCCGAATCCTGGGGCCGGCCCGCGGCGGCGCTGCTGGGCGCCCTGGAAGCCCAGCTTACACTAGAGCTTCCGGCCATCGGGGGAAAGGACTCCATGTCCGGAAACTACCGGGATGATGCGGCCGGAATACACCTTGCGGCGCCCCCGAGCCTGGCGGCCTTTGCCGCCGG